>CANGLG010000001.1 GCA_947454395.1 Flavobacteriales bacterium
ATATCAAATTCATCATACACCTTATACTTATTCATTTTTATTAATTCTAAGCGCATCATTTTAGAACCTGACTCCGGTTTAATACTCAATGCATTTACATTTGGATTTGCAACAGCGATTGATGGTAAGTTTTCGTTTTGAGCTTTCAAACTGCTCAAACCCATTAAAACTGAAAAAAAGAAAATTTTTGTTTTCATACTTTATATTTTGATGAACAAAGATTTGGCTATTTTTCACAAATAACAAAACTGTTTTAGTCAAGTAACAAATCTTTTTTTGCGTATTTCGCATATTTCGAACTTTAAAAAATCATATTTTAAATATTAATTTCATATTTTGCGTTTGTTAGAATAAGAAACTATTTTTACAATTAAAATTGTAATCCGTTGATTGAAAAACTAAAATTATTTCAAAAGCTAGTTTTAATTACCTTACTATATTTAGTTGTAATCCTATTAGAATATTGGATTCATTCAATTTGTCTAAAAACAAATATTAAGTTACTCGAATTGGTTTTGACATTAATTGAATGTTGTGTTTTAATGTTAACGGGATTTTTTTACTTCCAAACATTTAAATACCATCGGCTTTGGAAAACGTATTATCGAAAAAGAAAATTTGAAACAACAAGCTATTTTAAATTCTTACTGGTTCCAGTATTTCAATTTATTCTTATAAATAGTTTCATGAGGCACATTAATCCAAGAGTATATTTAAAAGGCAGAAAAAGAGATTATATTAAAATACTTTATGAAGAGACAAAACAATCTGAGACTGCACATATCATTTCACTAATTGTCACGCTTCCAGTCCAAGTTAATTATTTTGTTTCTGGTAAAATATTTTGCTTTTGGTCGTTGACGCTCTTTAGTATTTTCTTTAACATCTATCCTATTCTACTTCAACGCATGAATAGATTTTTATTAGAATCTAGACTAAATAACCTGCTCAATGGAAAGTGACTTACCTTGTATTTCTGAATTTATTCCATTTAGTGCTCTAAAATAGAGAAACATTGAAACAATTAGTAGTAAATGACTGAAATCATTTTTATCAAAATAAGGGTGAATGTTGATCTTCAATCCTTGAATAAACAAATTAGGGACTAAAATCAAGGTACTCATCCAAAAAAATCGGAATGACTCAGTAATTCTCTTCTGATAACGGACGGAAAGTAATCCGAGAGTAAGGCCCAATCCAATAAATGAAAAAACAGTTGGAAGTATCAATCCCTTTTGAGGATCATCGGTAATATTAAAACTATTTAATATGTATGCCTCGGCGGTGAGAAAAAAGACGAGCTTGATAGCTGCAATTTTTTTCAATGTTTTTCTCAAAGTTAAATTTGGATAAATATTGAGCATCGCATATTCAATTAGATAAGCCGAAAGTATTCCTGCAAACCAAGAAAAATATTTTCCTTTTACTCCCCAATAATTGAAAAATAAATGTCCAAGCCCACCCACAAAAAAACTAACTCCGAACATAATAAAAAACAAAGTCCAAAACTTAAAAAAAGAATTATTGTTTTTCAGTTTATATGTTTTAAATGCAAAAAACATTGCTGTAATCAGAATTATTGAATCTCCAATTAAAGCATTGGGTTCCAAAAAATGAAATCCCATGAATTGCCATTCAAGTTTCGGAAAATCTTGTCCTATTAGCATTATTTATTCCCCTCCTCCATTTTTTTAATGTTCATTAAAATAATTTTCTCTACAAGTAAAGGAAATCGTGCATGTAAAAAAGAATTTAGTTTTCCTAAAGTGGTCATCGTGGTTATGTAACGTCTTAGTCTAATATTTTTCAAAACAGCCAAGGCCACCTCTTCCAATTTTAAGACTTTTCTATTTGCTCGAGAAGCAAGGATTTGTCTCGTACCATCAGACGCAACGGCCTCTTTATTGTGTACAATTTCTGTCATTCCTACTAATACCAATCCCACATGCACATCGTTTTCAGCTTCTTCAATACGAATTGATTCGGCAATAGCCCTTAATGCCAATTTGGATGAACTATATGGAGCCAATGACGGTAGCCCTCTTATTCCGGCTAAACTTGAAACAAAGACAATACTGCCTTTTGTAGATCGAATCGATGGAAGAGCGGCAATTGTCGGATAAACAGAACCATAAACATTACTTTCAAAAACAATTTTAAAAACTTCCGGATTTAAATCCGCTACTTTGCCTCGGCTCGAAATACCAACATTGTTCACAAGAATATCTATTCTACCAAACCTTTTCAAAACCTCATCGATGAGAAATTGCGAACCTTCTATAGTTGAAACATCTGCAACTATAGCCGATATGTTCTGGGAAATAAGGTTCATTTCATTCGTCGCTGATTCAAGTCGCGCTTGATCACGTGAATTCAGTACAACTATTATGTTTTGTTTTGCCAACTCCTTTGCAATTGCCAAACCTATCCCTCTACTAGAACCAGTAACAATGGCAACTTTCCCCTCAGAATTTTTCATTTTCTTTTGTTCCAATTTACATAATGTATTTCTGGATGAAACTTCAGAGCTGTCAAACTATTTGTCCAAGCTAAAGCAACATGAACCCAAAATGCAATCCAAATAGTTCCTGAAAAAAGTGTTAACAGACACAATACAATCCCCAAAGGTATAGCACCAATGGTTTCATCTAATCCTTTTGGAATGTGAGTTGCTGAATACATCGCCACATTTATTGCAACCGCTGGCCAAAGCCCAAGTGTTTCATTTAGAGGAATTAGTAGAATTCCACGAAACAGAAATTCATAACCAAAAAGATAAATAACCCAACCAATTAAATTTATATAAAAGATTTTTCTAGTCCACAATTTGGCTCTGATTTGAGGGTAATTCAAGAGGTTTTTTGGTTTTTTACCTGAAATATAAGCCAAAGGAATAACAAGAAGACTTAAGATAACTATCCACATTACAGAAAACCAGAAAGTTGAAGGCAGAAAACAGAGTCCAAAATATGCAGGTGATGTTTCCTCTAAAACTATTAGACATACTAATAGTGGGAGAATTCCCATTAAGAGAAAACCCATATATTTTGTAAAGAAAATATGTTTTACCGAGGCGGCATCAAAATCGTTTTTATCATAAAACATTTTTTTTATGTTTTCCGATTGAGAAATAAACCAATAAGCAGTAAAACAAATCAACGTTAAAGCAATAGGCAAAACTGTTTTTAGATCTGTACCTTTCCAAGATAAATCTAGTTTTAAAAGAAGTACCATATTAGTCAGTTAGATATCCATTTTTTTTATACCAATTCAAACATTTCTCAATTGCGTTTTCAATTGGCGTTTGAGGCATTTTCAATTCATCGACAGCTTTTCTTGGGTTGTAATATTGTCCGTTAGCAGCCATTCGCGCCATTGTATAGCTTATTTGAGGAGGCTTATTTCTTATTCTGGCAATTGCAGAATTAAATAAACCAAATAAGAAAAGTAAAGCATTTGGGACACGAAACATCTTGAATTTTTTCTGAGAAACCTTCTCTACTTTCTGAAAAAACTCTCCAAATGTCAAATTCTCATTTCCAGCAATGTAGCATTGACCAATATTTCCATGTCTCAAGGCATTTACTGTAGCTGCTGCCACATCAAGTGATGAAACGAAATTTTTTCCTCCTGAAGTATACGCAGGTACTTTTCCCTTGTAAAACTCTAAAATCATTTTACCGGAGGATGGACCTGTATCAAAAGGACCAATCATAAAAGTTGGATTAACAATTATAACAGGAAATCCTTCTTTCTCATTCTTCTCCAAAAGAGCATTTTGAGCTAAGTATTTACTAGTTATATAATCCATTTGATATTTACCACTATCATACTCCGTTGACTCAACGCCGGGATTTTCTTTAGGCCCAGCACCAAATGAACTTGCCGTTCCAATCTGAACCATTCTCAACAGTTTGAATTTTTGTGCAACCTGAGCCACATTCATTGCTCCCTGAAAATTTACTTTCATTACGGATTCTGAAGATCTTGGCCATACATTTGTCAGAGCAGCTACGTTTATTACAAACTGACAGTCGGACATATTGGATTCCAAACCATTGATATCTAAAACATTACCTTCAATAATTTCTATATCCAAATCACTAATAACACTAACTTTTCTATTCAGCATTACCATTGCTTTCACTTTGTAACCTTGAGAAAGTAGTTCCCTACAAATACTTGCACCTAGCATACCATCAGCCCCTGTTACAAAAACTTTAAAATCTGAATTATTCATTATTTTCTCCTTGAACTGAAAATTCTGCAAATATCACATTATTTTAGGAGAGGGAAATTTAATTTTTTGTAAAATATCAGAAATACAAATCTGCTTCGATTTTTTTTCTGAAAGACAATATCATTTTTTCAAAATCATAGAAGTAATTGTTTCGTTCTTTTTCATTGACTTGACTTATCAAACTAGAGTTTGCTAGTTGCTTGTCAATGATCTGTTTTGAATCAGCAACATAACTTGGTGCATTTGTATGCAAATAGTTCATTACATTATGTGTCACAAATATTCCATCTGATTCTTTGCTTGAATAATAAAACGTTGTATCAGAATTTACTGTTTCGTTGAGATACATACTAAAATCATTTCCTGAATTTGGTGCAACCGTTCCGTAGATAAATTTTTTTCCAAGGGTTGCCTGTTCTTTCAAGTGCTTTGAAAACAATAGTGCTCTATCACATAAAAACAAAGCATATTCAGGATCTTCAAACATGTGTGCCTTGTAATAATATAAAATCTGACGCATAAAACCACGCATGAGTTCTGGGTCAAAAATTTCTATTGACGGAATGGAATTGTATAATTGTAGGATTTCCTTTCCTAGCTCAAAAGCTCGGTCGGAGGTTTTTTCATGTTTAAAATTTTCTTCCTTATAGGCTTCAATTTGTAAATGCGTTTTTGCCCAAAAAAATAATCGGAATCTGACAAGTTGAGGAAAATTTAAAATCTGAAAAAAATGGGTATTACTAACTGAAATATACATCTCTGGATTAGTTAATTTTTTAATTCGCTTAAACGATTCAGCGATCCCTTCCAAATAAGATTCTAAACTAAAATCATAAGTGTTTAATGGTGGATATTGAAAAATAACTTTTCCTTCACTTAATTGCGCCAATGCATCAAATGAAACATCAAAATGCTGACAAAGTCTTTTCGTTTCTTGAATCGTAAGACTTGTCTCTCCGCGGTATCTCCTATAAACTGCATCCGGACTTAAATGTAAAATATCTGACAATGCATTTCCTAAAGAATCCTGACCACTAAGTTTGGTTTTTATTAATTTAAATAACTCCGCTTGAATATCAGATTTCATTTTAGTATTAAAATTTAAAAAACCAGCTGCACATGGGAATTGGAAAAGAACTAGTTCCAAATTTATCAAATGTAGCAACTCCAGCTAAAGCAATCTGAAAAGCTTTGTTTTCACTTTTCTGAAAGCGCATACCAGGCATCAAATATAGCGAAGTTTTAAATACTCTTTCTTCTTTTACTGTTGTAATTAAGGGTGAATAACTTTGAGTATTTGGATCGTATCCACCTGTTGAAGAACTATTTATTTCTTCTTGTTTATTGAATAATATCATCGAGTCAAAGAAAAAACTCGCTTTACTTCCAACTTTAAAAATACCTGCAATTGAAATTAATGGTGCTTTTCTCAAAGGAGCCATGCGTTGAAATGTTGGAGGGAAATTGGGTTCAATATATGTTCCTGTTCGTTCAATAGTTTCATCAACACCAGTTTTAACATACCCATACCCCGCGGAAAAAGAGACATTGTTTAGCCTGTCACCGTAAGTTGCCACTGCCCAATGTAATCCTCCAAACCCCTTGAAATTTGCCAGATATCCTGTTGTGCCTATCATTGTTCCCACAGCAAAATGCCATTTATTAATGTTTGACGGTAATGAATATTTTCCAACCAAGACAAACGGACTGGCAATCCAGGTGGTCATGACTCCCAATGAAAATCGATCTGAAAGTGAGAAATGTACCTCAGGTCCATATAGATTTACCAACGCATAATTTTCACCCCGTTTTATTGGAAATCCATTTGTTGTAAATTGATATCGTGTTGTGAATGGACCAAGTGCACGATATTCTCCAAAAATAACTTCCTTTCGAGATGAGATTAATGTAATTGACTTTATTTCAGATTTATTGATGTAAATTTTCCCCAATGACTTCGTTTCAATCAGTACTTCTCGTCCATCATCAAATAATATTTTGCCAATATATTCTGAACCATCCACTTTAACAATTACATACGTATTAGTATCAACAGGATTATTTTGAGCATGAATGTTAATGGAAATTAATAAGAAAATAAGGGCTACAATAAATTTAGATAATGATTTCATATTCTTCTTTTCCTCCAAAATTAGATAGAGGAAAGAGGATGTATATTACATGAAAACCTTTACTTTTTGCAGTTATTAAAACTTATAGAACCAACTGCACATTGGAATTGGAAAGGAGTAACTACTTACTGCAGACAACCCATTAAAATCAGTAAATTGCCTTTTACCAAGTTTATCAGTATTAATTAATACCTCACGTCCATCATCACTAAGGATTTTCCCAATGTATTCGTTGCTATCATTTTTCAGAATAACATACGTGTTGGTATCGACAGGATTGTTTTGTGCAGAGGCGATTCCTCCAAAAAATAACACAAAGAAAAATAATATTTTACAAGATTGTTTCATGAGATTTTTTACAAAGTTAGAGCAAAAAATCTATTATTAAACTTACAGAAACTTTTAAAACTGGTAGTTCACTAATTTCTAATCTTCTAAATACGTTCTGTGAACTCTTTTTGAGATGGAGGTCAAGACTTCATAAGGGATAGTTTGCATCATTTCAGAAAACTCTGTTAATGGTTGATTAATCCCGATTATTTCAACCAAATCGCCCGTTCTGGCTTTTATTTTTGAAACATCTACCATTATCATATCCATGCAAACTCGACCAATTACGCTACATAAATGATTTTGTATTATCACTTTTCCTTTTCCATTACTTAAACTCCTACGGAAACCATCCGCATATCCAACAGGAATAATTGCTATGAGTATGTCTTTTTCAGCAACAAATGACCTTGCATATCCGATACTTTCTCCTTTTTTCACTTGTTTTATCTGTGATACTGTACTTTTCCAAGAAACTACAGGTACTAATTTCTTCATTAGAAGAGGATTTCCGCTTATTCCATACATTCCTATTCCAATTCGCGCCATATCAAATTGCGCTTCCGGATAGTTGGCAATTCCTTCTGAATTAAGTAAATGAGCCATAAAAGGGAAAGAAACATATTGTGAAATAAGTTTACAAGCATCAATAAATCTTAGCATTTGTAAATCCGTAAAGCGCTTATCCCGTCGGTTATCAGAATCCGCCAAATGTGAATAAACACCTTTAACTGCGATTTCGGGTTGCGCTTGCAGCATTTCCATTAATCGAGGTAAATCTCTGAAGTCAAAACCCAACCTTTTCATTCCTGTATCGATTTTCAAATGAATGGGAAAATTCTGAATTCCCTGGGTTATTAATTCATGTAACAACTCTTCCAATTGCTCGAATGAAAATACAGCCGGTTCCAATTTATATTTTACACAATCTTCGAATCCTTCATCCATAGGATTCATAACAAGAATGGGTATTTTCACGCCTGCTTTTCTCAATTCAACTCCTTCATCAGGATACGCAACACCTAGGTAATCAATTCCTTGTTTTTCAAGAAACAACCCCATTTTTTCCAAACCTGCACCATAAGATTGCGCCTTCACCATCGCAAGCATTTTAGTTTTCGGCTTCAATTGTGATCTGAATACTTGAATATTATGCTTAATCGCTGATAAGTCAATCTCTACAAAAGTCTTATGTTTTTTCAATTTAAGCCTAGCTGCCAGTTTTTGCATTTCAGACTTACGCGTTCCCTTTACAAGAACTACAGCATTTGAAATGTCAAATTTTGGGAGTTTTCCTTGAAACACGAATTCAAAGTAATCCGGGCGAAACTTCAGAACCTTTCTTCTCACTTCCTCTTCAAGATGTTTGTTTGCTTCATCGATTCCAACCAAAACTACCCTTCTTTTGCCTTCTGAGAGAGAAACTTGGTATTCCATTGAAAACTCCAATGCATCCAAGTCAAGATTATAGGTATCGTTAATTATTAAAGAATTCTCTATTCCCTCAAACGTTTCCATGCGCATCGCAAGGCGAGGCAAATTTTTAATTTGCTCTATGTCAACAAAACCAAAGCTTTTTGAAGCTGCTATTGCAATCATTGCGGACAAACGACTAGCCTTATCTTGAAACGGAACAAAATTCATTTCTTTTGAGAATTCTACAGGAATTATTTTAATCCCATGAATTTTATTCAATTGTTCTTTTGATATTGATATCTCAGAAGCGATAATTGTTTTTTTACATCGGACAAAAAGCTTTAGCTTTTCATTAAAATGTTCTATATCTGAAATAAACCCTTCAGCATGAGATGAACCATAAGAAGTGAAAATACCAAGATCCGGTTGAATCATTTTTTCGAGAATTTCCATTTCTCCTGCTCTCGATATTCCAGCTTCAATGATGGCTAAATCTGCTTTTTCATGTAGCTCAAGGATAGATAGAGCAACTCCCAATTGGGAATTATAACTTTTTGGGCTCCGTATTATTCTAAATTTTGGAGAAAGTAAATGGTATAACCATTCTTTAACAGTTGTCTTTCCATTACTTCCTGTAACTGCAACAATTGGAAATTTAAACTTTTTACGGTGATTCGCAGCCAACTCCTGCAATGCGGTAAGTGTGTCTTCGACCAAAATATACGAAGCTGCCTTGTGTGGTTTATTTGGAACTTCTGATACAACAAATAAACGAACTCCTTTACGGTAGGCATCGTTCAAAAAATCATGTCCATTCCTTGATTCACCTTTAAGCGCAAAAAAAACTTGGCCATTTGCTCCACTTATCTTTCGAGAATCGTATGCAATTTCGTTGATTGTTGATTTTCCTGGACCGCAATAATGCGAACCACCTATAATTGTGCAAAAATCCGAATATTCAATATTTAATTTCAAGTCGTTGCAATATGATAGCATGTACGACAAAGTGGACGGTATTTTTCAACTGCACCTACCAAAACCTGTCCTGATTCACTCGCCGTACGGTGCGAAAACTGTGCTAAGTTACCACAAGAAACGCAAATGGCATGAACTTTTGTTACGTATTCAGCAATGGACAGTAATTTTGGCATTGGACCAAAAGGAATCCTAAGATAATCCATGTCAAGTCCAGCGATAACCACTCGAACTCCTTTGTCGGCAAGTTCATTGCTTACTTCAACCAAATGTTCATCAAAAAACTGTGCTTCATCAATTGCCACAATTTTTTGATTTTTCCATTTGGTAAGAATTTCTTGTGATGACTTTACGATTTCAGCCTTAAACTCAGTTCCTTTGTGGCTCACTACTTTTTCCTGACTGTAACGATTATCAATCTCCGGTTTGAACATAATTAAAGGCTGATTTGCAAATTCAGCTCTTCTTATTCGACGGATCAATTCTTCCGTTTTACCTGAAAACATTGATCCACAAATTACTTCAATCCAACCATTTTGTCTCCCTTCTCCTGGGAATTGTTCCAAAAACATAACTTCTTTAAGTTCTTAACAATTATTGTATGAGAAAAAAACGATCAGTTTGAATTCAACTGAATGTAGTTTTCTAAATTTGAATTCGAAAGTCGCTAATTCCTGCAGAAGTGCAAAGCAGAAGTTAGAAAATTTCTCAGAATGTTAATAAAAAGTAAAAGATTATGAAAGAGCTGATTTCATCCATCCAGTACAAACTGTCTAAAATCGAAGAGGGAAATATTACTCTCGCTGAAATGGAACAACTAGTTTCCGATTCAAGAGAGTTAAACGAGCGTTTGATTGTACTTCGTTATAAAGTATATGAACAAGGTGTTTTAGGAATAGACATTTCTATTGATGATGAGACTAATATAGAGGACCCATTAGCTGAAATTGAAATCGATATCGTTTCAAATGAAGATCAAGTTGAAATAACGGAATCTCCAAACGAAAATATTGCAGAAATAGAAGATAATAGCGAATTTGAAATTCCTTTCGAACTTGATTTGTTCGCTGCAAAAGATGAACAAACTTCGGAAGAAACATCTAAAGAATTTGAAAAAGAAGAAATTATCGAAAAAAATACTATTATAACTAATTCTTATGATGAAGAAACAGGTGTTGAAGAAGAAGTTATTACACATGAAGAAACTCACATTTTTGAAGAAGAACACGCAACAATTGTAGTTGAAACGGAAGAAAAAACAATTATTACAACTTTCAATGATCCGGAGCCTGAAGCTCCTTCATTCATTGAATCTGCGCAAACCTCTTTTGAGGAGTCTACAAGTTCAACTTCAAATAATGATTCAGAAATAACGAATAGAATAAAATCAATTGAACAAAGTTTGGGTTCGAATTATTCCATTATGCCTTTGGACACACTGATTGGCTCTTTTACTTTAAATGAAAGACTGCAATTTATCAACGAACTTTTTGAAGGTTCAAGTGATGCGTTTTCGACGGCAGTAAAAAAATTAGATAGCCAGGATAACCTGAATGCTGCACGTTCAATTGTTGCAGAATATGCTCAAAATAACGAATGGGACTTGGATAGTGAAATTGTTGAAGATTTTCTTGTAAAAATCTGTCGTCGTTATGCGGCTGATCTTTCTGCTTAGTTTCTTCCTTCCTGCACTTGGATTTGGTCAAAGTGATCGCGTAAGACAATTCACAAAAACACTTTGTTCATCTGAATTTCATGGTAGGGGCTACGTCAACGGAGGAGATTCAATTGCAGCAGAATATATTGCCAATACATTCAAAGAATTGGGTTTAAAACAGATAGCTAATTCTTACTTTCAACCGTTTTCTTTTTCAGTTAATACTTTTCCAAATGAGCTTGAACTTAAGCTCGGGAATAGGCTATTGGTTCCAGGAATACATTATTTAGTAGACCCTTCAAGTGGAGGGGGTAAATTTGAAGGAAATTTATTGAAATTAACTTTCGATGATTTGTACAACAATAAATTCGAAAGCAAAAAAATTAAACAAGGAACGGTTTTAATTTGGAAAAATACTGGTTATTCAGGCGATACGTTGAAGAAGTTAAATCAAAAACTTGCGAGTCTTCGTTCCAGCGCACCGATTATCGAAGTTGTTAATTCAAAGTTTACTTGGTCGGTATCTCAAGAAAGTCGTAAATATCCTTTTCTTCAAGTTCAAGATTCCGTTTATAATGACTCAATAAGTCGCGTTGCAATAAATATAGACGCCCAAACGATTCGACACAAGGCTCGAAATGTACTTGGATTTCTTCCTGCAAAAAAGAAAACAGACAAAACAATTCTAATTTCAGCGCATTACGACCACTTGGGGCAAATGGGAAGTGAAACATATTTTCCGGGTGGAAATGATAATGCAAGCGGAAATGCTATGCTAATTGCTTTAATTGAGAAATTAAAGCAAAGTCCACTTCGTAAATACAACGTACTTTTTGTAGCTTTTGCCGGTGAAGAAATTGGACTTTTGGGGTCTCAATACATGATAAAACATCCGATAATTCCATTAAAAGACATTCGCTTCATGCTCAACCTAGACATTATGGGGAGTGGTGAAGAAGGAATAACAGTGGTGAATTCCACAATATTTAAAAAAGAATTCAATGGTCTACTGAAACTAAATAAAAAACTGAATGCCGTTCCACTTGTAAAACCACGGGGTCCTGCAGCAAACTCCGACCATTTTTATTTCACAGAAGCCGGAGTTCCTGCATTCTTTATCTACACCATGGGTCCAAATAAACATTATCATGATGTTTTTGACTCCTATGAAGAATTGAGTTTTAAAGCATTTGACTCCTTGAGCTTATTGCTTGAAAAATTCGTAAGGAAGCTCTAAATTATTTTTTTTGAATTCGAATCAGGAAAAAAGTTTGTGCAATAAACTGAAAGAAAAATAATAATAATCCATGATAGACTAATTCATCTGGCTGATTTGTATAAATGAAAGCAGTTTCAACAGATAAAAATGACAGCATCTGAACCGATGTCATAATTAAAAACCTACTTGCTATTGGCTCACCTTTCTTCAATGAAAGAAACAAAATCAAACCACTAATCAGGAATATTATTGTTAGAGAAAGCATATTTATAATAGCAGGCTTCAATGGCAGCGCAAAAACCTTACTACAAATAAGCAAGAAATAAACTGAACTTATAACAATTACTTGTAAAAGAAATTTCCAAAGAAAATTATTACTCACCTTCTTTACTGATATTTATAACTTCTCGAATAACTAAATATAATGACGTTAATACGCCAAAAAGAGATAAACCAACAGTCCACCAAGGTGTTTTTGAATTGTATTTTTTATCGAGAAAATAACCCAACCAGCAGAAAAAAGCAATAATTCCTGCCATTTGCATACCAACAGTGGTAAATCGTATGAATTTACTGACTTTCTTTTTAGAATCTGACTCGTTTTTCATTAATCAAATTCGATGTCAGCTTTGAAGGTATTAGTTGCAACTGGTGATTTCATTACGCAAGCTCCTTCAAAAAATGCACCTTCTTCGATATTTAATTTAAGTGTCTGAATATCACCTTTTATTCTTGCCGTACTTCTCAATATCAATAAATTTTCAATGGTTAATTCACCATCAAGAGCACCTTCAATGTCTGCGTTAACACAAACTAAGTTTCCATTTATTTTTCCAGTGGTTCCGATTTGCACCTTTCCAGAGCATGAAATGTTTCCATTGATTTCCCCTTGGATTAACAAATTAGAATTAGAAACAATATCACCTGTAATCTCTGTACCGGATAGTATTATATTCACTTTATCTGAAGTTTCATTCACAATACTTGAACCAAAAAATTCTTTTCGTTTTAACATAACTGACTAATAATTATCGTCGTAGAATAATTTATATTCGTCAAATTTCGCAGTTTCAATTAACTTTTTCAAATTTTCTTGCGTAATTATATAAATTTTATTGTCTTGAAGGTCGTCAAGTATTTCTGCACCTGCCTTGTAAGCATTTATATATTCCTCAGCAATTTTGATAGTTGGGAATTCCTGAATCAATATAAAATTCTTTTCAGTCGTGGTCATTTTCGCTGTTACCTTTACACGTGTCGTCTTGAATTTCTTCGCGGAAAAATCAGAAATTGTGTTTTTTGCAGCATCAACATCATCCTCTTCATCGTTTAGTAAAACGATTGCATATTGAGGCACACCTGAATCGAATTTATAAATATATGTTTTGGTGAAGTTGACTGTTTCATTTTTAGAAAAACCACCATTAATTACATCAATCATTTCTTTTGCCCGAATTGCTTGATCTGTACCCGGTTTTTCGTCTATTATGCGCTTCAACTTCGGCAACAATTCTTTTTTATTTTCGGTTAATTGTCCAGCCGCCAACACGTTCAATAACATATATTCAGCTCTAAAAGCATTTGATTTATCCCCTTCAATAACCCTGCTTGATTCAGATAAAACTGCTTGATAACGACCCTTATTGTATGCATCCAATTGTTCCAAATATGCAATTCCAGCTGATTGTTGATTTTGCTTTTGCTTTACATAAAAATCTGGATCTCTAAAGTAGTTAGCCGCATCTGAATTCGGGTATTTATTTAATATATACTGCTTGTATTTATCACCATTTCCTGACCCATCATTTATTTTATATAACTGAAACGCAGATGACAAATCAGTCAAACCTTCTTTTTTTAATGCTAAAACAGCTTCAAACTGTTGTGTTGCAAGGTCATTTTCATTTAGAACTTCTTTATAAAGTACGCCTGAAGTGTACAAAGCATCCATCAATCTAATCTCTGATGCCCTAAAAGCGCTGTCAGTCAGAGGTATATCTTTTAATAAATCCGCTTCCGTAAGTTTGGTTGCGGCACTTGCAGTTGAACTCGCTTTTCCGGAACTATCAGTTTGGTCCTTATTTTTATCAATTGAACTAAAAACAACCTTATCGCTTCTTCGCCAATCATCTTCATTATCACGCGTACCCCACATTTTTTTAAATTCATTGTACCCCTCATCACGAAGTTTTGGATTGTTAAAAACAAATTTACTTCCTGAAGCATTTGTATTCTGATTGGATTGACTTTGCAGTGCCAATAATTTAGCAGCTTCAGCTTCCTTTCTTTTTTGTTCCGCTTCTTCCATTTCTTTCAAAGTTTCCTTCAAAAAATCAGAACGTTCTCGTTCATTCATTTTCGCTATCCGCTGAACGCTGTCTTCAAAAATTGCGATTTCCACCGCTTTTACTAAGTCGGCTAACTTAATTGCTTTATTTTTTACCTCATCACCATTCGGGTAATCCTCAGGCATGAAACGAGAACAGGAATCATAATATTTTTGTGCTGCAACATAACTTTTCTCATTGTATACGATATCTGCAAGTTTTTCATAAGACATCGCTTTTTGACGTTTGTTGGCTGCTGAATAAAAAGTAGATTGTGTAAGATATTCTTTCGCTTTACTCTTCTCATTGCGATTTAACTCAACCAAAGCCATCGAATAATAAATTTGATCTTTAAATGGCGCATTTTTAGAATCACGAAGCATTTTTTTCAAGTCTTTTGCCATATTCGCTCCAGAACCCGTTATTGCTCTGTTCAATCGTGCATTAAAGGAAATCTCAGATGAAGCCGATGCTTTGATTGCTTTCCCAAAGTGATAGGACGCCGAGTCAATTTGATTTAAGTTTTGGTATACTTGAGCTAAAACGAAATGAAGTCTGGCCTTTTCCCGCTTATCTTTGCATTTGGTGATAGAGAATTGCAATCCCTCCTTTGCAGCTTCATAATCTTTTCTTTTTACGGCTAGATCCGCATAAGCTTTATAAATATCAAACTGTAAATCACGGCTCATTCTTGGACGTTCTTCTTCTCCTTCTTCTGTAGTTTTTTTCTTTTTAAGGAATGGCAAAAAATCGGATATTTTCCTTTTCTTTTGTTCCTGAGAGATTTCGTTTAAATCATCCAATGTAAGTTTTGCATCTGCAAATTTATTTTGTTCAATACTAATTTTCGCAATCCATAATTCCGCTTCATAAGTAGATGGATCTTTTACAAAAAAACGTTTAACAAACTGAAAATTTTTCAATGCTTTTTCGTAGTCTCTGCGATAATAAAACGCTTTTCCGACCGCCAGCCAGTTTTCATCTATCCAATTATTGTATTCCGCTTGCTTGGCATACATATTTTCGGCGCTCGGCATGCTGTGATTTAAAATCACTTTGGTGCATTTAACAACAGCTGTATCGATTGCAGGGTACATTCCTTTAACTTCTGTATCATTTGGAACTGGGTTAACAGGCAAAATTGTGTAGAAATCTTCTTTTCGTGAATTATTATACGTTTTCAATGCAGCCTTCATCAACTCAGAAGCATTGAAATACCCGTTATATCTTGCCGTAGTTGAATGATAAGTGCGATTCAAAAAGGAATTTTTTTCCGTAGAGCAAGCCACAACGACAAGCGCTATGAAAGAAAATAAAATAAACGAAAAACGATTCCTCATTTTTTAAAACTACTTACAATATAACTGATTTCAAAAGCTTTTAGTATAAATCAGGCGATATTTGTGAAAACTTGCTGAATATCATCGTCATCTTCAATCTTGTCAAGCATTTTTTCAATGTCAACCAATTGCTCTTCTGTAAATTCTACCGGTGAAGTCGGAATTCGTTTAAGACTTGATTTCTGAACTTCAATCTGCATGTCTTCCAAAGCTTTAGCCAATGTTCCAAATGCTGTATAATCGCCATAAACGATAATTTGATCATTTTCAACATCAATTTCCTCACATCCGGCATCAATTAATTCCAATTCAAGTGATTCAACATCTAAATTATCTGCCTTATTTATTTCAAAAACACTTTTTCTGGAAAACATAAATTCCATTGAACCATTAGGAACAACTGCGCCTCCAGCTTTATTGAAATAGGATTTTACATTCGCAACTGTACGCGTAGGATTATCCGTAGCACATTCAACATAAACCAAAACTCCATGAGGTCCTTTCCCCTCATAATTAACTTCGGTAAATGAAGCAACATCTTTTTGAGCTGCACGTTTAATAGCCGCTTCGATATTGTCCTTTGGCATGTTTTCCGCCTTAGCATTTTGAATAGCGGTTCGCAATTTAGCATTGGTTGTAGGGTCCATACCTCCTTCTTTGGCTGCCATCGTAATAGCTTTACCTAGTTTTGGAAACATTTTAGACATTTTGTCCCAGCGTTTTTCTTTTGCTGCTCTTCGGTATTCAAAAGCTCTTCCCATAATCTGAAATTTGGGCAAAAGTAAGGAATTCAAAAGTAAAATTCAAGTGCTTTGAAAGCGGATACTTCCTTGTCAATAATTTTTAAAAAGAACCATTTTTATTTCAATATAAAAATTAATAAACCAAATCTATCCTTATACGTATCTTTGCAAAAAGTTTGTTCCATGCGTTTTGAACTCACCAAAGAATTTCTGGAAATACTTCGCCAAAAAATTGGGGAGCAGAATACTATTTGGATTCAAGAGCAGGTACTTGATTTACACTACGCAGATATTGCTGAAATTCTTGACAAACTTACGAATGACGAGGCAAAATTCATTTATTTTTTAGTTGACGACGACACCCAGGCAGACATCCTTATGGAGCTTGAAGAGGAAGTCAGAGACAGATTTCTAGCGTCCTTATCTACAAAGGAATTTGCCGATCAGTTGGAAAATCTTGATTCGGATGATGCTGCTGACATTCTTGGTGAGTTACCGGATGAAAAAATTCAGGAAGTCATTGCTCAAATGGACGATGATGGAGCAGCAGAAGACATTGTTGATCTCTTAAACTACGATGAAGACACTGCTGGTGGACTGATGCAAAAAGAATTTTTTCAAGCGCAATTGGACTGGCCAGTAAACCGAGCTTTAGTTGAATTAAGAAAGCAAGCTGAGGATGTCGAGAAGGTATATAACATTTTTGTTGTCAATGAATCCAATCACTTGGTGGGCGTTCTATCCTTGAAACGTTTACTTTTTTCAAGTAGTCGGACAAAAATTGAAGATTTATATCAATCGAAAAATATCATTTCTGTTAAAACAAGTGATTCTGCCGAGGAAGTTGCCAAAGTGATGGAAAAATACGATTTGGTCTCCGTGCCTGTTGTTGACTATCAAAATAAACTTGTAGGAAGAATTACATTAGATGACGTTGTTGATTTTATTAAAGAAGAAGCCGATAAAGATTTCCAGTTGGCAACAGGTATTTCTGAACCAATGGACTCAGGAGCGAGTATTTGGAGGATATCATCGGCTCGCTTACCATGGTTAGTAGTCGGAATGCTGGGAGGAATTCTTGGAGCAAAAGTGATTTCAGGATTTGAGGGTAATATCACACAAATTCCAGCGTTGGCATTTTTTATCCCTTTAATAACAGCAACTGGAGGTAATGTGGGCGTGCAATCGTCAGCGATCGTTGTTCAATCTCTTGCTCGGGGTGATAAACACTTTGGTAATATATTTCCTAAACTACTCAAAGAAGCAGGCGTAGGACTTGTAAATGGAATTTTACTCGCAAGCATCATTTTTGGAATAGCTTATGTCTTTGAAAACGCACAATTTGGTTTTGTAGTAAGCATTTCTTTATTTACAGTGATTGTATTTGCAGCAATTATTGGAACTTTGATCCCTTTAATTTTAAACAAATATAAAATAGACCCTGCGTTAGCTACAGGACCATTTATTACAACACTGAATGATGTTACAGGATTGTTTATTTATTTCACAATCGGAATGTTGCTTTTGGGTCAGTAATTCTAATTGAATAAAATAATTACATTTGCAGTCCACAAAATTGGAGAGGTGTCCGAGTGGTTGAAGGAGCACGCCTGGAAAGTGTGTATAGGTCAAAAGCTTATCGAGGGTTCGAATCCCTCTCTCTCCGCAAAGAATTAAAAAGCTAGCTGAAAGGCTGGCTTTTTTTTATAAGTTAGTGCCGTAAACTCTCGGTTTTATTTCAAAGCATAGTAATATCTGTTTAGATGCATAATTTGAAATAAATTCCATTTTTTGTGTAAAAATTTGGTTTCGACATTCCATAAAATTGCACTCAATAAAAAATTAAAAAATGAGTGCTCAAGACCAAACAAAAATGTTCAAAAATCCAATTCTGGAATTAATATCGAAAAGTAATCCTCCGATGATGATTTGTTTTCATTTGATATTAGCGGGAAGCTTCTTCTATATCGGTATTCGAAAAAACATTTTCAAAAGCGAACCTTTATTCATTTTAGGATTTTTTGCATTTGGATTACTTACTTGGACCCTAACCGAATACTTGATGCATCGTTACGTTTTTCATTTTACAAAAGAAAATAAATTAATTCAAGCATTCCACAATGCAATGCATGGTCACCACCACGAACACCCAACAGATAAAAAACACATGTTTATGCCTCCGCTTCCTGCCTTTATTTTCGTGATGATTTTCTTTGGCTTGTTTTACATTTTAATCGGGCAATCTGCCTTCTATTTCTTGCCTGGATTCGAAATCGGGTACCTAATTTATTCACTGATCCACTTTTACGTTCATAATCATGTTGCTTCAAAAGGAATTATGAAAAACTTATGGATGCATCACGCAAAACATCATTATCAAACACCAGAAAAAGCTTTTGGTGTTTCGAGTACTTTTTGGGATTGGGTCTTCAGCACGATGCCAAGAGATAAAAAATCTACTCGAGAAATAACTTCTTAACATAGGTTAACCTTGTAAACAGCGGAATATTCTCAAATTTGCATCTAATTAAAATAAAAATAATTTAACATGAAAAAAGTAGTATTAGCATTTTCAGCAGTTGTTTTGCTGGCCTCTTTCATTATCAACGAAGTTGCAAACTGGTCATTAGATGGAGCTCACTCTCGTCTTGGATTTTCAATAACACATATGGGAATTACCGACATTAACGGAGAATTCAGCAAATTTGATGTTAAAATTTCTACACCAAATGCCGATTTTAATGGAGCAACAATTGAAATGACAGCTGAAGCGAAATCAATTAACACAGGTTTATCTATGAGAGATGACCATTTGAGAACTGCAGATTTCTTCAACGTTGAAAAGTTCCCAACACTTTCTTTTAAAAGCACTTCTGTTAAAAAAGCTAAAGGAAATAAATATGTAGTTGTTGGTGATTTTACAATGCATGGAGTTACAAAATCTGTTATTTTGACTGCAATACATACTGGTTCTGCAAAAAACCAAGCGGGAGGAGATGTTGCAGGTTTAAAATTAATTGGATCTGTTAAACGTTCGGATTTTGGTGTTGGTCAAGCAGGACCTGGATTATCTGACGAAGTGAAATTAATTGCAGATTTAGAAGTTTCAAAAAAATAAAAATTAAGCAATCGTGAAAACAGTACTTTTCTTAATTGTGGCTTTTGTCATCAGTTCTCCTGTTGCGTATTCTCAAAACTGGAAAATTACTAAGAATCACAAGATTGCATTTTCAAATTCTGATGTTTCAGGAGTATTTAAAGAAATTTCGGGGACAATCCTTTTTGATGCAGCCAACTTGGATGCCTCGAAATTTCATTTAAAAATTAAGGTTGAATCCATTAACACAGGAAATACAACTCAAAATAAGCATGCACTCGGAGCGGATTGGTTTGAAGCGTTAATGTACCCTGAAATTGAATTTGTTTCAGATAAAATAAAAAAGACAGATAAAGGTTTTGTAGCCATCGGAAAACTTATTATTCGCGGTTTCTCAAAAGAGTGTTCAATCCCATTTACATTTGAAAAAAAGGGTTCAACAGGAACTTTCGTTGCTAAATTTTCAATCAACAGAGCAGATTACGGTGTTGGGAAAAGTGAGAGTGAAGAGTCTGATAATATGCAAATTACTGCAACAATCCCTGTTACTAAAATTAAATAGTCATGAAAAGAATAGCCTTTCAATCCGTTTCAGCCAGTGCTTTGGCATGCTTAGTTTCTTTGATGTACACAAATTTTTATTACGGTAGACTAATTAAGGATTTTGGAATTGCTGATTTTTCTGAAGTAGTTAATATGGGTTCAATTATCAAATATGACTTTGTATCAATTTTAACTGGTGGAATCCTCTTTTTTGCTTTATCAAAGGCAATAAAAAATAGCGCTATTTCCACTTTCATTTTTAACTTTTTAGTTTCTATGATTTGTGTTGCTCTAGTGTTTGGCGTATTAAAAATGAACGATCCGGAATTTAAAAATGAAGATGCACAGCTTTTTGTTGATTATTACAAAGGCTTTTTAATGCCATTAATTTTCATCCCTGCCTTATCTTGGTTTACCTTAAAACCATTATTTATTCAGTCGAAATAAATGCGTAAAAAACATCTAAATTGATCTTCTTAAAGGTCGCTTTTTTATGCAATGACTTTTACTAATTTTTGAACTAATGCTGTTTTCTCTTTAACCTCAACAAGGTTCCTTCCGGTAATGGTTACATGTCCCATTTTACGAAAAGGTTTAGTTGTCTCTTTGCCGTAAATATGTGGAAAAACACCGGGGATTTGCAAAATTTCTTCAAGTCCTTGATAATAAGCACCTCCTTCAAATCCTTTTTCACCTAACAAGTTAATCATCGCTCCGGACTGAATCAAATCGGTTGCGCCAAGTGGCAAATTCAAAATGGCTCTTAAATGCTGTGCAAATTGAGAGGTAATGTTGCATTCAATCGTATGATGTCCACTGTTGTGAGGTCTTGGCGCAATTTCATTGACCAATAAATTTCCATCTTCAGTTAAGAAAAATTCAACGGCAAGTAAGCCAACCATTTCTAATTTTTCAATAATGTCTTTTGCAAGATTTGCTGCTTTTTGTTCAATAATATCAGAAACATCAGCAGGCGAAAATAGAAACTCAACTAAGTTTGCTTCGGGATTAAATTCACATTCCACAATGGGAAAACTTTTTACTTCTCCCCTTTCATTTCGAGCAACAATTACCGAAAGTTCTTTAACAAACGGAATCATTTCTTCCAATACACTCGGTGCATCAAACCCGAATTCAATTGATTCTTTGGACTTTAATATTTGCACACCTTTTCCATCATATCCACCCGTTCTCAATTTCTGAACGATTGGAAAAACCTTATTTTCAATTACTTCTTGACGATTTTTTACAAGTCGAAACGGGGCTGTAGGAATGTTATTTTGCTCAAAAAATTCTTTTTGAATTCCTTTGTCGCGAATGATTCGTAATACACGTGGCTGCGGAAATACTTTTACACCCTCTTTTTCGAGTTGTTCGAGTGCCTCAACGGAAACATTTTCAATTTCAACTGTAATTAAATGCTTGTCTTTTCCAAATTTATAAACTGAGTCAAAATCAGTGATTGAACCGCGTGTAAATGAATGTGCGATTTCAGAACATGGTGCTTTTGGATCAGGATCTAAACAATGTAAATGAATGTTTAAATCAATAGCTTCTTGCAGCATCATTCGTCCCAATTGTCCTCCTCCAAGAACACCAATGCGCATGTCTTCACCGTACCATTTTGAAATCATATTGCAAAGATAAGTTATGAGTTAAGGAAACAAGACTAGTTTTATCAAAATTTTCAATTCCCACTTGAAAATCGTAAATTTGCATTCAAATGACAACAAAAGAAATTCAAATACACGATAAATCTTTTTATCCTTTCATTTCAGAAAGTGAAATAATGACGAGTGTGAAAACATTGGCAAAAGCACTCGAAAAGGATTACGAAGGAAAAGACCTTTTGCTCATTGCTATTTTAAATGGCGCATTTATGTTCGCTTCTGACATTATGAAATGCATTCAAAGAGATGCAGAAATTTCATTTGTAAAAGTTAGTTCATACAAGGGAACTCAAACATCTGGACGCGTGGATGAATTAATCGGACTAAATAACAACATGGAAAACAGACATGTTGTTATTCTTGAAGACATCGTAGACACTGGAATCACTATTGATAAAGTCATTTCATTAATAAATGCAAACGATCCAGCTTCTGTGGAAGTATGTACACTACTATACAAACCGGAAGCTTATAAAGGCAAACACAAACCTAAATACATTGGTTTTGAAATCCCGAACAAGTTTGTTGTAGGATATGGATTAGATTACAATGAACTTGGAAGAAATTTAAAAGAGTTGTATCAATTAAAAGAAGAATAAAATGTTGAATATTGTGCTATTTGGCCCTCCGGGAGCAGGAAAAGGAACGCAATCCGAACGATTAATCGAAAAATATGATCTGGTGCATTTATCCACAGGTGATATGTTTCGAGCACACATCGAAAACGATACGGAATTAGGTAAGCGTGTGAAACAAATTATGGCTGATGGTTTTTTAGTTCCAGATTCTGTGACGATTGATATGTTGGAAGAAGAGGTTCAAAAACACCCAAATGCAAAAGGATTAATTTTTGACGGTTTTCCAAGAACAGTTGTTCAAGCTGAAGCGCTAGATGCTTATTTAAATTCCAAAGGACAATCAATTAATACGGTTTTGCAATTAGATGTTCCTGAAGAAGTTATCAAAGAACGTATCGAATTGCGGAGTAAGGTAAGTGGGCGTGCGGATGATGCAGCTGAAAAATTATTGAAACGAATCAATGAGTATTTCACTAAAACCATCCACGTCTTGCCATATTACGTTGCTCAAAATAAAGTAACAACCATAAACGGAGTGGGCGAAATTGATGCCATTTCAGAAAAATTATACGCGGCAATTGAACCGCACTTAAACTAAATAATGGCTTCAGACAATTTTGTTGACTATGTCAAAATACACTGTACATCGGGGAATGGTGGAGGAGGATCAACGCATTTTCGTCGCGAGAAATACATACCAAAAGGAGGGCCTGATGGTGGCGATGGAGGAAGAGGTGGGCATGTAATTTTACGAGGTAACAAACAGCTTTGGACCTTATTGCATTTAAAATTTCAAAAACACATCAAAGCAGGCCATGGTGCACACGGATCTGGGAACTTGAAAACTGGTTCTCAGGGCGAGGATGTTTACATTGAAGTACCACTCGGCACTATCGCTAAAGATGCAGAAACCGGGGAAGTTGCATTTGAAATCACAGAAGACGGGGAAGAATTTATCATCCAACGTGGCGGTAAAGGAGGTTGGGGAAATAACCAATTTAAATCTCCAACAAATCAAACTCCTCGCTATGCACAACCAGGCGAATCAGGTCAAGAAGGATGGAAAATACTTGAATTAAAAGTACTGGCAGATGTTGGATTGGTTGGTTTTCCAAACGCCGGTAAAAGTACATTGCTTTCTGTTATTTCAGCTGCGAAACCTGAAATTGGAGATTATCCGTTTACGACATTGCGTCCAAATTTGGGGATTGTTTTGTATCGGGATTACCGCTCATTCATCATGGCAGACATTCCCGGAATCATTGAAGGAGCACACGCAGGAAAGGGACTTGGATTACGCTTTTTGAGACACATCGAACGAAATTCGCTCTTACTTTTCATGATTCCTGCCGATTCGGATGATATTAAGAAGGAATACGACATTCTTTTGAATGAACTAAAACAATACAATCCCGAGTTACTGCATAAAGAACGGCTTTTGGCTATTACTAAATCAGATATGCTCGACGATGAATTGATTTCAGAAATTAAAAAAGATTTACCACAAATTCCATACATCTTCATCTCTGCGGTAGCTCAAAAAGGTCTAACAGAACTGAAAGATTTGATTTGGAAGCATTTGAACAATGATTGATTGGCTTGAATCGATAGATCGTTTTTTACTCCTATTCATCAATGGAATGCATACAGCTTTGTTAGATGAAATCATGTGGTTTATATCTGGTAAATTCAGTTTGATCCCTCTGTATTTAATTCTATTGTATTTTGTGAAACAACAAAACTCTTGGCAAAACTTCGGTTTGATTTGCGTCGGGATATTTTTGACTGTGCTTATTTCAGATCAAGTTTCTGTGAACCTATTTAAAGAAGTTTTTAAACGATACCGTCCTTCACACAACCTGGAAATTTGGCAACAATTGCATTTCTATCAAACCAAACCAGGCGAATATTACCGTGGTGGTATTTATGGATTCATTTCGTCGCATGCAGCCAATTACTTTGGCATGTTTGCATTTGTATTACCATTATTTGGAAATAAATTAAAATGGTTGAAACTACTCACGATTTTTATTGGATGCATTGTTGGATTAAGTAGAATTTACCTTGGTGTTCATTATCCTTCGGACGTTTTTTTGGGAGCTTGTATCGGCCTAATTATCGGATATAGTTTGAACCATTTTGTCTATCTTCGAATAAAATTCAAAGAACAACAATGAACTGGATTTTAGTTTTTATTGGTGGTGGAATCGGTAGCGTTATGCGCTTTGGTGTCGGTAAATGCTTTTCTTTCAAAGGCTTGTCTTTTCCATGGGCGACATTTGTTTCCAATACAATCGCTTGCATCATTTTCGCAATTGTTCTCGTTGTAATGGCGCGATTACCAAAAAATGATTGGATGCAACCCTTCTTATTGGTGGGTGTTTGCGGTGGGTTCAGCACGTTTAGTACTTTTTCCTATGAAAACTTTCAATTGTTTCAAAACGGGAATTACACGCTACTTTTTGCAAATGTATCGGTCTCTTTGATCGTTGGATTTGGCAGTTTTTACATCTTAAAATCAATCTGATTATTAATTATTAAAAAATATATTTAGTTTTCTCTAAAATCTCAGAGGAATAATCAAGGCATAAAAAAAGCCAATCTTTCGACCGGCTTCAATTTTATTTTTATTAAAAATTATTTAAACGTGTAACGCTCTATTTTCAGTTGCCGCTAAAGCTGCTTCTTTCACACCCTCCGAATATGTTGGATGCGGGTGACAAATACGAGCGATATCCTCAGCAGATGCACGATATTCCATAGCTGTAACTGCTTCCATAATTAAATCTGCTGCACGAGCTGCAATCATGTGAACTCCTAAGACCTCATCGGTCGTTTTATCAGCAAGAATTTTAATAAATCCTCCTGTATCCATGCTCGCTCTTGCTCGTCCCAACGCTTTGATTGGGAAATTACCGACTTTGTATTCTACACCGGCAGCCTTTAATTCTTCTTCTGTTTTACCAACAGCAGCCACTTCAGGCCAAGTGTAAACTACTCCCGGAATCAAGTTGTAATTCAAATGTGGTTTTTGTCCCGCGATTAATTCTGCAACATAAACACCTTCTTCTTCGGCTTTGTGTGCCAACATAGCTCCACGAACTACATCACCAATTGCATAAATGTTTGGAACTGAAGTTTGTAGATGATCGTTTACATCCACTTGTCCACGTTGATTTGCAGAAAGTTCTGCATTTTCAAGAGAAAGCCCATCAGTGTAAGCTTTTCGTCCTACAGCAACCAAGCAATAATCTGCTTCGAAAGTTACCTCTTCATTTTTCTTATTCAATGCCGTTAAAACAACTGATTTTCCTTTGTTTTCCACTTTTTGAACACGATGCTCCATCTGGAATTTAAAACCTTCTTTTTTCAAGATTTTAGTGAACTCTTTCCCTATCGAAGCATCCATCGTAGGCAAAATCGTTGGCGAAAATTCAATTACTTCAATTTCAGTCCCTAAACGTCCGTATACAGAACCCAATTCCAAACCAATCACACCAGCACCTATGACAAGCATCTTTTTTGGAATTTCTTGTAGGTTTAATGCTTCGGTTGAAGTAATAATTCGTTTTTTATCCGGTTCCATTCCTGGGAAGAAATTTGGCTTAGAACCTGTAGCGATAATGATGTTTTTACCCGTAATTTGAGTTTCTTTCCCGTCTGAAGCTGTAATTTTTACTGTATTTTTATCTACAAAAGAACCAACTCCTGTATGAACATCAATTTTATTTTTATCCATTAAAAATTTCACACCGACACAAGTCTGACTAACCACATCATTCTTGCGTTGAATCATTTGTTTGATATTGGCTTTCAAACCTTTTACTTCAATTCCATGTTCTGTGAAGTTATGAGTTGCATTGTGAAAATGTTCCGAAGAATCCAATAATGCCTTGGAAGGTATACATCCTACGTTTAGACAAGTACCACCGAGGGTATTGTATTTTTCAATAATAGCAGTTTTCAATCCCAATTGGGCACAACGAATAGCCGAAACATATCCGCCCGGTCCAGACCCTATAATAATAACATCGTAAGTACTCATTTCAAAAAATTTTGGACAAAGTTAAAACATCTCAGCAGACTTTTTCTCGTCTTTTTACAAAAGTTCATTTCAAACTCTTTTTGTTTTTTTTCGTTAAAGGGATAAATGATAAAAAAATCAGTTGCAATCATCGGATTTGGTTGGCTTGGAAAGCCATTGGCTATTGCTTTGAGAGACAATGGATACTCTGTTTTTGTAGGGAGTAGAAGTGATGAAAAAATTGCTGAAATAAATGAATTAAATTTATATGGATTTAAATTGACTTATCTTGATGATTATGAAATTAAAATAAGTTTAAATGCTACTCAAATCAACGAAATTGATTTTTTAATTATAACCATTCCTCCTTCCAATTTTAAAAATTACGGCTTGAGCTTGTCACAAATTGCTATAGCTTTTTCATTGAAAACAAAAATCATTTTCACTAGTTCAACCGGAATTTACCAAGATGTTTCTGAGTTAGTTAACGAATCTGGAAAAGTCATCGAAAATCATCCTGTTTTTCTAGCTGAACAAAAACTTAGGAACAACCTGAAAGATCGATTGACTATCATTCGTCTAGCTGGTCTCATTGGAAAAAACAGACATCCGGTTAAATATTTTGTTCAAAAAGGAGGCATTCCAGCCGGAAGTTCTCCCGTCAATTTAGTTCGACTTGAAGATGTAATCAGGGCACTAATTTTAATTATTGAAAAGGACTTATCGGGTGAAATTTTCAATATAGTCAACAATGAACACCCTGATAGAATTGAATACTATATAAATGCAGCAAATTCAATAATTAAAATTCAACTGAATGCTGAAAATAAAAGACTTGGAAAAACCATTGATGGAACGAAATTTGAGCATAAAACTGGTTTTTGTTATAAGTATTCCATCTTCGAATGGGACGCATTTTACATTACGACTGAATTAACTTAAATTTGTATCTATTGGAAAAATGAAATTCAGAATTCTCCTCCTGATTATACTTATTTCAACACAGTTGAGAG
Organism: Flavobacteriales bacterium; assembly: GCA_947454395.1. Classification (GTDB taxonomy): domain Bacteria; phylum Bacteroidota; class Bacteroidia; order Flavobacteriales_D; family Crocinitomicaceae; genus UBA952. Next base: position 27,305 of record CANGLG010000001.1, read on the forward strand.
CATCCCACATTATTGGCGGAGATATTTATTACGATTATTTGGGTAATAATCAATATCGATTCTACATTACACTCTATAGGGACTGTAATTCTACTGGAGCTGAATATGATGACCCTATGAAACTCACTATATACAATCCAAACGGCACGATGTTAGTGAACCTAGATGTGCCGTTTCCAGGAAGTGTTTACGTGCCAATCCCGTTTAATAACCCTTGTGCGACTCCACCGAATAATTTATGTGTTGAGAAAGCCGTTTATACTACAGTTGTTAACCTTCCGCCAATTGTTGGTGGCTATACTATTTCATATCAACGATGTTGCCGTGGGCCGAATGTCACGAATTTAGTTTCACCTGATGACACAGGTATTACATTAACTACACATGTACCTGGTTCAGAAACTGGATTTACAAATAACAGTAGCCCAAGATTCACATATTATCCGCCAATGTTGTTGTGTAATAATGAGCAAAAAATTATCGATCATTCAGCAACAGATCCTGATGGAGATCAATTGGTTTATTCATTGGTTACACCTTATTCTGGTGCAAATTCATCGAATCCAATGCCATCACAGGCTCCAGCGCCACCCTATTTTCCGGTTCAATGGGCTGGACCTTTCAATGCTCAAAACCCATTGGGACCTGGGGCGATTATTTCAATCAATCCAACAACAGGAATATTAACCGTTGACCCAAACATGATTGGTTTATTTGTTGTTGGTGTGCGCGTACAAGAATTTAGAAATGGAGTATTAGTTGGTGAAACAGTTCGCGACTTTCTCTTCCGTGTTTTTGATTGTAATATCACTTTACAAGCAATTTTACCAACACAGCAACAGCTTTCAACATTTGTTTCCTATTGCCAAGGGTTAATCGTTCAATTTGAAGACCAATCCTATGGAGGTTCTAGCTATGCTTGGGATTTTGGTGTATCTGGAACAACCACCGATGTGAGCACAGCTTATGCACCAACGTTTACCTATCCTAGCCCGGGAAGTTATGTTGCACAATTAATAGTAAACCCTGGACAGCCTTGCACAGATACCGCTTACATGAACATTACGGTCAACAATCCATTTTCTGTTACTTGGGACTCAGAAGACTCACTCTGTATAGTAGGGAATGTTTTTAATTTCATCGGCCAAACTTCAAATAGTGCCGCATCCTTTTCTTGGGACTTTGATTTAGATGCTTCCGTTCAATCTTCAACAAATTTATCTGTTCCGAACGTAACTTTCACCCAACCCGGTTTTCATGTTGTTACGATTAATGGAGATGATGGAGACTGCGCAACTAGTTTCACCGATTCAATTTATATTTTTGATTTACCTATAAGTAGTATTGGAACTCCCGCTGACATTCAATGTTTTGGTTTAACAATACCATTCGATAACAATTCAAGTAATTCAGTTATTTATGATTGGGATTTTGGGGTTCAAAATTCAAGTTCAGATGTCAGTTCACAATTTGAACCAACTTATTCTTTTCCATCAGCCGGAAATTATACAGTTCAATTAATTGCTGGCTCTTCGCCTACATGCAAAGATACCTCTACGGTTCAAATTACATTGAATGAACCATTAATCATGTCTTTTACGCACAATGATTCGCTTTGTATTACAGGTGGTCTATATGACTTCGATGCGACTGTTTCCGGGCCACCATCTACTACATTCCAATGGCAATTCGGAGCAAATGCTTCTCCCTCCACTTCAACTAATATCGACGTCAATGATGTTCAATACTTAAATCCTGGAACATATCCGGTGATGTTGATTGGTTCATACGACATTTGTAAGGATACTGTTTTTTCGAAAGTCTTTATTTATGGCGAACCTTCCATTGATTTTGCATACATGAATTCCTTACAATGCGCCCCTTCTACCGCACAATTCGTCAACTTAAGTCAATCAGATGCTCCAACAATTTACACATGGAATTTTGGAGATGATGGGACTTCAAATGCATATAGCCCAAGTCATGTTTACACACAAGTTGGAAGTTATAGTGTAAGTCTGACGATGACGACTTTGAAAGGTTGTATTGATACACTTTACCTTATGCAACAGGATATAGTAACCGTTTATCCCTCTCCCAAAGCTAGTTTTCGGGTAAACCCTGATAAAGTAGATATTTGTAATTCAGAAGTTTCTTTCATTGATGAATCGACCGACGCGACGGATTATTTTTATTTCTTTGATGACAATCATTTTACAACATCCGAAGCCAATTTTGTTCATCAGTATACGCAATCCGGCTCTGATTATCCAATGCAAGTTGTGACCAATCAATATGGTTGCAGTGACACGGCAATTCGAGAGGTTTTTGTGGAACCCTTCGTTTTCTATATTCCAAATACCTTTGTTCCGGATGGAAATAAAGTCAATGAGATTTTTAAGCCTGTGACCGCTTTTGAAATTACTTCTTGTGAGTTTTCAATTTTTGACAAATGGGGTGAGCGAATTTTTTATTCAGAAGACATTAATTATGGTTGGGAAGGTACTTACCAGGGTAAACAATGTCAAGACGGAACCTATATTTATACTTTTAAATACAAAGGCTGTGATTCTCCACATGAATGGAAATTGGTCGAAGGCTTTGTGAATTTGTTGCGATGAAAACACAGGTAAATCCTATTGCTTTATTTCTTTTATTAACTATTATCCTTTCAAGTTGTGCAAATTTATTTCATCGTGAAGTTGTTTTACATTCTTGGGAAAAACATACAATAGGTAAATACAAGATAGTTCATGGTCAATATGGTCATTTTCCGAGAAGATATGATGCTTACCGGCTTTATAAAATTCGCAGAAAAGGCTCAGATAAAATGCTTTCAACCACTGATTTTAAATATATTGATTCTGCAAAATGTAAAATTTACTTTGAAATAAATGATAGAAGAAAAATCTATTTTGATATTTGTAAATTAAAGCGATTGAAAAAGAGAGAAATGGAGTGATTGTATTATTTTTTCCTCAATACAAAATTCTGACCCAAGTAAACTTTTCGGACTTGTTCGTCATTGGCTAAATCTTCCGCAGAACCAGACTTTAGAATACTTCCCTCAAAAAGCAAATACGCGCGGTCAGTAATGGAAAGGGTTTCTTGAACATTGTGATCTGTAATCAATATTCCAATATTTCGTTTTTTTAAGTCAGAAACAATGCTTTGTATGTCCTCAACGGCAATAGGGTCAACACCAGCAAAAGGTTCATCCAACAAAACAAATTTTGGATCCGTTGCAAGCGCACGAGCAATTTCAGTTCTTCTTTTTTCCCCTCCGGAAAGTCGATTACCTAGGTTCTTACGAACATGAGTCAAATGAAATTCTTCTAATAATTGCTCGAGTTTTTCTTGACGTTCCTTTTTATTTAAATTAGTCATTTCCAAAATGGCCATTATGTTATCTTCAACACTTAATTTCCGAAAGACAGAAACTTCTTGTGGCAAGTAACCAATTCCCATCTGCGCCCTTTTATACATGGGTAATTTTGTTATTTCAGTTCCATCAAGATAAACTTTCCCTTCATCTGGTCTTACCAACCCAACAATCATATAAAAAGAAGTCGTTTTACCTGCGCCATTTGGGCCCAATAATCCAACTATTTCTCCCTGATTTACTTCCACAGAAACACCATTCACCACCGCTCTGCCGCGATACGTTTTTCGAATTTGCTCGGTGTAAAGTTTCATTGAACGAAGTTACTAAAAATTAAATGCAAATTTCGCCCGAATTCCCAACGGACTCATTCCCGGGTCAAGGTGCGTCATTCTCCAGACCAAATCCACACGAATCACTTTGAGTATGTTTTCAATTCCTACACTTGCTTCTGCGTATGGAATTCCATTAAAATGTTTTACAAAAGAAGGCAACAACATTTCAGTTTGATGCCTGGAACTGATATCTCCAATTGCTATTTTTCCGGTCGTAACAAGTCGTAATTTGAGTTTCTTAATCAAAGGAATTCGATCAAAGAATAAGCCTTCCCATTGATTTTCAATAAATCCACTTGCGTATTTATCCGAAATAAATTCAAGAAAATTCAATTTATTAAATGCGCTTGACATCAGATACAAGGATTGATTTCCAGGAGTCACTTTTAAAAAAGGATAAGCTGTTGTACCAAAAATATAACCTAAAGATCCACCATAGTACATTCTTCCAAAAACTCCTAGTTGTCGATAATGCTCAATCTGAAATTCCAATTTTTGGTAAGAATATTGACTTCCCATTAAGCCTTTTATTCCGAAAATTCCTTGTAATGAAAGTATTGGATTGGTACAAGTCATCGCTGTTCTGTCCAAATTTCCTGAAATAAATTCTTCGTCTTTTGCCCATCGAATTCTGGCCGTAAATTCTGCTGTTTTTATTTTAGAAATGGTCATTGTATCAAAATTTACTACTTTTCTGTAGTTGGCCAAACCTAATGGTGTATATTCCTTCCACTCCATTCCTCCATACGCGACAAAGTCTTTTTTTATGTCTTTTTCAAAACTTAATCCCGCTTTTGTTACAAATGTCAATTTATCAAAAGGTGCAGTACTCAAAACGGTAGAAAAAGTATTTCCCATTGATAGCGCGTAAGAAGATTGTCCAATCTGTTCGATATCGTAACTATAATAACTTGTTAAAAGACCTCGTTTTTTTGGTGTTACATTGTAACGAATTGATGCACCGTATTTTATTTTCTGATCACCAAAACCATAAGCTAGTCTGCCTCCAAATTCGACACGTTTTGAAAATGAATTAGAGGTTCTCAAAGCCAATGCCATTCTAAACTTTTCCACTGGATTAAAGGCCATGACTGATGTCAAATTTCCAAGTTCTATTTTTCCAAGTTGATAGTAACCGGTAGAAGCTAAATATGTAACATTTTTCATTGTTTTAAAAAACCGATTATTGTTTAACGAATCAATCATCTGGTTTATCTCCTGTTCTTGTGTGCTGAGTTCTTGATGGCGGACTTTATTCCAGTAATCCGAACTTCTCAATTTTGCGCTGTCCTGAATTTCAACGGTGTTATCACCACGATAAAAATCTGGCTCATGTTTTTCATTGATTTTAAAGTATTTTCTGCTACTCGTCTTTCTTCCAAAAACACCATATACTTTTGTTTTCTCAGTTAATCGGATGTCTGCTATTAATTTTTCTTTTGTCATCATCCAAACTTCTTTTTCAACTTGTTCAAATTCCTGTTCAAAGTAAAAATCCTGAATGTAATTTAAGTTAGCATCTGGAGAAATGGTAGCACTAAACTTTTTTATGGCGTAGGTTGTGTCATGAATCCACATCTCACCAGAAAAGGTCAAGTCACCAGTTCGTTTCGGTTTAAAACGCATTTTATAGCACCAGTTATTGTCAATAAAAGATGAATCTTCCACATAAAAATGATAATATCCTCGTGCATAGTTCGAAACGGGACTAATAAAAGACTTAAAAAACATGTCATAAATATTGTCATATACATTAATATCCAAATACATATCTCCAAGATATTGATGCATTTGAATGTTTTCTACACCCGATATTTGAGTCGCTTTTACAATCTCTTTTTTAAGTTTAGGTTTATTCTTAAAATAGAAGTCGGATACTGTTTCACTCAGTATAATTGGTAAAAAAGACTTTCCTTCTTCGGTAGAATCTAAATAATTCATAATTACGTCCAAACGTTTAACTACACCATTTTTAGAAAATTTATCGCCGATATTATTTAAGTCTAATTGAATTTTATTGTAAGCTTCATATTCGTAAGCATCTAGCTTCTCTTTATTATTGACTGATTTATTGGCAATAATGCGCTTGTGTAATTTTATTGCAAAGGGTTCATCAGGTGGCCTAATTACAACTTCTTTATGAATGTTTGATCGTGTTTCTAGAGTGATATTAATTTCCTGGACCTTGTCTTTTTCTACTTTTATCGAAGTTAATTTATAACCGGGATACATAAACATGAGTGAATCCGTAGCATAATACGTAGAGATTTTATAATTACCTAAAGAGTCAGTAATAGTTCCAATTTTTGAATTCATGAACTGAACCTTTACAAATGGAAAACCAAATCCTGATTCAGCATCAATTACTTGACCACGAACGATGGTCTGTTGTGAAAAGACTGCGAAAGATGATAAAATTAGAATGGTGAATAGAACAAAAAACCGCATCAACACAAGATTTTAGGATTTTTCTTTCAATTTATTTTTTTCAACTCGAACTGCGACCAATATTCCAACTTCATATAAAATAAGCAGTGGCACAGAAACAATTATCTGCGTTATCCAATCCGGAGGTGTTATAATTGCAGCTAAAATTAAAATAACAACGATAGCATGTCTACGGTATTTTTTCAAGAAAGTAGAATCAAATAAACCAATCTTCGTAAGAAAATAAGTAACTATGGGCAATAAGAAAAATAATCCAGTATAAAATACAGTTGAAATAATCGTACTCATGTAGGAGTCAATCGTATAGATATTTTCGATTTTTTCGCTCATTTGAAATGTTCCGAAAAACTGGATACTCATGGGAGCAACAACAAAGTAGCCGAATAATATTCCTAAAAAGAATAAGAAACTCACATAAAAAACCATTCCTCGAGCCATTTGTTTTTCCTTGAACTTTAATCCCGGTTTTACAAATGCCCAAAGTTGATAAAAAATAAAAGGAAAGGCCACGATAACACCTCCGACAATACTCATCATTAAAGCATATGAAAACTGACCTGAAACAGTCATACTCTGAAAATTCACATTTAATTTTTCAGAACAAATACCGAACTTTTGGCAAAGAAATTGAAAAGTGATAAAATCATCTTCAGCCATCGCGAGAAACACTTTTTCAATAATTACCTCTTGATAATACCAAATAACTAATCCTGCAATTATTACGGCGATAACAGCTCGAACTAGCCTCCAGCGAAGCTCTTCAAGATGTTGAAGAAATGACATGTTTGAATCCTCAGACATAGTGCAAAAGTAATCATTCAAACGCAGTTTTAAGCGAAACAAAAAAAGAAAATAAGAACGTAAATCGTTTACGATCTACTGAAATAACTTTGTTTTATAAAATTTAAGCTATGGAAACAATATCATTAAAATCAATCAGATTTAACTCTTTTGATGAACAAGCAAAATTAGTAGGAGAAGTTCAAAAAGATGCTCTTTCGTATTGGACTACTTTTGTGATTGACTTGCTTGATTTGAACAAACTGCTCAACCTTATTCAAAAGAACAACGATGATTCAGACGTAAACGATTTGATTCAAACAGCCGACTTTGTTGATTTCACCGAATATGAAATAAATTTTGACCAACTTCCTAATAGTTCTATTCACAAAAGTGAGTTAGATTTTTTGGTAGACCATCAATTTAAAAAACAGATAAGAGCGTAATTAAGGCTGAATGAAAACAGTTTCTTCATTCACTTTTTCAGCTTCAATTTTTATTATTCCTTGGCCAACCTTATTTTGTTTTTGTGCTTTAATATCTAAAACAGCCACACCTGCTTGTCCCAATTGATACAAATCGTTGTAGTTAAAGGTTGCCATTCCAGAAGAATTCGTATAGGCCGTGTCAAATACAGCAACTTGCTGAGGTGTTCCTGCGGTATTTGTACCATAAAGAATAACCATTGCATTACCCACAACAGCGTTGTTGTCGTCTCTCACATAAATGTTTGCTATTGTATCTTTTTTCTTTCTACAAGATGTAATAGCGAAAACAGTACTTAATGCGAATAATAATATAAATGTATTTTTCATTTTCTTTTAGTTCGGTATATAAATGGTTTCAACTGAAGTGGTATGAACACGGCATCGTGTGTACCCATTTCCTATTTTATTGTTGTATTTTACGATGATATCAAAATATCCAGTTGTGTTCTCTTCTCCCGAAGTACTGAAATACTGATCCATGTCTACAACAGAAAAGCCTGAACTATTCGTATAAGAAGTATCTACAAATTCCAAAGTGGGAGGATTTGATTGTTGATCGCCAATTACAATTACTTTCGCACCGTTAATTAATTGATTTGTAGAAGACCTTACAAAAACCTTCAATACAGCAGGATCTTTTGGTTTACATCCCGCTAAAACCAATAAAGCAAGAATGAAAAAAGATAAAAAAGTTAGTTTTTTCATAGTTTAAAAGTGACCAAATTTACAATTTTTTTCTTAAAATACAAAATACGTTAATGGTCGAAATTTGTTACTGAATCACGATAAAAGATTCGTTATTCGTTTCTTCGGTAATTTCAACAATATTCTCTCCAGTTTGACTGTAATAGATTGCCTTTAATTTTAATATCGCTACTCCCGTCTGACCAGAATCATATAAAAAGTTAAAGTTAAAGTTGGCTACTCCAGTTTTATCTGTCTTTTCTTTTAGATTCACTGAAGGTGCATTTTGATTTAAAGTATCTGTTGGTTCAGCATAAATTTGAACATCCGCTCCTTCCAATAACTGACCACTTGAATTACGAACATAGACCTTCAAGATTGTATCTTTCTTCTTATAACAACTATTCAATATGAAGAATAAAGAAAATAAAATAAGCAAAGCAGATTTGCATCTTAATTTACCTCGCATTTTCTTATAAATTTGCATTATAAAGTGTTTCTAATAACATTTTAACAAATTAACCGATTAAAAAGTTACAACTTTAGTAAATGAAATCTAAAATTGCCACAATAAAAGAAGAAATAAATAATTATTCTTTTGACTCTGCAGAAAATCTTGAAGCATTTAGAATCAAATTCCTTGGTTCAAAAGGAATTACCAAAGAACTTTTTTCAGAATTAAAAAATGTTCCCAATGAACAAAAAAGAGAGGTAGGTCAAGATCTCAACGATTTACGCAATTTCGCAGAAGATAAATACAACCACTTTAAAAGTCAAATAGCTACTCAGAAAAGTGATGATAATAAGATCGATTTAAGCAAACCGGGAGAAGATTTCGAAATTGGTAGCCATCATCCATTATCGCTTGTTAAAAAAGAAATTATTTCAATTTTTTCAAAAATAGGTTACGTTGTTTCGGAAGGCCCAGAAATTGAAGATGATTGGCACAATTTTACTGCACTCAATTTCCCTCCTGAACATCCGGCGCGAGACATGCAAGATACATTCTTCATCGAAAAAGGAGAGAAAGAAATTGCCTTGAGAACACACACAAGTTCTGTTCAGGTTAGAGTAATGGAAAACACACAGCCACCTATTCGAACAATTTCACCGGGAAGAGTTTATCGTAATGAGGCAATCTCAGCGCGTGCACATTGCTTTTTCCATCAAGTAGAAGGTCTTTACATCGCTAAAGGCGTGTCATTTGCCGATTTAAAACAAACATTACTCTTTTTTGCACGGGAAATGTTTGGTGAAAAAGCTGAAATCCGATTAAGACCATCCTACTTTCCTTTTACGGAACCAAGTGCTGAAGTAGATGTTTCTTGTACTTTGTGCAACAGCAAAGGGTGCAACGTTTGTAAATACACTGGCTGGCTTGAAATTTTAGGTTGCGGAATGGTGGATCCAAATGTTTTAGACTCTTGTGGTATCGACTCGCAAACTTATTCTGGATTTGCTTTTGGAATGGGAGTAGAAAGAATTGCTCAATTGAAATATCGTGTTACTGATTTACGACTTTATTCCGAAAATGACATTCGATTTTTAAAACAATTTAAAACGGGAATTTAATGGCCTGGACAAACTTATCATCCATTCGACAATTGCAAAAATCTTTAAATAATAGTGTAGTTCGTCCTCAACTCTATTTCAAACACAGTACCCGTTGTGGAATCTCAAAAATGGCTCTAAAAGAATTTGAGAAGTCAGGTGTTTTAACTCATTCAACAGCAGATTTTTTTCTACTTGACTTATTAAATTACAGAGAAATTTCAAATGAAATATCAGCTATTTCACGAGTTGAACATCAATCACCTCAGGTTGTTGTAATTCACCATAATGAAGTGATTTATTCTGAATCACACGGAACAATTGACGGAGAGAAGATAGTTAATATTCTAGAAAATTTATAATGAAAAAAGCATTCATAATTCTGATTATTGTAGGTTTACTTGCAGCACTTGTTTTGCCTTTGTTAAATAAAGGGAATAATGATTCCGAAGTTGCTTTTTCTTTTTCATTCAATGACAATGTAGCTATTGAAATTGGGAAAGTGATACCACTTACTTTTGAAGTGACGGGTGATTTAAAATCAATTAGTCTTGAAATCAATGGTGAAAATGTCCGAACATGGAAAAATCCAGCTGGAAAAATTGATTATAAATTGAATACGAATGATTACCATGTTGGTTCGTTTACAATCGAATTAATTGGAATTAGCCCTGATGGCATGACTCAAAACGAACAGCGTTTACTAAGAATTCTATCGGATGTTAAACCTGAAAAATGGTCAGCAAAAATTAATGGTGAATTTCCACACCTAGAAACTAACTTTACTCAAGGACTAGAATTTGATAACGGAACTCTTTATGAAGGAACTGGCGACCCAAATCAAAACGGACAAACATTAATTGCTGAAGTTAATTTAAATACGGGAGCGATAAAGCGAAAAATGGGATTAGATGCTTCTCATTTCGGAGAGGGAATCTCTATTTTCGGAGATGAGCTTTTTCAACTTACATGGAAAAATCAAAAATGTTTAGTTTACAATAAAAAAACTTTTGAAGTAGTTCGTGAATTCTCCTATTCTGGAGAAGGTTGGGGATTATGTCACGACGATAAAAATTTAATTATGTCGGATGGTTCAGAGCGAGTTTATTTCAGAGATCCAAAAACTTTTGAAATAACGAAAACTATTGAAGCATACACAGACCAGGGCCCTGTAGCCTACTTAAATGAATTGGAATTCATTGATGGTTTGATTTATGCAAACATTTGGACTACGAATAACATCGCTGTGATTTCAGCTGAAACGGGAAAAGTAGTTGCGATTATTGACGCTACAGAATTGGTCAAAGAAGGAAAAGGAAATGGTGAAGTATTAAATGGTATTGCGTATAATAAATTGAATAAAAAGCTTTACATGACAGGAAAGTACTGGCCTAAGTTATTTGAAGTAACTATAAATAAAAAAGCAGCTTAGTTTGCTCAAGATCTAAAAATAAAAAGGTTTAAAACCTAATTTTTCATTTGAAAAATAAAGCGCAGGGAACGGAATTTTTAAAGTGTTTATTTGCTTAAATAACATTTTTAAAAATGGTCTTTGCACTTTTATTTGAGTGAAATCGATATCCATTGAAAACAAATACTCTCGTCTTGCTGTGTTATTTTGATATATTTCCGAACTACCAACAATTTTAGCATCAGCGCTATAGCCAAGGCTCAAACATAGCCATTTTGGAAATTGATTTTGTCCGAAATTTCCGGGAGAGAAACTTAGCCAATAGGTTTGACCATTGTAATCCTTTAATAGTTGTTCAGCGAAACTTTCGCCAAGAATTTCTGGCCTTAATGCTGCGTATTTTGTCGTGTGAAAAGAAAATTTTGGCAGAAATATCTGTCTGGAAAAAAGCATGTCTTGCCCCACATAAACAGCAGTGCCTCCTAAATTAGCAGACAAATCCCAAATCGAGAATCCCCAATCTTTTGAAAACCCATCCATCATTTCTAAGCACGCCAAATAACTGAATCCAATACTGCTTCCAATAATGTTAGCTTTGTTTTTTGAGACTCCTGCGTATTTGTAAAGTCCTGAAAGCTCTCTTGCTATATGATAACTCGTATAAAAATGCCCCGCTTTATCCATTTGTAACCAGTTCTTGCCATCATTAAAAAAATGAAAATCTTTTTGATAACTGTCTTTATACCAAACCTGTTGTAATCCAATAATGCTTCCTGTATAACCAACTCCTATAATTGTGCTTGAATAATTTATTCGTTTGTGATTAACAGAATCGGACTTTTTCCAGAATTGATCATTCTTTTGAGCAAGGACCAAATGTGAAAACAATAAAAAAAGAGAAAATAATTTATTCACTATCCGAAGTTAGAGAATAATCATAAAATAAATGCGTTTAAATGTAATCAAATCATATATTTGATTTTTAAAAACACCAAATGGAACAAATCAGAAAAGATTGGAATGAGATAAAAAGCAACGACAGCTGGTCGATTTTTAAAATTATGTCTGAATTTGTTGAGGCATATGATAGAATGGCAAAAATTGGGCCTTGTGTTTCAATTTTTGGGTCAGCAAGAACAACACAAAGCAATCCGTATTATAAACTTGGGATAGAAATTGCTGAAAAACTTGCAAAGCTCGGTTATGGTATCATTTCTGGTGGAGGACCCGGCATTATGGAAGCGGCCAATTGTGGGGCTCAAAAAGGAAATGGACCATCAGTTGGATTGAACATTGACTTACCTTTTGAACAAAACCACAACCCCTTTATTGATCCGGAACACAACCTTGAATTTGACTATTTTTTTGTTAGAAAAGTAATTTTTGTGAAATACTCACAAGCATTTGTCATTTTACCAGGTGGATTTGGAACATTGGATGAATTATTCGAGGCGATTACTTTAATACAAACAAAAAAAATTACCAGACGCCCGGTTGTTTTAGTTGGAAAAGCATATTGGTCAGGTTTGACAATGTGGATTGAAGAAATCATGCTAAACGAAGAAAAAAATATTTCACCAAACGACCTGAATCTATTTAAATTAGTTGATACTGCTGATGAAGCAATAACTCATATTGAAGATTTTTATCGCTCACATTCTTTATCTCCAAATTTCTGATTCTTGTTCATTTGATTATCTTTGCTAAACAAACGGAACTAAGTGATACAAAAAATTAAAGGTTTCATATTATCTAAACACTTTCTGAAGCATTTTGGAATGGTTGTTTTGTTTTATTTGGTAATTGTTTTTGGGACGATTCTTTATCTCGATTTTTCAACGAATCATGGAGAAAAAATTGAGGTTCCGAATCTAGTTGGATTAAACGGGGAAGATGCAAAACAAAAAATTGAAGATCTTGGTCTTGAATATCAAATTGTAGATAGTATTTATGACCCAAAAGCTCCGGAAGGAACTGTAGTTGAACAATTGGTTGAACCAACTTCTTTATCGAAAGTTTTTGTTAAATCAGGTCGTGTAATTGGTCTTAGATTAACAAAAAGATCTCAAATGATTGAAATGCCTGGCTTAGTGAATAAACAAATCCAGTTTGCGGAAAGTATTCTTGAGCAACGTGGTTTACGGTTTATAATTCAGTATAGACCGACAAATGAAGCCAATGGGTCTGTTTTAGACCAGTTGTATAAAGGTAAAAGAGTTAAAGAAGGTGATCGAATTCCAATGGGAGCCGTAATCACCTTAATTGTTGGTCAAAATGATCTTGGAGAGCCTATTGAGTTGATGAATTTTGTTGGAATGACTATGGATGAAGCAAAATATGTTTTGGATACCTTAGGAGCATCTTCTTACAATTTCGTGTGTCCAGACTGTATAACGCATGAGGACTCTGTTGTTGCACGAATTTTCAGCCAAACCCCGGAATTTATAGAAGGGAATACTGTATTTAAATCCACTCAGTTTACTTTCTCAATGAAAATCGGTTTCGATTCTGAAATAGAACTTCCAGAGTAATCATGAAACATTATTTCAGCATTTTAATTTTAATTGCCGGATTTGCAAATGCTCAAACCTTAGAGATCGGTCCGTTGACGAGAAATACAACGCTAAAGTCCAAGTCTTTTGAGAAATCAAATTCAAATCTAGACAGTTCGTTTATATTTACTTCAGATACTTTGTCGTTGCCTTTCTTTGATGACTTCTCCACGAATAAATTTCAAGAATACCAAGGGAATTATTCCGCACCTGGTGTAACAAATGAATTGTTTTTTAAATTATTGGAGCCTGCAACATTAACTCCATTTCCGACAAATACATTTTTCACAAATCAATTGACATTCAGACGGAAATTTGATTTAATAAATAATACGTTTTCGGACTCAATATTTGCTCCGACACTGGTGAAAATCGCTGATTTTACAAGCTATCCTATTCAGTATCAAACGATTGATGCATACCCACCCTATTACATTTATGATACCATTGGAATTTCAGATATACCTGATACTGTTTGGTTAGAAAATCCTTCCTATTTTCAAGACTCAGTTCGAATTTTTTTCATGCCAATCAATGACGCTGGAAAATTATGGACAGACTCTTATGCTTATCATAACTATAGATATGCATTGAATCCGAGATCCCTTGGCGTAGTTACTTTTGATGGATTAGATGAAAATGGATATCCTTATCAAATTAATACCGCTATTACAAATTATGCTGACAGACTTACCTCAAAACCTTTGGATTTAAGTGGATTCAGCGGTGCAGATTCTATTTATTTTAGTTTTTTATATCAACCAGAAGGTCTCGGAGATATTCCAGAACAAAATGATTCTTTAATTCTTGAATTTTACGCTAAAGATTTAGACCAATGGTATAGAGTTTGGAGCGTTAATGGGGACACAGTTTATCCATTTAAAGCTGCACACTTAAAATTGAGTGATAGCAAATTCTTAAAAAAAGGATTTCAGTTTAGATTTAGAAATTATGGATCTATGGCTGGAGCTTTGGATAATTTTCATATCGATTATGTTCATCTTAGAACCCTTTCTGCCTATGATGATACTTTATTTAAAGACTTCGCTTTTGTATACCCTTTAAATTCTTTACTTAAAACGTATACTTCTGTTCCTTGGGATCATTATAAAAATTCTAATGTAAATCATCTGTCTGACTCACTATTAGTAAAGGTTCATAATGGTAGTCCAAATCCTGAAAATTACCAAAATGGGAATGTGAGTTTTTCATACAATGGTATTACCGAAGGATCTTTTATACTTCAAGGATTTACTTTGGCTGAGCAAAACATCAATTTTTCACCAAGAACCACACATACAAGCTATCACAACTTATCAAGTGGAGTAGAATTCGATAAAACACATAGTGGTGACGAACAGCATTTTGATGTAAATGCTAGCGTTTCTGCTCAATTTCCAAATGATCCAATAAATGACTCTACGGCTTTTACTCAACACTTTTATAACTTTTACAGTTATGATGATGGGTCTGCAGAAGCAGCATTTGGACCAACAGGCACTCAATCCATGCTTGCAATTGCTTATGAAGCTTACGAGGCAGATTCTCTAATTGGAATTAACATGCATTTTGTTCCGTCAGTAAATGACGTTTCAGGGAAATTGTTTTTAATTTCCGTCTGGGATGATAACAATGGATCACCAGGAAATTTACTTTATGAAGATGATGCATTTTATCCAAGAAGTCCTGTTTACACAAGCGGTCAAAGTGCATTCCACACTTATTATTTTAAAGACACTTTGAAAGTTGCCGTAGGGGAAAAATTTCACATCGGATGGCGTCAACTAGATGGAGAAAGATTTAATCTTGGTTTGGATCGAAATATTGACCATTCTGAAACTATTAAATTCAGTGTTGACGGAGGAAGTCATTGGCTTACTTCACCATTTCCTGGTAGTGCAATGATGCGACCGGTATTCTCAACAGGTTTAGATGCATCATTGGAAATTTCTGAAACCAAAACTCCACAAATTAAACTTTACCCGAATCCAACGGATGGGAAAGTTGAAATTAAATTATCAAATTCGGAAAAAATTTCAAATGTAGAAGTTTTGGATTTTGCTGGAAGAATACTGATACAAAACCAAGGTAATGAAATCAATCTATCCGAATTAAATTCAGGAATTTACTTCATTCGAATTCCAACTGTTTCAAACAAAGTTTATAAGGTCATAAAACAATGAGTGAAGATTTAGAATTCGATTCCGAACAGGAAGAAGAATTATTTGAACATCATCGTTTTAAAGCTGATCCCGGTCAAGTAATGATCCGCATCGATAAATTTCTTATCGATAGAATGGCAAATACATCTAGAAATAAAATTCAGATTGCTGCTAAAAATGGGAACATCTACGTAAATGAAATAAAAGTAAAACAAAACTACCGTGTCAAACCAGGTGATGAAATTTCAATTGTTTTACCATATCCTGTTCGTGAGTTAAAGTTAATTCCCCAAAATATTCCAATTTCTATTGTTTATGAGGATGAACATTGTCTTGTTGTCGACAAACCGGCCAACATGGTTGTGCATCCGGGCTATGGGAATTACTCAGGAACACTTGTAAACGCTCTTGTTTATCATTTTGAAAATTTACCAAAGCCTCCAAAAGACTATTATGGTCGGCCTGGTTTGGTTCACAGAATTGATAAACATACAACAGGATTACTTGTAATTGCAAAAACAGAAGTTGCGCTAACTGATTTGGCTTCTCAGTTTTACGATAGAACCACAAAACGTGTTTATCATGCTCTTGTATGGGGTGATTTAAAAGAAGATGGGACTGTGATTGGCAATGTAGGTAGATCTTTAAAAAACAGAAAAGTTATGGCTGTATTTCCCAATGGCGACCATGGGAAACATGCCGTAACACATTATCACGTTTTAGAAAGATTTGGTCAAGTAACTTTAATAGAATGTAAGCTAGAAACAGGAAGAACACATCAAATTCGCGTTCATATGCAATCAATTGGTCATCCTTTATTTAATGATTTAGATTACAGTGGAAATAAAATACTGAAAGGTCCAAATAATTCAAATTATACCAAGTTCATTCAAAATTGTTTTTCACTATTACCCGGACAAGCTTTACATGCAAAATCACTTGGATTTACTCAACCTATTTCTCGTAAAATGCTGCTGTTCGATTCGGAACTACCTGAAAAATTTGAAGAGCTTATTGAACAATGGAGAAAATATTCTTCACATTAACAAATTTTATTTAATTTTGTTTCCCTTGGATAAAAGTAATCTAAGTTAATTTAACCATTATGAAACACATTTTTACACTTGGTTTAATTTTAGGGGTGGTGAATTTTTCATTCTCACAACAGGGTAAACCTGAACCTAAATACTTAAAGGAAGCAAATAAAGCTTTTGCTGCAGGAAATTATTTTGACGCTAGTACAAAATGTCAAGATGCATTCAAAAAACTTGGAACCAAAGGATCTATTAAAGATAAAGGAAGAATGGCTTTCAAAGTTGCTGAGAGTTTCCGTCATCTTGAAAAATATGACAAGGCAAATGAGTGGTTCAGTGTATGTATAGAATTGAAATACTTTGAAGAAAAACCTGAAGTGTATTTTTACAAAGGAGAAATGCAGCGTATGCTCAATGATTATGACAATGCGATAAAGAGCTACAATGAGTTTAAAAAATTAGCTCCTAATTCAAAAAAGAAAGAAGTAGAAGAAGCGCTTGTAGCATGTAACAAATTCAAAGATTTTGATTCAAATGACACAAAGATTGTTGTTAAATGTGAAACAAAAATAAACACAAAGAATTTTGATATGGCACCTGCTTTTTTTGATAAAAAAGGCAAAGTAATTTATTTTGGCTCAAGTAGAGAAGAAAGTTTTGGTACTGGTAGAGATCCTATTACAGGTGAAAAATACATGGATCTTTATGTTGCTACTTACGATGAAAATGGAAACCCAACTGGTGTTAAATCTATTGACACAGAAGGAATTATCAATACAGATGAAAATGAAGGAACTGTATGTTTTGATGCAAAAAGGAAAACAATGTTCTTTACGAGATGTCCAAATGAAGCTAAAATGGAATTGGGATGTGACATTTGGAAAGCAGACTTAAACGGTGAAGGATTTGAGAATGTTGTTAAAATGAAACTTAAAACAAATGACACCATATCAGTGGGGCATCCTTGTATTACAGAAGATGGTATGATGTTGATTTTTGCCTCTGATATGGAACAGAGTGGTGGTACAAAAAGTTTTGGAGCCATGGATTTGTGGTATATTACTTATGATAAAAAGAATAAAGTTTGGGATTCTGTTCCGAAAAACATGGGCGCAGAGTTTAATACTATTGGTAATGAATTATTCCCATCAATTGGTCCTAAAGGACAGTTGTATTTTGCAAGTAATGGCTGGCCTGGAATTGGAGGAATGGATATTTTTGAAGCTGAAAGAGTTTCTCCAACCGAAAATAAATGGACCAAAGTTGTTAATAAGGGTTACCCTTTCAATTCTCCTGGAAACGATTACGCCATGTGTGATTACGATGGGAAATCTGGATTTTTTACTTCAGAAAGAAAAGCTGGTTCAACAATCGAATACGCTCCAGACATTTGGAGTTACTCTATTCCTCCAGATTTATATGATCTGAGAGTTATCGTATATGAAGCAGGACAGAAAAATAAAAAAATTCCTAATGCCCAAGTTGATGTAAACTGTGAAACATGTAAAGACTTAAAATGGGATGGTGTAACTAATGAAAAAGGTTCTACTGTTAAATGGGCAGATAAAGGAAAAGGTGTTAGATATATTACTATTGAAAATGATTATTTTATTAATGCCTCAAAACAAGGGTACTACGTTAATAAAAAAGGAGCTAGAATTACAACGAAAGGATTGAGTCAAAGTCAAAGCTTTATTGTTGAGATCCCACTATTACCTATTGGAGAAATCAGAACACCGGAGGTTCGTTATCCTTTAGATCAGTGGTCGTTCATTAATGATGTGACTTGTATGTCCCTTGATTCGCTTAGATTCCTTGACAGTTTGTTAACTGAGAACCCTAACATAACGATTGATCTATTCTCTCATACTGATGCTCGTGATACGGACCTACACAACAAAGTCCTTTCTGAAAATAGAGCTAAGGCTGTTTATAAATACTTAGTTGAACAAAAAGGTATTGATCCTCGTAGAATCAGACCAATAGGTAAAGGAGAGGATGAGCCTGCAAAATGGATTGATGAAAACGGAAATGAAATAATTTTAAAGGAAGAGTATATTAATCAATTTAAAACGACAGACAAAGCTAAATTTGAGCGTTTACATCAGATTAACCGACGAACAACAGCAAAAATTACGAGTGACGATTTTGATCCTGCAACTTCAACTATTGTTGTGGATCCAAAATGGAAAATTTTCACAACTCCTCTTCCAAGATAATTTGAAAGCGTTCTACACAGAACGCTTTTTTTTTGTATATTCATTAGTATTTCTACTATGAATGAGCAATACCTACAATATTTATGGAAAAGTAAAAGACTACCCTTTCATAAATTAAAATTAACAAATGGGAATGAAATTGATTTTATAAATCTAGGTCAACACAATACGAATGAAAGTGGACCAGATTTTTCCATGTCAATAATAAAAATAGATGATTTGACTTGGGCTGGATCTATTGAAATACACGTTAAATCCTCAGATTGGTATAAGCATAACCACCATTTGGATAAAGCATATAATAATGTTATTTTACATGTCGTTTATCAATATGACAAACCTGTAAAAGTTGATGGACGAGAATTACCAGTACTTGAATTGAAACCTTATATCGAAAATGACCATTTTCATCGGTACCAAAAATTCAACCGACATCATAAATTCAATTCTTTTCCTTGCAAAAATCATTTTACACTAAATGAAAATACACAATTGACGGAAATGATCAACTTGGGAATTATTCAAAGATTAGAAAGAAAAATCAATGAAATTCAATCTTTGAATTTTAAAAATTCAGAGGAAGCTTTTTATTTCCTAATTGCAAAAGCCTTTGGAACAAAAGTAAACCAACAACCATTTGAACAAATTACATTTAATTACCCTTACAAGTTAATTTCAAAACTCACGACAGAAATAAAAATCGAACGTTTCATTAAGGCAATCATTTCAACCAATGATATCTATTTATGGAAAAGAAAAGGAATTCATTGTATTTCAAAACCTGAAAAAAGAATTCGTGAGTTTATTAATTTCATTTCTAATTTGGACCTTTCCTATCCTTTCTGGAATCTTCCAACCTCAATGATTATTGAATACTTTAATTCCAAGTTTTCATCAGCCAGATTAAATGGTAAAATGATCCAACAGAACATAATTATTAATGCTGTTTCTATTTTTCTTTATTTGAAGGGGAAAGAATTTAATAGTGATCAGATTTTAAATAAATCACTCAAAATACTTGAATTATTGCCACCGGAAAAGAATGTTATTACAAGAAAATGGCATGATTTAACAATCTATCCACAAAATGCAAAGGAAACGCAAGCGCTTTTGGAAATTTATCAGCAATTTTGCACTAGAAAGAAGTGCCTAGAATGCGAAATTGGAATTAATATTTTAAACTCATGAAACGATTTTTCCAAAAGATTATTTTCTTTTTTGAAATGCAATCGTATGGTGTCTGCGAATGGTGGGCTCAGAAATTAGGAATTAACTCTACCAAGGTGAGACTTGGATTCATTTACTTTTCGTTTGTTGCACTCGGATCGCCTGTATTACTCTATCTAATTATGGCCTGGATACTTGAGCACAAACATTATTTCCAGTTAAAAGCGAAAAGAAAAAGATCAATTTGGGAATTATAAATTAACTATATGAAAATACTCGTTACCGGAAGCAATGGATTATTAGGTCAAAAAATCGTCAAGCAGCTTTCTAAAAAAAATATAGATTTTCTTGCAACGTCGAAAGGAGTAAATAGAAACATCGATTGCGAAGAGGCAAATTATGTTGCAATGGATATTTGTTCTGAGGATGATATAGAAAAATTTTTCCATTCCTACCTTCCAACGCATATTATTCATACGGCCGCAATGACAAACGTTGACGCCTGTGAATTAAATCCGGAAGAGTGCAAAGAAGTAAACGTAGCAGCAACGCAAAAACTATTTGAAGCGGCAAAGAAAATAGGTGCGCATTTTCAATTATTATCCACAGACTTCATTTTTGATGGAAAAAAAGGAAATTATAAGGAAATTGATGAACCAAATCCACTGAGCGTTTATGCACGATCAAAAGTTGACGCAGAAAATATTTTATTAGATGATGATTATCAAAATCATTCAATCGTTCGAACAATAATTGTTTATGGCATTGGAAATAATCTATCCAGAACAAATATCGTTTGTTGGGCAAAAGATGCATTGGGCAAAGGTCAAGAAATGAATATTATTGACGACCAGTTTAGGGCGCCAACTTGGGCTGATGATTTAGCTTGGGCTTGTATTAGAATTTGTGAACTCAATAAGCGTGGAATATTTCATATTTCCGGACCAGAAACGATGTCGATATTCGAAATTGTTGAAAGAGTTGCGACTCATTATAATTTATCAACAGCTTCATTAATTCGGACCGACAGTAGCACATTAAACCAACCTGCAGTGCGACCACCAAAAACAGGCTTTGATCTTACAAAAGCAAGAAAAGAACTTGGATACAATCCAAAAACATTGGAAGAAACACTTGATTTATTATAAAATTTTTACATTAAAATAAAAATAGTAAATTCGTCATTCATTAAAATTAAATAATATGGCAGGAAGTGTTTGGCGTAAAAAGCCTATGAGTGCATTTGAAGCGGATATGAAGAAAAGCGAATTAAAGCGCGTTCTTGGTAAATGGAGTTTAACTGCAATTGGTGTTGGTGCAATTATCGGCGGTGGAATTTTCGTGTTAACCGGAACAGGTGCTTATTATCATGCTGGTCCTGCTTTAGCATTATCCTTTGTAATTGCAGGTATCGCTTGTGTTTTTGCAGCTTTATGTTATTCAGAATTTGCATCAGTTTTACCTGTAGAGGGTTCTGCTTATGCCTATGCTTATGGTACCATTGGTGAAATTTTGGCTTGGATAATTGGTTGGGGGCTTGTGCTTGAATATGCAATGGGTTCAATGACAGTTGCCGTTTCATGGTCGGGATATTTTAATAAGCTGCTCAAAATGTTTGGAATAGTTCTACCAAATTGGCTAACTACTGATCCTGCAAGTTACACCGGTTCTGGTTTCTCAATGAATTTACCTGCGTTTTTAATTGTTTTATTAGTTGTTGGAATTTTAGTTAGAGGAACCAAAGGAGCTGCAAAAGCAAATAATTTCATTGTTTTATTGAAAGTTTCGGCAGTTTTGTTTGTAATTATTGCAGGTTTATTCTTCATTAATACGGCAAATTGGTCCCCATTTATACCTGACGTTAAAAAAATTGTTAGTGAAAATGGTGTAAATGAAGCATATGGAATATCAGGTATAATTTCAGGAGCTGCGGCAATTTTCTTTGCTTATGTTGGCTTTGATGCTGTTTCTACACAGGCTGGAGAGGCAATTAATCCTAAAAAGGATGTGCCATTTGCGATTGTTGCTTCCTTACTTATCTGTACTTTTTTATACATTCTGGTTTCTTTGGTTTTGACCGGGATGATGAATTACCAAGATTTTGATCCAAAAGGCGCTTATCCAGATGCAATAAAAGCTCCTGTTGCTTATGCATTTGATATTGCTGGACAAAAATGGGCCAGCTACATAATTACATTTGCTGCAACTGTTGGATTAATTTCTGTATTAATGGTAATGATTATGGGACAATCTCGAATTTTTCTTGGTATGTCGAAAGATGGATTACTACCAAAAGTCTTTTCTCAAATGAACAAAACAACTGGGGCGCCACAGCGCAATTTAATTATCATTGGAATTATTATTGCAGTAGTTGCAGCATTTACGCCAATCAACAAATTGGCAGATATGACAAGCTTCGGAACATTATTCGCTTTCTTGATGGTTTGCATCGCAGTTTGGGTTTTACGAGTGAAACAACCTGATTTGCCGAGGTCATTCAAAGTTCCAGCACTTCCTGTTATTGCTGTACTTGGAATTTTAATTAATATTTATTTGATGTGGAATTTAAGTGTGGATGCTCAATTACTTTCTTTAAGTTGGTTAGTTTTAGGTATCATAATTTATTTCTTATACGGACGTAGAAAAAGTAACTTGAATCACTATAATTTAGATGCAGCGATTTCGCATCATGATGAAGATCTAAGTCAAGAATTGCACGAAGATTAATTAAACCAATCATTCTTTAGTCCTGCTTCAATGAAGTAGGACTTTGTTTTACTATGGGAAACAACTTCAAAAGAACATTAGGACTAACTGATGCTACAAGCATTGTAGCAGGTTCAATGATTGGTTCAGGTATTTTTATCGTTACAACTATAATGATGCGTGATATCGGAGCTTCTGGATGGCTTTTGTTATTGTGGTTGTTAACCGGATTAATTACAGTGTTTGCTGCATTAAGTTATGGTGAACTTGCAGGTATGATGCCTGGAGCCGGTGGGCAATATGTTTATATTCAAAGAGCTTATGGGAAAATGGCTTCATTTCTTTATGGTTGGACAGTGTTTTCTGTTATTCAAACCGGTGTGATTGCCGCTGTTGCAGTAGCTTTTGCTAAGTACACGGCTGTCTTTTTTCCCGTTCTAAACAATGTAATTTTCGAAATAGGTACTTTTTCAAAAATTACTTACGCTCAACTTATTTCTATTGGAAGTATTGTGATTTTAACCATCTTAAATACAGGTGGAATTCAAAATGGAAAGTGGATGCAATTAATTTTTACAAGTGCCAAATTGTTGGCTTTATTTGCTTTGATCATTTTGGGATTAATTGTAGGACTGAAAAGCAACACCTTTAGTGATAATTTCCAACACATGTGGGATGCAAAACAAACCGTTATCGGTAAAAACAACCAAATTAATATTATCCCGCTTTCTGGATTTGCATTAGTAGGTGCTTTGGGTGCAACAATTATAAACTCACTTTTTTCGTCTGATGCATGGAATAACGTGACATTTATCGCCGGTGAAATCAAAAACCCACAGAAAAACATTCCTAGAAGTTTATTCTTTGGGACATTAATCGTAACCATCATTTACATTCTAGCCAATTTGGCTTATTTAGCATTGCTTCCAATTAATGGCAGTCCAAATGCAGCAGACCCGGTTGGGCAAGGAATTATGTTTGCTTTTGATGAACGCTTGGGTTCGAGTGCAGCTTCTGTCATTTTTGGCAACCTAGGCATTTTCGTTATGGCACTACTTATAATGATTTCAACTTTTGGTTGCAACAACGGTTTGATTCTAGCAGGGTCAAGACTTTTTTATGCCATGTCAAAAGACGGTTTGTTTTTTAAACATGCTGGAAAATTAAACAAAAATAATGTTCCCGGAGTGGCCCTTTGGATTCAGTGTATATGGGCTTCTGTATTGTGTTTATCTGGAAAGTATGGCGATTTATTAGTTTACAGCACCTTTGCCTCTTTGTTGTTTTATATTTTAACTATTGCTGGAATATTTGTTTTGAGAAAAAAAGAACCAGATACAGAGCGTCCATACAAAGCATTCGGTTATCCAATTATCCCTGCACTCTACATTATTTTAACAACAGCAATTTGTGTTGATTTGTTGATTTACAATTCTATAAATGCGGGGATCGGATTGCTAATTGTATTACTAGGCATTCCTTTTTATTTCTTTGCTCAAAGAAAATCAGTCAAAACCAACTAACTAAAATGTCCGAACAAGATCCCTTGTATATTTCCAAAAGAAACAGAAGAGGAGTTGTTGCCCTATTTGTTGTCTCCTTTATTATTGTTTTCTTGCCTCGTCTTGTAATGAATTTAAAGCCAAAGGAATCAATTATTGTCTCTGAGGAAGACATTGAATTACTAGATAAAAGACAAGCATTTTTTAAGTACAAAAGAAAATATAAGCATTGGGATTTCAAAAAGAAAAAATTCACTATCCCTCCCTCACGATTTAATCCAAACGACTATTCTAAAGAACAATGGATTGCTCTCGGATTGAG
This sequence comes from Flavobacteriales bacterium, assembly GCA_947454395.1. Lineage (GTDB taxonomy): Bacteria > Bacteroidota > Bacteroidia > Flavobacteriales_D > Crocinitomicaceae > UBA952. Next base: position 52,048 of record CANGLG010000001.1, read on the forward strand.
TGAAAAACAAGCGAATGTTATTATGAAATTTATAATTCGAGGTATTCACTCCAATGAAGACTTAAAGAAAATTTTCGTTATCCCTGAAGCGTTATTTGATTTAATTAAGGACTCAACTGTTTATCCAATAAAAGATTACAAAAAAGAACTTGAAAAGGAGTTAAAAATAGATCATCCGACTATCAACTTGATGAATCTAAATAAAGCCAACATAGATGAATTCACTTCCATTAAAGGCATTGGGCCGTTTTATGCAAAACAGATTATCCGATATAGGGACCAATTAGGCGGATTTTCTTCCAAAGAGCAATTGCTTGAAGTATGGAAAATGAATCTCGAAACGTATGATAAAATAAAAGACTACGTTTTCATCATGAAAGGAGATTTAAAACAAATTTCTTTGAACAATACGAATATCAATGAATTAAACGCTCACCCCTACTTGAACTGGAATCAATCCAATTCAATTATTAAATTGCGTGAACAAAGAGGAGGATTTAAATCCATAAATGATATCAAAGAATCTGTATTAATTGATGAAGAAACCTTTGAAAAACTAGCACCTTATATATCTTTGTAATATGAATATTGAAAAAAAACTAAAAGAAACGATCCGTGATGTTGCAGATTTTCCGAAACCTGGAATATTATTTAAGGACATTTCCACAATAATGCTAGATCCTCAATTATCAAAGGAAGTTCTTGCGCATTTGGTAAATCACTATAAAAACGAGCAAATTGAAGCTGTTGCCGGAATCGAAAGTCGTGGTTTTTTATTTGGTTATCCATTGGCGATGGAATTAGGTGTGCCATTTATTCTGATTCGAAAACAAGGGAAATTACCTTATAAAAAAATAAGTCATTCATACGACCTTGAATACGGAAGTGCAGTAATTGAAATACACAATGACGCTGTACAACCAGGTCAGAGGGTTTTAATTCACGATGATTTACTTGCAACCGGTGGTTCTGCAGACGCAGCAGCTGAGCTTGTGAAAAAATGCGGAGGAGAAATCGCAGGATTTAATTTTTTAGTTGGGTTATCGTTCCTCGAAGGTGAAGAAAAATTGACAAAACATTCTTCAAATATTGTTAACTTAGCACGCTTTTAATACTTATCTCAATGAATTTCGAATTGAACGAAAACCAAAAAATGATTGCGCAAATGGTGCGTGATTTTGCAGAGAAGGAAATCCGTCCAAACATGAAAAAATGGGACGATGACGAAATTTTCCCTGTCGAAACGATGAAAAAAATGGGTGAACTTGGTCTTTTAGGGATTTTTATTCCTGAAGAGTACGGTGGATCTGGGTTTTCTTATTTCGAATATGCAACAGCATTAATGGAATTAGGTCGTGTATGTGGTGGAATCGGATTAAGTGTTGCCGCTCATAATTCTCTATGCACTGGACACATTTATTACCACGGTACAGAAGAACAAAAGAAAAAATACCTCCCAAAGCTTGCCTCAGGTGAATGGATAGGTGCGTGGGGACTTACTGAGCCAAATACAGGCTCAGATGCAATGCGTATGAAAACAACAGCCGTAAAAGAAGGTAACGAATGGGTTATAAATGGGGCGAAAAACTGGATTACACATGGTTTGTCTGGAGATATTGCCGTTGTGTTGATTCGAACAGGAGAATTATTGGATAGTAATGGAATCACAGCTTTTATTATAGAAAAAGGAACCCCTGGATTTTCAGCCGTTAAAATTAAAGAGAAATTAGGTGTTCGCGCTAGTGAAACGGCAGAATTAATTTTTGACAATGTACGTGTTCCGGAGGAAAATGTAATTGGTCAAGTTGGAATGGGATTCCGTCAAGCAATGCAAATATTGGATGGTGGTAGAATTTCTATTGCATCCTTAAGCGCTGGTATTGCACGTGGAGCTTATGAAGCATCTGTAAAATATGCCAAAGAAAGAGAACAATTCGGACAACCGATAGCTCATTTTCAGGCGATTGGTTTTAAATTGGCCGATATGGCAACGGAGGTGGAAGCAGCAGAATTGTTGTGTTTCCAAGCTGCTTATTTGAAAAACAATAAAATGCCTTTGACAAAGCAAGGTGCGTTTGCTAAATATTATGCGTCAGAAGTTGCAGTTAAATGTGGAAATGAAGCAGTACAAATCATGGGTGGATATGGCTATACAAAGGAATATCCTGCTGAGAAGTTTTTGCGTGACGCAAAGTTGATGACAATAGGTGAAGGTACATCAGAAATTCAAAAATTAGTTATTTCACGAGAAATATTGAAATAATTATTTGTTTATACTGAATTTATTGTATCTTTGCTCCCCAATTTAGAAATTAAAAACTGAAATATATTATGTTAATTATTCCTATCAAAGAAGGTGAAAACATCGAAAGAGCGTTGAAAAAGTACAAAAAGAAGTACGAAAAAACAAACGTGATGAAGCAATTAAGAAGTCGTAAAGAGTTCGAAAAACCATCTGTAGTTCGTCGTCAGGAAGTAATTAGAGCTGCATACAAGCAAAGAATGCAATCTGAACAGATATAATTGATTGAATAATATTTAAAAAAGCTGTTTCGTTGAAACAGCTTTTTTTTTGCGCCAAATACGAGTAAGAATTTCAAGTTGCATTCTGGCAAATTAAAAATCCACTAAACTATTCTATTAGTCTAAAAGTAAATCGGCATCAATCCCTTCGTTTTGATCCTTTACAAACAATGCAATCTCACTAATTATTTGATTTTTCCTATCATCTGAATTTGTATTATTTTCTGCAAACTCTTTAAGATGCAATTGAGCCTCCAATAATTGACTTTCAGAAAATGGTCCCATCATATTTTCTATGACGGTTAGACAATCAAGGGCAATTAAGTAATCACCTTCAATCGAAACTTCAACAAAATCAGCTAAATAATCTGAAAAATCCAGTTTGCTATTCCATAAAACACCTAGGATTTTTTTCAAATCATCAGGATTTTCTTCTTTTTTCAATTCTTTAATAAACACTTCAGTTGCATCCGAAATTTGAATATCTGCAAGCAAATCTTTTAACTGTTTTTGAATATTTAAATCTTGATTGTTTTTCAATACTAAAACCAAAATCGGGATTATTGAAATGTCACCAATGTTTGCTATTTCCGTAATTGCTGCTGTAATTTTTGACGTTGAATCGGATTTTAAATCTAATACCAATTGATTCAATTTATTCTTTTGTGATTTGTTGTCTGCCACCGCTTTTTTTGGCAAAAATAGCAATTAATAAAGATTGGTGTCAAAATCAAACTATGCCACAGCTCAATTTGTTAATCTGTTGCAAAAACTGAAACTAATTTAGACTAAAAATAAAATTAATAATCCTTGCTTTTAGAGTCTAATAGAATTGTAACAGGGCCATCATTTACCAGGCTTACCTGCATGTCGGCACCAAATTCTCCTGTTTGAATCGGAATTTCAAAATCCTTTTGTAACTCGTCAATGAAATAATGGTAAAGGGGTATTGCTTGTTCAGGTCTTGCCGCCCGGATGTAACTCGGACGATTGCCTTTTTTTGTTGCCGCATGAAGCGTAAATTGACTGACTATTAGTATTTCTCCATGAACGTCTAAAACAGACAGATTCATTTTTCCCTCATCGTCACTAAAAATGCGGAGATTTAATAATTTCTTTACTAAGTAATCAGCATCTGAAGAATCATCTTCCGTTTCAATTCCCAAAAGCACCAAGAAACCTTTGCCAATCTTAGACTTTTCTTTTCCGTGAAAAGATACAGATGCATTTGATACGCGCTGAACAACAATTCTCATACAAATTCATTTCTTCGATATGGATCATTCGGATCCTCATACATCAATTGCAAATAACTTTGATAGCGTGATTCTGAGATATCGCCCTGTTCGACTGCACTTTTTATTGCACAATGAGGCTCATTAAGGTGTTTGCAATTGTGAAAACGACATTCACCAATCAGTTCCCTCATTTCTGGAAAATAATCTTTAAAATGCTCTTTATCTAAGTCAACCAAACCGAAGGCACGAATTCCAGGAGTATCTATGATATAACCACCCGATTGCAGAGCATGCATTTCAGCAAATGTCGTAGTATGTTTTCCTTGTTCATGCACTTGTGAAATTTCACCTGTTCGTAGATTTAAAGAAGGGTCCAGCGCATTTACCAAGGTTGTTTTGCCAACACCGCTATTTCCAGAAATCATTACTTGTTTGTCTTTTATTTCATTTCTCAAAAACGCAACACTTGCTTCGTCTTGCGCTGAAATAGGATAACAAGGATAACCAATTTCAGAATAAATTTCGGTCAATTCAATCATGATTTGCTTCTCCCGTTCTCCGTACAAATCTACTTTATTAAAAAGTAAAGTGGTCGGAATGCGAAATGATTCAGCAGCTACTAAAAATCGATCTATAAATGCAATTTGGGTTATTGGTGATTTCAATGTCACAATTAAATAAGCGCGGTCGATATTTGCCGCTAATATTTGCATCTGTTTACTAAGATTTGTTGACTTTCGAACGATGTAATTTCGCCTCGGCAATATCGATTTTATGGTGTAATCCTCCAAACCGAAATCCATTTCAACCTCATCTCCAGAAGCAACAGGATTAGTTGTTTTTAATCCGTCTATTCTTAATTTTCCCTTAATTGAGGCCGTAACTATTTGTTTTGATTCCAATTGTACATTGTACCATCTTCCTGTAGATTTTAGAACCAGCCCCTTCATGAATTTCTTTTCAGTAAAACTAAAAATTATTGAGGAATCTTGCTTTTAATTGTCCAACCAATTAACATGGCCCTTTGATTTGCCTGTTTGGCAACTTCACCTGAGAAATTGGAATCAACAGTTTCATTGAACAATGAAATCCACTTTTGAAAATGTTCTTCTTTCAAAGGCATATGCAGATGTTTTTCAACCACATTTGTAGTATAACCAGGCTCGTTCAATAATGCGAAAGACCAAAAATGAATCATTTTAGGCATGTGCTTTTCAAAATCCAAATCACTGAAAAATGGAGCCAGCGATTCATCTTCCAAAACCTTGCTGTAAAACTCATTTACAAGTAAAGAAATATCTTCTTTGGTTTCAATGTCTTTCATTTGACAAATTTAAAGGTAACTCTAAATTTATTTTTAAATTCAACCCAAAATAATGTTAATGTTCCGCGCAATTGTATTTTTAATTATCAACCTCGTTTTTTTTCATTCGTTCGGACAAGTATATGATGGCACTTACAAAATAAAAAAACAAAATCCGAAAGCTGCTGGTTGTGCCCCGCCAACAACAACTACTTACTTAGAATTGAACAATGTTCGTGCAATGGTTCATACTGCAGGGAATTTGTGGCAAGTTCCAAATCAAAACTATTCGGTATATGAAGTTCCTAAAAACTCAGGAATTAATGCATTATTTACTGCAGCGCTTTGGCTTGGCGGAACTGATGTAAATAATCAATTAAAATTAGCTGCGCTGCGCTATCGAAACGGACAAGATTATTGGACAGGACCATTATCAAAAGTACAAGGGGAAACGAATTACGAAAACTGCAACAAATATGACAAACATTTTATCACTACACAAGATGCAATTCGTGAATTCAATACTTGGTATGAAGCAGGAATTTATGATCAACAAAATGGTACAAATACCCAATCTGAATTATTTCCGGATTATAAAGTTCCGGACATCGTAAAAACGTGGCCTGCACATGGAGATATTTCTCAGGGACAGGATTATTACTTGGCTCCATTTTACGACTATAATAGCGATGGAAACTACAATTGGCAAGACGGAGATTTCCCATGGCACGACATCAAAAAGACAAAGGAATGTAGCGTTGATCGAAAAGTTTCGCTTTATGGTGACATCAATTATTGGTGGGTCATGAACGACCGAGGGAATATTCATTCCGAAACAGGTGCTGATCCAATCGGAATGGAAATCAGGGCGCAAGCTTTTGCATTTGCCTCCAATGACGAAATCAATAACATGACATTCTATAATTATGAATTGATTAACCGTGGAACACAAACACTCTATAATACTTACTTTGGTTTTTTTACGGACGGAGCGCTTGGTGACCCATTTGATGACTATGTGGGTTGTGATGTCAATCGCGGATTAGGTTATTACTACAATGGGGATAATTACGACGGTGATAACTCTGGATTCAAAGGTTATGGTTTTGCTCCACCTGCAGTTGGTGTTGACTTTTTCGAAGGGCCATACCAAGATAACGACGGTATAGACAATGCTTTTGGAATTGGAAATGATGAGGCATTGAATGGAATAGGATATGGAGATGGAATAATTGATAACGAACGATTTGGAATGCGACGCTTCCTTTATTATTCGAATACGACAAATGGTGCAAATCCCAATCAAACCGATCCTATTAATTCATCTGATTACTACAATTACTTAAGGGGATTTTGGAAAGATGGGTCTAAATTTGTTTACGGTGGTAGCGGTCACATTTCTGACCCAGATGCGAATCCACTTGTGCCTTGCGACTTTATGTTTCCTGGAAATACAGATCCATTGGGTTGGGGAACCGGTGGCGTCCCTCAAGCAAATTGGACAGAACAAACAGCAAATAATACACCTAATGACAGGCGCTTCGTTCAATCGGCTGGACCATTTGTATTGAAACCGGGAGCAGTAAACAACATTACAGTTGGCGTTGTTTGGGCAAGGTCTCCAAATGGAGATCCATTCGAATCGGTAGAAGCCTTGCGCACGGCAGACGACAAAGCTCAAGCTTTGTTTGAAAATTGCTTTAAAGTTCTTGATGCACCGCATGCTCCTGAACTTCAAATTCAAGAATTAAACAATGAACTGATTTTAACCTTATCAAATCCCATTAATTCAAATAATTATAATGAAAGCTACGAAGAATATGACCCATTCATAGCTACAGTAGATCCAAACGCAGATAAATCCTACCGTTTTCAGGGTTATCAAATTTTTCAATTGAAAGATACAAAAGTTTCGATTTCTGAACTTAACGACCCCACAAAAGCTAGATTGGCTGCACAATGCGACATTAAAGACAATGTAGGTAAAATCATTAATTTTGAATTCAGCGATGAATTAAATGCCAGTATTCCTGTTCAGCGAGTTAATGGTGAAAACAAAGGAATTCGCCACAGTTTTTCAATCAAAACAGATCTTTTTGCACAGGGAAATTCTCAACTCGTTAATTTCAAGCGTTACTATTATGTAGCCATTGCTTATGCATATAACAATTATAAAAATTATACTCCTGACGACCCAACAGCAATTGACGGACAAAAGAAAAGATACATTGCTAGTAGAAAAGCGGCTATTGGAGAAGTTAAACCGGTAGAAGCAATTCCACATTTTCCTCAACCGGAGGCTGGAGGAACTAAATACCATTTAAGTTACGGTTCATCTCCACAGATTACACGAATTGATGGATATGGAAATGGTAATCGTTCCTTAGAATTTGATGATGTTACATTGAGTAATATTTTGGCGAATGGTTACATGGAAAATCCTACATATGATTATGGAAAGGGTCCAATAAACATTAAGGTGGTAGACCCATTGAA
>CANGLG010000002.1 GCA_947454395.1 Flavobacteriales bacterium
AACTCAGCTAAAGATGCAACTCCGATTTTTTGAAGCATAGCTGATTGTTCAGCGCTGTTTGGACCAATGTGTCTTGTAGAAAAAGCGTTCATGAAATGAAAATTTGAATGTGGGCACAAATATACGATTCCAAAAGTGAAATCACAATGGTAAAACAAGCGATGTTGAAAAGAGTTTAGCGCTGTTTAAAACAAATTAATTGTGTACATTCAAGTATTCAGAAAGTCGCAGTTTTGAATTCGCTTTGACATCTGCCCAAAATAAGTTGATATCGCCTATGTGATAATCGTCCATAGTCCAAGCCATGCTTCTATAAGGAAAATGAGGAGTGCTAATCCAGATAGCACCGTCAATTAAATGAGTTGAAAAGGATTGGGTGTACATTTTGTTATTCGAGAATAGAAATCCTTTGTGCTTTTTTCTTTCAGCAACTTTTTCAGTGCTCCACGTAACAGGATTTATTACTGCTTTTCCTTTGTACCACATATCGTATTTTTCGTGGTTGATTTTTTTCTTGAAAGTATTCCAAGTAACAAATCCACCAACTTGACTTTCTTGCGTCATCAATGGAATCGAGGCAAATTCATTTTGTTTAAGACCAATTCCGGGCAAATAAGCAGCAACCAATTGTTTTTGAAGCGGTTTATTATCAAAAAAATCTTTTAATAACATGGCGACGTGTGTGGAACCCTGGCTGTGTCCAGCAAGAATAATTGGTTTACCGTTGTTAAAATGGTCGAGGTAATATTGAAATGCTGCTTTAACATCTTCATAAGCAAAAAGCAAGGCTTCACGACCCCCATTCTCAAGCATGCGATAAGAGCGAATATGCGCTTGACGGTAGTATGGCGCGAATAATCTACCGGTTTCAACCCATGCAGAAGCTTGAAATCTGATTGCATTTTCCATTACTTTTTTGCATTGAGCAGAGTCGTTTATTGGAATGTTCCATCGTTCATCTTTTTTATCTAGAAAAACGGTAGGATAGACATAAAAAACATCTGCTTTTGAGTAGTTGTTCGTGTCTTTTAAGTAAGGCAATAATACACCAGGTATTTTGTTGCAATGCGCAGCCCAGTTGTCAAGATTACTAAAATCAATTTGCTGAGCAAAAATAGCTGTGTTTTGAAAGAAAACTACTAATAAAATGAGAGATAACTTGTTCATTTTTTTATTTCGGAGAACAAAACTAAGATAATTGAACCATTATTTTTTATATTTCTAATGGATAAAAGTTTCAAATTTTTTGATGCTTTAGTTTTCTAAAATGTAATTCTTTAAAAAGTTGATTTAAGATATATTTGTATGAAATTAATTATAAATGATTAAAAAAATACTTTTTGTTTCGTTTCTACTGTTCAGTTTAAATTTTTCTTTTGGTCAACTTACGAGTTATAAATGGCATACATTCGCAAAATTTAGTGGAGGTAAAATTGATACTGCGACTTATTTAAACGGGGGTTTAAGCGCTGAATACATCATTTTTAAAAATGTGGGACTCAACTACAACTTGGAATTTCAGCATCGTAGTGACTTGTACAATCATTTGCATGGTTCAATTGGTTCCGTTGGAGGTCCAGTGATTTTTGTTATAGGAGCGGCTACGGCCTTGTCAAATGCAGTTTCACTTGATAATAACTCTGGCATCGGAACCTTGGGGATGTTATTAGGAGTTATGGTATTTGTAGTGCCTGATGGCGTTAGTTACCATTTTCCAATTGGCTACAAGGGAGATATTTCTCCTTATTTTAATTTTCTGGGATTTGATTGGGTTAGTAACAAAAGCATTGGCTACAGTCAGTTTAAATACGCTTGTTCTTTTGGGGTTAGAGTGACCTATTTATTAAATGACCGAATGACCGCCATTGGATTTATTGAAACCAGAAAATGTGCTCCTACCGGTTGGGGAATCGGAGGGGGAATCGGATTGGGCTATTTGTTCAAATATAAAAATGAAGACGAAAACACTGTAAAACCTTCAATCAACTTATTTTGATGTGCATAAAATATTTTAGCTGTTGAAAATATCCTAGGAATGGCATGAAATGACGGGTTACCTTTGTACGATGAAAAAGTATTTATTTTCTTGTTTGGTTTTATTCTCTTTTTTTCAAACATTTTCACAGTTGGAAGCCATTCGAAATCAGGCAGATTATCCTTTTTTATTACATTTGCCGGCTGATAGTATTCTAAAAAGTAAACCTCCGATTTTAATTTTTTTACACGGTAGAAGTCTTTCAGGTAGCAACTTAGAATTGGTTAAGAAATATGGAGTGATTCACGAGATTGAAAAAGGCAGAAAAATTCCAGCGATTGTTATTGCTCCACAAGTTCCTGCAGGAAAGTCTTGGGAGCCTGAAAAAGTTTTGTCAGTTCTACAATTTGTACAACGTACGTTTGACACAGACACGAACCGTGTTTATGTGGCAGGAATGAGTTTAGGCGGATATGGAACCTTGCGATTTGCTGGAGCTTATCCAGAAATTGTAACTGCGGCGGTAGCCCTTTGTGGTGGTGGAAATCCGAATGATGGGTGTGATTTAGCAACTGTTCCTTTGTGGATTCAACATGGAAACATGGATTCAGCCGTTCCAATTTCAGAATCAGATAAGATTGTGAATGCAATCAAAAACTGCAACGGTGGAGAGAACTTAAAGTACACAGTTGTTAAAGGTGCAAATCATGGGGATTTGGAAAAGGTATTTCGTTCTGACGAAATGTACAATTGGTTGTTTCAATACACCAAAGCAGACAAAGATTAAGAAAACCAGATGTCATTTATGATTTCTTGTCCTGCATATTCATTTACCCGTTGAATAACAATTTGTTTTCCGAGCAATAATTCTTCACGCATCACAGAAGAATCAATCGTTAAAAAAAGCTTTTTATTCTGAATACGAATTTCTTTTGTACGATTAGCCACAGCAACTCCCATCAATTCCGACCAAGCAGCGATAACCTCCATCTCCTTCATTTTTCCGTCCCAAGCATAGGCCTTTAGAAATTTGTCGATGACTTCTTTCAACGGTTGCTCTTCTGCGGATCTTCGGTGGTCTTCTTTCATCCTCGAATTTAAAGTTTTATTTCGGTTATTTGTGATTCATCAACCTGGAATAATTTTCGTTCAATATTCAAGGATTCAAATAATTCAATCATGCGGCGGTTGTCGGTATCAGTTACAATGACTTGTCCGAAATAATCAGCTGTTACAAGTCGAATTAGTTTTTCAACTCTTAGGTTATCTAGTTTGTCAAAAATGTCGTCCAAAAGCAAGACTGGCTTGGTATTTTTATGCATTTTTAAGTAGTCGTATTGTGCTAAACGCAAAGCGATTATAAAAGACTTTTGTTGGCCTTGAGAACCAAATTTTTTCACAGGGTGCCCTTTGATGGTAAAAATCAAGTCGTCTTTGTGCGTACCAACATTTGTATATTGTGTGAAAGCATCTTTTTTCTCCGATGCGGCAAGTAAATCTGTAAATGAACCTTCATTCAACTGGGAACGATATTCTAATCCGATGGATTCATTGTCATTTCCGATTTCGTAGTAGAATCTTTCAAAAACAGGAATAAACTCTTCCAAAAAAGTGGCCCTTTTTTTAAAAATCTTTTCCCCTAATGCGACCAATTGAATGTTCCAAACTTCGATGGATTCGCGATCAAAAAGACGATGTTCAAACATGTTTTTTAAAAGTGCATTTCGCTGATCCAATACTTTTTGATAACGTTGTAAATCTTCAAGATAGTTTTTATCCAACTGTACCAAAATCCCATCCATCCATTTTCTACGCATATCACTCCCTTCAGCGATCAAATCGCCGTCATAAGGAGAAATAAAAACAACCGGAAAACGGCCAATGTGGTCGGCGATTTTTTCGTAGGGTTTTTTGTTGTATTTAATGACTTTTTTTGCTCCAACTTTGAAAGCACAATGCACTTCGGAGATTTTCTCATCTGAATTCCAATTTCCTTGAATGAAAAAAAAACTTTGGTCAAAATGCACGTTTTGTCGGTCAATGTTGTTCAAATACGACTTACACATGCTAAGGTAATGAACCGCATCAAGTACATTTGTTTTTCCACAACCATTTTTCCCTACCAAGCCATTAATTCCGGGAGAAAGTTCCAAGTCTAAAAGTTGATAATTCTTGAAATTTTGAAGAAGAAGTCTGGATAGAAACATGCTTTTTCAAAGTTAAGTATAATCTCGACAATGAATTAATCTGAGATCACATTCGCAATTTTTTTTCGAAAGAACAGGTAACGCATACCCAAAATCAATGATAATCCTGTCAAAATGTAGAAATTCCAATGGAAATTGGATTTCATGGGTTTGCGCTTCTTTGGTTTGATATTAAAAAGTTCTTTTCGAATCGTTTCATTCGTTTTCTCCATGGATTGGATTACTTGTTTAACGGAGTCAATCAGCTGTTTATTTTTTTTATCTTGAAAATGCTGAAAACGCCATTCGTAAACTTCCAATTCCTTTTTAACCAAGTTGTTTTCTTTTGCAATTTGAAAGCAAGAATCCATGTATTTCAATGAAAAATCGAGTTTGTCGGGATAATGGAATCGAGCTAGATTATTATACGCATCGAATGTATTAAATGGAAAAGCTTCTTTCTTCCTTCGTGTCAATACCTCTTTGAAAAGAAATAAAGCAACCTCATTTTTCCCTTGGTAAAAAGCATTTATCGCTTGATTGTTTAAAGAACGACTAATATATGCAGCATTTTTTGATTTTTTGGCATAAAAGTATTGTTTATCAAATTGAGTTTGCGCTGTTTTAATTTGATTTTTATTAAGGGCAATTTCCCCGAGTAAAGAGTAGGCATTGCTTACTGACTCATATTTTTTTAATGTCAGAGAAGCTATAATGTAATGGTTTAATAGAAATTTCGCTTCAGGAATTTTTCCTTTTTCGAAATACACTTTGGCTAGATTTACTTCGGCTAAAAAACGGTTGGTCGCAATCGGTGATTCTTCCCCATATTTCATTGATTCTTTAAAAAAACTCTTTGCTGTTTCTAAATCTCCTTGTAGGAAGTAAGCAATTCCGATTTCGTTCATTGACTCACAAATCAATTCAAAGTCATTTTGAGCTACAAAATAATTTTTGGATGCATTTAACAAACGAATTCCTCTTTCAATTTTTCCCGTTCGGACATCATAACAACCAAGAATTCTTTGTGCAATTGCTTTTCCATAATTTGATTTTTTATCAGAAGAAATTTTGTACAGATCTGTTCCTAGAATTCGAAGTGAATCAATTGAGTTCGCAATGTAATATTCCCATAAAATCAGAGCTTTGTTGCTTTTTGATTGGATATTATTTTCACAAAGATATTGCTTATATGTTCCTTTAGAAAAAACAAAATGCGAGGTACAAAAGACGATAATTAAACTAAAAAGTCTCAATTTCATCTTCTTCATTTGGAATTTCCAATTCGTTCGCATAATCTTCTTTGCAAGGATAGTCAACAATCGTTACTTTTGCAACAAAATAAAAATTATGTCAAACGCATTTTTTAATGTCCCGGTTGCAAAGAATGAGCCGGTAAAAGCATACGCACCTGGTTCTGCTGAAAGAACTTCACTTTTAGCGAAATATCAAGAAATGTATAACCAAAATCCAATTGAAGTTCCAATGTACATCGGCGGAGAAGAGGTTCGTACTGAAACGAAAAAGCCACTGACTTCTCCACATGATCACCAAAAAGTACTAGGTCATTACAACGTAGGTGAGGCACAACATGTTGAAAATGCTATTAAGTCGGCTTTGGAAGCAAAAAAGAAATGGGCAGATTTACCTTGGGAAGATCGTGCGGCCATTTTTCTAAAAGCTGCGGATTTACTTGCCGGACCATTCAGAGATAAGATGAACGCTGCCACGATGTTGGCACAATCAAAAAATGTATTTCAAGCAGAGATTGATGCAGCTTGTGAGTTGATTGATTTCTTCCGTTTCAATGTTCAGTACATGACTCAAATCTACAAAGAGCAACCTGAGTCTTTGCCTGGCATGTGGAATCGTTTGGAATATAGACCATTGGAGGGATTTGTGTTCGCGCTCACTCCGTTTAATTTTACTTCCATCGCAGCAAATTTATCTGCAGCTCCTGCTATGATGGGAAATGTGATAGTATGGAAACCGGCTGAAACACAAATTTATTCTGCCCAAGTGATCATGGAATTATTTAAAGCTGCCGGTCTTCCAGATGGGGTAATCAATATGGTGACTGTCAGTGGTCAAATTGCGGGTGAAGTTATTTTTAAACACAAAGATTTTGCTGGTCTTCATTTCACTGGTTCAACTGGAGTATTTAGAAATTTATGGAGACAGATTGGTGATAATTTGGAGCGTTATAGAGGCTATCCACGTATAGTCGGAGAAACAGGTGGAAAAGATTTTATCATTGCACACAAATCGGCGGTTCCTGCTGAAGTTGCGACAGCTATGTCACGTGGAGCTTTTGAATTCCAAGGACAAAAATGTTCAGCTGCTTCAAGAGCATACATTCCAAGCAACATTTGGCCAGAGGTTGAAAGAATTTTTGTGGAGCAAGTCAATTCGTTCAAGATTGGTTCACCAGATGACACAAGTAATTTTGTGAACGCCGTAATTGATGGTCGTGCTTTTGATAAAATTTCAAGTTATATTGACTATGTCAAAACGCAGGCAGATGCAAAAATAATAACTGGTGGAAATTACGATAAATCAAAAGGTTATTTCATCGAACCAACAACTGTTGTAACAACCAATCCAAAATTCAGAACGATGTGTGAAGAGATTTTTGGTCCAGTTTTAACTGTATATGTATATGATGCCGATAAATTTGAGGAAACACTTGATTTATTGGACGAAACATCTGAATATGCTTTGACCGGTTCGATTTTGTCGCAAGACCGTTATGCGATTAACTTAGCTACAAAAAAATTAGAGCATGCTGCAGGAAATTTCTACATCAATGACAAACCGACAGGAGCGGTAGTTGGTCAGCAGCCATTTGGAGGAGCCAGAGGTTCAGGTACAAACGATAAAGCCGGAGCAATGATGAATTTATTGCGTTGGACATCTGCTCGCACGATTAAAGAAACATTTGTTCCACCAACAGATTACAGATATCCGTTTTTGGGGTAATTGAAAATAAGCAACTTGAAAGGGGAATGTCGTTGATGTTCCCTTTTTTTGTTTCTAGAAATCATTTGTCTAAATAATACGCGTGTCAATCCATGGAATGACACGCTCACAAAAGTACATTACAAACAAGATGAATTTATTTCAGTAAGTTTTCTTAAGTGTATTCATATCAAGGAAAACAAAGTACTTATATAATCTCTTTTAAAATTAAAGAGATTATTGAAAAATAGACAGAATTAATTTAATCCAATTTAATGGGTTTAAAAAACGATAATTATCTGCTTCACATAACAATCTAAGTAGTTCTTCGTAGGTTTTGTTGTGTGAGAAATTGTAAATTGTAAACGGTGTGCACAATTATTAAAGATTTAAAGTTTAAAATGCCACACCTTTGATTTAAGAAACAACAAAACAAAAACTTTAAATAATACATCATGAAAGCAAAACTATTTTTCACAGCACTATTCGCAAGTTTATTATTAATCAGTAACAATAATTGTGAAGCACAAAAAAAATTGGACAATTCACCATTTTCAATAATTAAAATCGTAGAAAACAGCCAGAATAATTCCATTACAATTATTTGGAATGATGCTCGATTTGATGAAGTAGAAATTTATAACGAAAATGATCTATTTATGCCTTCCATGCCAATTTTTAAATCAAAAGAAATACACTTAAACGACCTTGCTGACGGAAATTACTATGTTAATTTTAAAAGTGAGAATCAAATTATTGAATCAAAAGAATTTAAAGTAGAACAACACAATTACATGGCTAAGAACTAAAACAACTAAACTTAACAAAAATGAAAACAATTTTCTCAATTGTCAGACCTTGGTAGAAATCGACAATGCACTTTAATGTAACAAGACAAACTAGTAAAATCCACTTTAAAAGGTGGATTTTTTAATTTCAGAACATGTCGTTTGTCGTTGTTTTTAATTACGAAAAATGAAATGCAATTCATGGTTCAGATTTTAAAATACTTCAATTTCTTTTCATAACTTTGCTCTCCTTAAAAGTGCACACAGCAAATGGATAAAGTTTCTTATGTAGGAAATGCGGATGTGAATGCGATTGATCATCTCTACAAACAGTATCGTCAAGACCCCGAGAGTGTAGACATCGGTTGGAAAAAGTTTTTTGAAGGATTTGAGTTTGCTCAAACAAATTACGAAGAAGGTGGTGAAATCCCTGAAAATTTCCAAAAAGAATTTAAAGTCCTCAATCTTATAAATGGCTATCGTTCAAGAGGTCATTTGTTTACAAAAACGAATCCTGTTCGTGAGCGACGAAAATATTCGCCAACCCTTGAAATTGAAAATTTCGGTTTATCTGAAACTGATTTAGATGAAATTTTTCAAGCAGGTGAGGAAGTTGGAATTGGTGCTGCAACACTACGAAATATTATTAATCACTTGGAACTAACCTATTGTCAATCCATAGGGATTGAATATGCATACATGCGAGATCCAGAGCGAATAGATTGGTTCAAGAATAAAATTGAAATTACGAATCGTCCTGAGTTTGATAAGGAACGAAAAGTAAAAATCTTCAAAAAATTAAATCAAGCCACTGGATTTGAGGCTTTCCTTGGTAAAAAATTCGTGGGGCAAAAACGATTTTCCATTGAAGGTGGTGAAGCACTTATTCCTGCGCTGGACACTTTAGTTGAAAAAGGTTCAGAACTTGGTGTTGCATATTTTGTTATGGGTATGGCTCATAGAGGTCGTCTGAATACATTAACAAATATTTTTCAAAAACGACCAAGAGATATTTTCTCTGAATTTGAAGGTAAGGAATTTGATTTCGAATCTACGTTTGATGGAGATGTGAAATACCATCAAGGATTTACCTCCCGTATTACCCTTTCCAATAAAAAAGAAATGGGTGTTACCCTTGCTCCTAACCCTTCTCACTTGGAAGCTGTAAACACAGTAGTGGAAGGTATTTCAAGAGCCAAAATTGACCACGTTTACCACGATGAGAAAAAGGTTTGTCCTGTTTTGATTCACGGAGATGCGGCTGTTGCAGGACAAGGAATTGTTTATGAAACGATTCAGATGGCTCATTTGGACGGTTATCGCGCTGGTGGAACTATTCATATTGTAGTTAACAATCAAGTTGGGTTTACAACCAATTATTTGGATGGACGTTCATCAACGTATTGTACTGACGTTGCAAAAACAACTTTATGTCCCGTTTTCCATGTAAATGGAGATGATGTTGAGGCCGTAGTTCAAGCAATTGAAATTGCAATTGAATACCGTCAGCAATTTGGTCGTGATATTTTCATCGATTTATTGTGCTACAGAAAATATGGTCACAACGAGGGTGATGAACCTAAATTTACACAACCTGCACTTTATAATATCATTGCGAAACATCCAAATCCGAAAGACATTTATTTGACTCAATTGACGAATGAAGGTGTTATTTCAAAAGAGGATGCAAAAAAAATTGAAGATGAATACTATCAGTTTTTGGAAGATGAATTTGATGCTTCACGTAAAAACGAAAAAGCACTTGTATACGATTTCTTAAGTTTAACATGGGAGGGATACCGACATGGGAATTCTAAGGATTTCGAGAAGTCTCCAGAAACTGGTGTTGACAAAAAGAAATTAAATGAGCTTGGTACCAAGCTAGCTTCTTTACCTGAAGGAAAAAAATACTTTAGGAAAATTGCAAAAATCTTTGAAGACCGTTTGAATGCGGTTAAAGACAATAAATTGGATTGGGGTACAGCTGAAATGTTGGCCTATGCTACTTTATTAGCGGAAGGTCACCCTGTTCGTATTTCCGGACAAGACGTGGAAAGAGGAACTTTCTCACACCGCCATGCTGTTGTGAAAACTGAAGATTCGGAGGAGGAAATTGAAACATTGAACTTACTTTCTAAAGATCAGGCGAAATTTACTGTTTACAATTCTTTATTATCTGAATATGGTGTTTTAGGATTCGAATACGGTTACTCACTAGCTACACCAAATGGTTTAACTATATGGGAAGCGCAATTCGGTGATTTCTTCAATGGTGCACAAATTATGATTGACCAATTCATTAGTGCCGGAGAAGACAAATGGGCAACGCAGAGTGGTTTGACGCTCTTGTTACCTCATGGTTACGAAGGTCAGGGAGCGGAACATTCAAGCGGGCGTATGGAACGATTCCTACAACAATGCGCCGATTTAAACATGCAAGTCGTTAACACTTCAACTCCAGCAAATCATTTCCATTTATTACGTCGTCAGTTGAAGCGTGAGTTTAGAAAGCCTTTGGTTGTTTTCTCTCCTAAAATGTTACTTCGTTATCCAGCTGCAACTTCTACTTTGGAAGAAATGGCAAAAGGTTCTTTTCAGGAAGTAATTGATGATGCTACCGCCAATGTAAAAACAGTAGATACCGTTGTACTTTGTTCTGGGAAGTTCTATTACGAGTTAAAAGAAAAAGCGGAACAAATGGGTGTTGAAAATATCGCTTTTGTTCGAATTGAGCAATTGTATCCATTACCACAAAAACAAATCGAAGCAATCTTGGCTAAATATAAAGCAGAAAACGTTATTTGGGCACAAGAAGAACCTGCAAACATGGGTGCTTGGACCTACATTGCAATGAGTTTGAGAAAATTAGACTTAATCGGTATTTGTCGTCCAGCAAGCGCTGCATCAGCAGAAGGATCTAAGAAATTACACGAGAAACGATTGGCAAAATTGTTTAATGAGATTTTCTCGTATGCTAAAGTTAAAGTTATTAAATAATAGAAAGATACAATTGTCATGGCAATATTAGAAATGAAAGTCCCTAGTCCGGGAGAATCGATATCAGAAGTTGAAATTGCACAATGGTTAGTTTCCGACGGTGACTACGTTGAAAAAGATCAAACAATCGCCGAAGTTGACTCGGATAAAGCAACATTGGAGCTTCCTGCAGAAGCAAGTGGAACTATCACGTTGAAAGCTGGAGAAGGAGATGTTGTAAAAGTGGGACAAGTCGTTTGTTTGATTGATACAGATGCCGCGAAACCGGAAGGAAGCGCTGCGCCTAAAGTTGAAGAAGTAAAACCTGTTGTCGCTTCAGCTGCTGAAGTTAAAGCGGTTGTTCCGAATCCGGATCCAATAAAAAAAGAGACTTCATATGCTTCTGGGACGCCATCTCCAGCTGCAAGTAAAATCATGCATGAAAACGGAATTTCTTCCAAGCAAGTTGCTGGCACAGGAAAAGATGGACGAATCACAAAACAAGATGTTGTAAATGCCATGTCAGCTGGATTCTCCTCTGAAGCAACTCAAGGTTGGGGAGGCACAAGAAATCAGAATCGCGAAAAAATGTCGATGTTGCGAAGAAAAATCGCAGAACGTTTAGTTTCTGTTAAAAATGAAACAGCGATGTTAACTACGTTCAATGAGGTTGATATGAAACCAATCATGGACATTCGTGCCAAATACAAAGATAAATTTGCTAAACACCACGAAGTGAATTTAGGATTTATGTCTTTTTTCACAAAAGCAGTTACTGAAGCATTAAAATTATTTCCTGCGGTTAACGCACAAATCGACGGTAATGAAATGATTTTCCACGATTATGCGGATGTGGGAATTGCCGTTTCATCTCCAAAAGGATTAATGGTTCCTGTTGTTCGCAACGCAGAACAAATGTCTTTGGCTGAAATTGAAAGAGAAATTAAACGATTGGCTGTAAAAGCCAGAGATGGCAAAATCACGCCAGACGATATGACTGGAGGAACATTCACGATTACCAATGGAGGTGTTTTCGGTTCGATGTTGTCAACACCAATTATCAATCCACCGCAATCTGCGATTTTAGGTATGCACAATGTGGTTGAAAGACCGGTTGCAATCAACGGTAAAGTTGAAATTCGTCCAATCATGTATGTAGCTCTTTCTTATGACCACAGAATTATTGACGGAAAAGAATCTGTTGGTTTCTTAGTAAAAGTGAAAGAAATGCTGGAAAATCCAGAAAGAATGATTTTTGGAGCGAAAGATCCAATGGAGATTTTGTTGGGTTTATAGAAAAATTTGATAAATTGTTTAGGGAGGTGAATTTCATCTCCCTTTTTTTTATTTTTTAAAGTATTTTATCTGAATAAACAATAATATCGAAGCATTTGAGTTCGATTGATTTTCACTTCTTTTTCGTATATTTGGCTCCCTTTACATACTGATGGCGAAAATTAGAAAACAAGACGCACTAGATTATCATTCTTCTGGAAAACCTGGAAAAATCGAGGTTGTACCGACAAAACCATATTCTTCTCAAAGAGACTTATCTTTAGCTTATTCACCAGGTGTTGCTGAACCTTGTATAAAAATTGCAGAAAACGTTGAGGATGTCTACAAATATACAAGCAAAGGAAATTTGGTTGCTGTAATATCAAATGGCACTGCAGTTCTAGGTTTAGGTGATATCGGGCCTGAAGCGTCGAAACCTGTAATGGAAGGTAAAGGACTGTTATTTAAAATCTTTGCGGATATTGATGTTTTTGACATTGAAGTTGATGCAAAAGACCCGGAACTTTTCATTCAAACAGTAAAAGCTATTGCACCTACTTTTGGAGGAATTAACTTAGAAGATATCAAAGCTCCTGAAGCTTTCGAAATTGAACGCAGGCTGAAAGAAGAATTGGATATTCCAATCATGCATGATGACCAACATGGTACAGCAATAATTTCATCTGCGGCTTTAATAAATGCGCTTGAACTAGCGGAAAAAAAAATCAATGATGTAAAAATTGTTGTATCCGGTGCTGGACCTTCAGCACTTGCTTGTGCTAAATTATATCATGCTATTGGCGCAAAATTGGAGAACATCTTCATGTTTGATTCAAAGGGATTAATAAGAGCCGAAAGAACGGATCTAGACCCTATGAAGCAAATTTTTTCAGTACATAAAAGAGATATTTCTTTTGCCGATGCTTTTAATAATGCTGACGTGTTTTTAGGTTTGTCTCGAGCAGGACTTGTTTCAAAAGAAATGATTTCTGTTATGGCAAATGACCCAATTGTTTTTGCTCTGGCGAATCCTGAACCTGAAATATCCTACAAAGAAGCGACATCTGTAAGAAAAGATATAATAATGGCAACCGGTCGTTCAGATCATCCGAATCAGGTGAACAATGTTCTTGGGTTTCCTTTTATATTCAGAGGAGCTTTGGATGTTCGAGCAACCGCTATTAATGAAGAAATGAAACTGGCTGCTGTTAAAGCAATCGCTTCGCTCGCAAAAGAAACCATACCTGAAGAAGTAATTGAAGCTTATGGAGAAAAAAATATTTCTTTTGGCCGAGAGCAAATTATTCCTAAACCACTTGACCCAAGACTCATATATTACGTTGCACCGGCAGTTGCCAAAGCAGCAATGGATTCAGGAGTTGCGAAAAGTCCAATAACGAACTGGGAAGACTACGAAACTCATTTAAAGAATCGTTTAGGACTTGATAATAAATTAGTTCGAAACATGACTTCCAAAGCACAAAGCAATCCTAAAACAGTTGTTTTTGCTGAAGCTGATAATGTAAAAATTCTAAAAGCAGCACAAGTTGCTTATGACGAAGGTGTTGCATTTCCTATTCTCCTTGGAAAAAAACAACGAATTATCGATTTAATTAATGAATATGCAATTGAGCTTCCTGAAGTTGTAATTGTTGACCCAAAATCAGAAGAAGAAGAAAAAAGAAGAATTGCCTACGGAAAAGCTTTTTTTGAGAAACGAAAACGAAAAGGTTTTACCGAATTTGAAGCCATTCAAATCATGAGAGAAAGAAATTACTTTGGCGCTATGATGGTCGACCAAGGAGATGCAGATGCAATGATTACCGGTTTAACCAGAAGCTATCGATCTTCAGTTCGTCCTGCTTTACAAACAGTAGGCCTTCAAAAAGACGTTAAAATCATTTCGGGAATGTATATCCTGAATACAAAACGAGGTCCTTTGTTTCTAGCAGACACTACAGTAAATTTAAATCCGACAGCTGAACAAATTGCAGAAATCACGTTTAATGTTTCCAAAATTATTCGAAAATTAAAAGTTACTCCCAGAATTGCCTTGCTTAGTTACTCCAATTTTGGATCGTCTCCAGGAGAGGATTCTGAAAAAATGGCAAAAGCTGTTAGAATTCTTCATGATAAACACCCATCACTTGTTGTCGATGGTGAAGTTCAAGCAAATTTCGCATTGAATTCGGAATTAATGAATGAGAAATTTTCTTTTTCACAATTAGCCAATAAAGAGGTAAACACGTTGATTTTTCCAAATTTATCAGCTGGAAACATCTCATATAAGTTACTTCAACAAATGACTGACGGTGACGCGATTGGACCAATTTTAGTCGGCTTGAAAAAATCAATTCACGTGTTACAACTTGGATCATCAGTTCGCGAAATTGCCAACATGGTGAAAGTTGCAGTTATAGATGCTCAAAATAAATAAAGATGATTGGTTTACTCAGTGGCAGATTGATTGAAAAAAGTCCAACTGAATTACTCATTGACTGTTCAGGTGTAGGCTATGAAGTAAAAATCTCTCTAAACTCTTTTTCTCAACTTTCTGATAGTGAGTCAATTCGGATTTACACTAAACTGATTGTTCGGGAAGACGCTCATTTATTATTTGGTTTTTGTACCAAAGAAGAACGTGAAATGTTTAATCACTTGATAAGCGTTTCAGGCATTGGTCCAAACACTGCTCTTATCATGCTTTCTTCGCTGAAAACTGAAGAAATTGCCAATGCTATCCAAACAGAAGATGTAAAAACCATTCAAGGGATAAAAGGAATCGGTGCTAAAACTGCTCAACGTGTCATTATCGACTTGAAAGGAAAAGTGTTAAAATTTAGTTCCACTTCAGAAAATATGTTCTCTCAAAACAATACAAATCGTTTTGATGCGTTAACAGCATTAGTTTCACTAGGCTTTGACAAAAAAGCCGCTGAAAAAGTATTAGACAAAATTGATACTGGAGAACAAACTGTTGAACTATTAATTAAAGAAGCTCTGAGAATACTATAGAATGGTTTTATTAAAAAAGACATATTCCTTAAAAAAGCAACAAATATTGTTGGTGCTATTTTTTTTAATTAGCACAAGGTTATTTGCTCAAAATACACCTGACCTCCCATTTCCTTTAATAAATCCACTTAATCCAAGCCAAAACTTACCACAAAGTTTTGATTTAGGAGATCCAACAAGTTTAAAACAATCCATTGTTTACGACCCTATTTCTGGCACTTATATTTTCTCGCAAACGATGGGTAACGGTTTAAATTTCAGAAATCCATCAGCAATGACGTTGGATGAGTATCTGGAATACGAACGAAAAAAGTCCATGACGCAGGACTGGCAAGAAATTATTGAGGAAGAAACTGCAGAAAACAGGAATTTTGAGTTGCCAATTAAAATAGGAAGTAAAATTTTTGAAAGTTTCTTCGGATCGGATGAAATCAAAATTATTCCTGGTGGGAACTTAGAGCTTTTCCTAGGGATTAATCACTCACGAATCGATAACCCGATGCTACCAATGCGTCAAAGGAAAATCACTCGTTTTGATTTTAATCAAAATATTAATTTAGACATTACCGGACAGATTGGAACTAAACTTAAAATCAATACGAAATATAACACTGGCGCCACCTTTGATTTTGACAACATTTCCAAACTAGAACATACTGGAAATGAAGACCAAATTCTTCAAAAAATTGCATTAGGGAACGTTTCGTTGGATCTTCCGACTAGTTTAATTCAAGGTTCTCAAACATTGTTCGGAGCAAAAACACAATTAAAATTTGGGCGATCAACTATCGACCTAATTGCTGCATCCTCCAAAGGAAAAAGAACTGAAATTAATGTTACAGGAAAAGCTCAAACACAAACGTTTGAAGTCACTGCCGACAATTACGAAGCAAATAAACACTACTTCCTAAATCTTTATCATCAACAACATTATGATACAGCAATGTCTACTTTGCCGGTAGTTAATTCGACTGTTTTCATAACCCGTATCGAAGTATGGGTAACAAATCGCTCAAACGTAACAGAAAACACAAGGAATATTGTAGCATTTGCAGATTTAGGAGAATCAAAACCAGAAAACTGGCAAGGAAATCCAGGCGGAGCATCAGGAAGCGAAATACCTGACAATCAATCCAATAACTTGTATGACTGGGCCTCAAACCAACCGTTAATAAGAGGTTTTTCCAATTCAGTTAGTACTTTAAGTGCACAAGTAACCTCTCCGGGTCCATTTCTTCAGGCAATTGAATATGAAAAAGTTGAAAATGCACGTCGCCTAACAGAAACCGATTTTTCATTTAATGCCTTGCTTGGTTATATCTCTTTGAATCAAGCACTGAATAACGATGAAGTTTTAGCTGTTTCCTATGAATATACTTACAGAGGCCAAACTTATCAAGTTGGCGAATTCTCAACAGATGGCTCAAACGGCAAGGAAGCTTTGATTTTGAAACTTTTAAAACCAACAATAACAAATCCTAATAATAAGATTTGGGACTTGATGATGAAAAATGTTTATTCAATTGGTGCATATAATGTTGACCAATCTGGTTTCAAAATCAATATTTTATACAACAATCCCGATCAATCGATAAATATCCCCTATTTTCCTCTAGACGGAGTAAAAGACAAGCAATTAGTTACTTTGCTTGACATGGATAAAATCAATCAAAATAATCAACCTTTTTCAGATGGTGTATTTGATTTTTCGCCATTTAATCAAGTAAATAATAAAATTGATAACGGAGGAACTATCAATAAAAAAAGCGGACGTATCTTCTTTTCAACGGTAGAACCATTTGGTAAAACATTGGCAAAGAAATTAGATGCAGTAAACATTCCAACAACAACCGTAAATAGAGTCTCTTTTTATGAACTTTATGACTCAACAAAAACAGCCGCTCAACAGATTCCAAGTAAAAACCGATTTACTTTAAAAGGTGAATATCAGTCATCCGTAAGCTCCGAAATTCCACTAAACACCCTGAATGTTCCTCAAGGTGCTGTTAGCGTTACTGCTGGAGGAATGAAACTTGTGGAAGGAACAGATTATACAGTTGATTACAATTTAGGACGCGTAAAAATTATAAATACGGGAATACTTGAATCCAATACACCGATAAAAATCTCAATTGAAAGTAACTCAGTATTTGGTTTTCAAGCACGATCCATGATGGGAGGACACTATCAATATCGTTTCAGTGACCGAATCAAAATTGGTGCAACTTGGGTTCGAATGATGGAAAGACCGGTAACCCAAAAAGTAGACTTTGGAAGCGAACCTTTTAAAAACAATGTTATTGGTGCTGATTTTGCTATTAGAACTGATTTGCCTTTTCTAACGAAATTGGTAGACATGTTGCCCGTTATCTCCACAAATCAAATGTCTACACTTTCACTTACTGGTGAAGTAGCACATTTAATCCCTGGACAACCAAGAGCAATTAATAAATCTGGTACTTCCTATGTAGATGATTTTGAAGCAAGTCAAAGTGCAATTGACTTACGTTCAGTGAATGCATGGAAATTGGCATCTGTTCCTCAAGGTCAACCTGATTTATTTCCTGAAACCACAAAAAAAGATTTATCTGTCGGATTTAAACGATCAAAGACAGCTTGGTATGTCATTGATCCTTTATTCTACCAAAGTAATACACTCACTCCTCAACACATTAAACAGAATCCTCAAATGCTTTCTGATAGCCGAATGAGGCTTGTGAATCAAGTTGATATTTTTCCGAATTTACAACAGCAATATGGTTCTATTCCTAACATTCCAATCTTAGAATTAGCATACTATCCTAAAGAAAGAGGAATGTACAATTATGACACTACAAATACAGTTGATTCTGCAGGGTATTTTATTAATCCTGAAAATCGATGGGGTGGTATTCAACGTGGATTAACTACAAACGATTTCGAATTAGCAAATGTTGAATTTATTCAATTCTGGGTGTTAGACCCTTTCAATCAAGATGCTGAAAACTCCGATCCGAACACGGCAATGACAGGTGGTGATTTATACTTCAATCTTGGAAATATTTCTGAGGATGTCTTACCAGATTCAAGAAAAAGTTTTGAAAACGGATTGCCAGCATCTGCTGCTGTTTTGGGTGATAATCTTGATACAACACTTTGGTCAAAAGTTTCTACGCAGCAAATTGTTATCAATGCTTTCGATATGGATCCACAATCACGACTCAATCAAGATGTCGGAATTGACGGATGGAAAAGCGAAGAAGAGAAAACTGCATATAACAATTTTGTCGCTTGGGTTCAAAATAATACAACTCTTACTCCTCAGGCAAAAGCTAAATTAATAGCAGATCCTTCAAATGATGATTATAAATATTATTTGGATGATAATTATGATACTCAGTCATTAGATATTTTAAAAAGATATAAAAAATATAACGGAATGGAGGGAAACTCCCCTACCACAGAAATGTCAGATACCGCAAATTCCTCCAGTTATCCTACTCAAGCTACAATACAACCCGATAATGAAGATATCAACCAAGACAATAACCTATCTGAAAGCGAAAGCTATTTTCAATATCGTGTGAGCATGCGTCCGAATGATATGGTTCAAGTAGGACAAAATTATATTACAAACAAACAAGTTTATACGAACGGAAATAAAACTGAAACATGGTATCAGTTTAAAGTTCCAATTAGAGATTTTGAGAAAAAAGTGAATGGGATTCAAGATTTCAGATCGATTCGTTTTATGCGAATGTTTTTGAAAAATTTTGATGAAGAAGTTGTTCTTCGATTCGCTAGATTAGAGTTAATTCGTGGTGAATGGAGGAGATATTACAAAGATCTTTCCCAACCTGGACTAAGTATCCAGACGGATCCAAATCTTACAACTTTTAACATTGCAGCCGTAAATGTTGAGGAAAATTCACAAAGATCTCCTATTAATTATGTTGTTCCTCCAGGAATTACAAGGGAAATTGACCCTTCTCAAGTTTACCAGCGCCAAATGAATGAACAAGCTTTGGTTCTTGAAGTTTGCAATTTACAAGATGGTGATGCTAGAGCCGCTTATAAAAACGTAACTTTTGATGTTCGTACTTATAAAAAACTAAAAATGTTTGTTCATGCTGAGGCTGCGCAACAAAACCAACTTAAGGACAACGAACTTACGATGTTTATTCGTTTAGGGACTGACTATGTTGAAAATTACTACGAATATGAATTTCCCATGAAAATTACGAATTGGGGAGAAACAACACCTGAAGCAATTTGGCCAGAAGGAAATAACATGGAGATTGTTTTCGACGACTTACTCGACATTAAAAAAGAAAGAAATGCTAAAATTGAAAACGGTGCAGCAGGCGTTTCTTATGTGATTGAATACTCAAAGCAAGATCCGAATAATTCTGAACGAAAAATAAAGGTAAAAGGTAGCCCGAATTTACAAGCCATGAAAACAATCATGGTAGGTGTTAGAAATCCTTTGAAAAGCGACCCAGATAATCCATGGAAACCAGATGATGGAGATGCGGAATGTGCAATTGTTTGGATCAATGAAATGCGTTTAACCGATTTCGTTAGTGAAGGTGGTTCGGCAGCAGTTGGTCAAATGCAATTACAAGTTGCAGATTTTGCAAATATCAATGCCTCCGGTAATTATTCAGGTATAAACTGGGGAAGTGTTGAAAGTCGCGTTCAAGAACGTCAACGAAACGAGCGAATCGGAGTAGACTTGAATTCTACGGTTCAATTAGGCCAGTTTTTCGGGAAACAAGCGCGTGTATCTTTACCTTTTTTCTATGGTTACTCACTGGGAATTGTAAATCCAGAATACGACCCATTCAATCCTGATGTTAAGTTGGCTGATTACGACCTTGCCACAAGAAAAGATAAGGCAAAAGCGGGACAAGAATTTAACGAAAGAAGATCCTTCAATTTTACAAATATTAGAAAAGAGGCTAAAGCTGGAGCAAAACCTCACTTCTGGAATGTTTCCAACTGGTCTGCTACTTATGCTTATGCTCAAAACATGAAGCGTGACTTTAACATCAATTATGATCGTACAAAGACATGGACTGGTGCCTTAAATTACAACTTTACTTTCCCTGGAAAAGCGATTGAACCATTTAAAAAATGGAAACCTGTACAAAAATCGAAATGGTTCCAAATTGTAAAAGACTTCAATTTGTATCTGATGCCCAAGAATATTTCATTTACCAATGATTATTCAAGGATTTATAATGAACGACAAGTAAGAAACAACATTGTTCCTGACTATAAATTTGAACCTGTTTATTTAAAAAGATTTGACTGGAATAGAAATTACCAAATTGGTTACGATTTAACGAAAAATATCAAAGCTACTTATACAGCTACGAACAAAGCCATATTTGCTGAAGGAAATCACGGTGTTGACCGAGTGACTAACCCAGAAGGTTACCGCGAATTTATGGATACCATTCGAAACCAAATACAAACTTTTGGTAAAACAATGGACTACACCCACAATTACAACTTGAGTGTAACGATACCTTTTGACAAATTCCCTTTAACGGACTGGTTGAATGTAAATGCAAAATACAGCGGCACATACAATTGGCAGCGAGCTCCATTGGCCCAATCAGAATTTGGAAATACAATTCAGAACAACAGATCGATTAACATGACTGCTCAGGCAAACATGATGACTGTTTACAATAAAATACCAATGTTCAAAAAAGTCATTGGAGACAATAAAGGTCCAAGAGCTACTGTTCCGACAAGAGGATTAGTTGGAGACGGAAGTAATAAATCACAGGGAAATAAAACGGAAGAAAAAACAACACTTGAAGAATTCAAGCCGAAAAAACCAATTGAAGAAATGACTCCAAAAGAGTTAAAACAATATGAACGAGAGAAAAAAAGATGGGAGCGCAAGCAGAAACGTGAACAGCGTAAAAAAGAAAAAGAAAAGGAAAAATTAAATCCTGCGGTTGGATTCTTTGCTCGACTATTAATGACTGTTAGAAATGTATCGGGGACCTACGCATTAAACGATGGGACTTTATTGCCTGGTTACTCACAGGAATCAAGTATCCTTGGAATGAATGGTTCGGATTTCGGATTAACTAATTTCGTTTTCGGTAAACAAGGCTATGACATTCTCGGAAGAACAAATGGATATAACGTTGCAAATTTCTCTCGTGACAACAATTGGCTTGTTCAAAATGAAAACATGAATAAACAATTTACAACAACGCACTCTGCTAATCTTCAAATGAAAGCAACATTAGAACCTTTGAAAGATTTCAATGTGAACATGAATCTGAATAGAAATTACAGCAGAAATTCCGGTGAATTCTATCGTTGGAATCCCACAAGTAATTCATTTGAAAGTCAAAGTAAATTCGAAACAGCGACCCTAACCTACTCAACGGTAACCTTGGGAACAGCTTTTGCAAAACAAGGAAGAGAATATCAATCAGAAGTTTTCCAAAAAATGCTTGATAACAGAAGTGAAGTTTCTAAACTTATTGGTGCAGGAAACTCAAACTCTTCATTACTACCGAATGGGTTTTATGACGGGTACTCAGGATCTCAACAAGAGGTTGTCATAGGAGCATTTCTATCGGCCTATACCAATTCATCCGTAAATCAAAGAAGTATAAATCCTTTAAACAATATTCCACTACCAAACTGGACCGTAAATTACAGTGGATTAACAAAATTTGACTTCACAAAAAAATTCTTAAAAACGTTTACATTAAAACATTCCTATAGTTCTACAGTGACAGTTGGGGGCATGCAAACGAATTTAAATGCAACTTTTGATGTAAATGGCAACGCGAATGCACTCGACCTCAATCACAATTACATCGCACCAATGCAGGTTCAAAATATTACAGTTTCAGAACGATTTGCCCCACTAATTGGTGTGAATGCAACGTGGACTTTATTTGGCAAAACTTTAATGACGAACTTCGAATATAAAAAGGATAGAAATGCAACTTTGTCTTTAGCAAATAATCAAATTTCAGAGAATTTAGCAAAAGAAATTGTTGTAGGAACCACATTTACTTATCCAAAATTAAAATTACCGATTAGATCTATTAAAGCAAGTGATTTAATTGTCAATATGAATTTAGGTTTCAAAGATAATCTAACAGTTATTCGTAAAGTTGTTGAAAACACTAATCAAGCAACAGCAGGGCAAAAAACAGTTAACATTAAAATTGATGCTAACTACAAGCTCACTGAATATCTTACGGCTATTTTCAATTATGAACAAGGAATCATCAATCCAAAAGTTCAAACGGCAGTTCCAACAGGAAACCTGAAAATTAACTTTGCGATTCGTTTCGACTTGAATGGATTAAGATGATTTCAATAAGACAAGCAGTTCCTGGTGATGAAAAAGCAATTTTTTATTTAATTAAAGAATTGGCACTTTTTGAAAAAGCTCCGGAACAAGTAACAAATACAGCATCCCAACTTGCAAAGGATTTATTTGAAGATTGCATTTGCGAAGCGATCGTTTCAGAATTGAATAATGAAATTGTCGGTTTTGCACTCTATTACACGTCTTATTCTACATGGAAAGGAAGATGCCTTTATCTAGAGGACTTTTATGTCAAAGAAGAGCATCGGAATAAAGGAATTGGCAGCCTACTTTTTGACAAAGTTGTTCAGATCGCCAAGGAAAAAGGGGTTAAAAGAATGGATTGGCAAGTTTTGGAGTGGAATAAAACTGCTATTGATTTTTATACCGCAAGAAAGGCAATTCTAGATCCTGAATGGATAAATGGCAGGTATTTTTTCTAAACAAGTTTTCGCTTAAATAGGCAACTAACTACAAGTTGAAAACAGAAATAAATATTGAAGCGCTAAAGTCTCAAGATTCAAAAGAGTTTGAACTTTTTGTAACTCAATATGAAAAATCCATTTTCAATATGGCTATTTATTTACTTCAAAATAAACAAGAGGCAGAAGATGCAACACAGGAGATTTTTATGTCAATTTACCAGTCAATTGTATTTTTCAAAGGAGATTCTTTACTTTCAACTTGGGTCTATCGAATAACGATAAACAAATGCCGTGAAATTATCCGTCACAAAGGCAGAAAAAAACGATTTGGTATACATAAAGAAATGAATGATACAACTACTTTTCAATTGCCTTCTGAGAATAAAAATCCTGAAGAAATTTTAGCTTCAAACGAGAGAATTCAAACACTAATGTCTGCAATAAATGCTTTACCTGAAACTCAGAAAATAGCATATACTCTTCATAATATGGAAGACTTTAGTTATAAAGAAATTGCGGAAATGATGCAGCTTTCATTATCAGCCATCGAATCATTGATATTCAGAGCAAAGCAAAATTTGAAAAAAACCCTTTTAAGTTATTATCAAAATAATGAGCAATAAGCAAGAAAATGAAATATTCATCATCTGAAAATAATATGCAAGAGAATCCATTTTTTGAAGAACTTTTAAATTTGAAATTTCAAGAGCGGTTTGAAGTTTCTGAAGACATGCACCTGCGTTTTTTACCAAACAACCATTTGAAAAAAAATAAATTCAATAGCATCTTGATTGCTGCAGCAGGAATTCTCTTGCTGATTTGCATTAATTTATTATCAATTCATCATTACAAAAAACAACTTGTTAAGGAAGAATTAAAAGAAACCTACAGCTATAATTGGAATAACTTAAATTTATAACGATGAAAGGAAAAATCTCGAAGTACATAATTGTTTTATTAATTACATTGAATTTGGTTAGTCTGTTTTTTTTATTGAAACCTCATAGACCAAATCCTCCAAAACTTACAGATGTAATTGTATTTGATGAACCAGTTAAATCAAAAATTAATGAAATGGAAAAGATTCATTTTTATCAAATGAAATTCTACATGAAAAAAATACAAGCCATTCGGAGTAAAATCTATTCGAAACATTTAGAAAATTTAGACAAAATAGATTACGAATCTTATTTTAATGATATTGCAGAATACACTAAAAAAATTGAGAAATTGCGTTTTCAGTATTTTTTAGAAATAAGAAATCTATGCAATGAGAAACAAAAAGACGAATTGGATTTATTTATTCAACATATGATTGAACACGAATCTATGCGAAGAACAAAAGGGAAATGAAATTTTTATTGATACCTATTTTTATTTTTTTTAACTTCAATCTGTTTGCTCAGTTACATTTTCAATTTTGTTGGGGAACGGAACCCATTGTAAATTCAAAAAAATATGTCTTGAATGAAAAAGACTCTATAAGCTTTTCCGAATTGAAATTATACCTCTCCAACTTCATCATAAAATCGAAAGACGTAGCTTTAGAAATCAATGAAATTGACCTCATCGAAAATGACAATGAAGAATCTAAAATAATTCTTGATTCAATTCAAGTAACAAATTTCAACACACTAATTTTTACCTTTGGACTTGACAGCAGCACAAACACATCTGGAATATTAACAGAGGATTTAGATCCAGTTAACGGAATGTATTGGGCTTGGAACAGTGGTTATATTCATTTAAGAATGATTGGGAATTCCAGTATAATTAACACAAGTAAAGAGCTATTCCAGTACCACTTAGGCGGATATCGCAATCCTAATCAAACGAACTTTCCAGTTTCTGTTTCAATTAAAGGAAATATTCTAAAATTTGATTTGAAACCAATTTTCACAAATCATATACAACTTGACAAAAAAAATAATTTAATGATTCCAGGAAAGGAGGCTCATGAGATATCAAAATTTGCGGCTTCCTTATTTAGTACAGAATGAAAAATAAAATTTTACTTTCAGCGTGTCTTCTATTCTTAGGGCTTTTTAGCTTTATAAAAGTGGAAGTTTTACCGTTTTACATTCCTGAAGGTTGGCCTAAACCAATTTATAATTTCAGTGAAAATAAGCTTTCATCTGAAAAATTCAAACTTGGACGAACGCTTTTTTATGACGCTGATCTTTCTCGCGATAGCACAATATCATGTGCAAGTTGTCATCTTCAATTTTCAGGATTCACGCATATCGACCATGCTTTGAGCCATGGAATCGATGGACAGATAGGCACAAGAAATTCTCCTGTTCTCATTAATTTGGCTTGGAATAAATTTTTCCATTGGGATGGAGGAGCTGGAAATCTAAATCAGCAAGCAATAAATCCGCTTACACATCCAAAAGAAATGGATAACAATCTGAAAGAAATTCTCCGAAGATTGAATCAATCGAACTTTTACAAAAATAAATTTTTCGCAGCCTTTGGTGATTCAGTTATTACTACTGATAGATTATTAAAATCATTGGCAAGTTTTACAGTTAGTCTTGTTTCTGCAAACTCTAAATATGATCTTTACAAACGAGGAGAAATTGAATTCAATGAACAAGAAAAAAATGGCTATCAGCTTTTTAAAAATTACTGTTCATCATGTCACTCGGAACCTTTGTTTAAAATAGATGCTTTCAAAAACAATGGTCTTCCGATCGATTCTGATTTGAATGATTTAGGAAGAAAAACTATTACTGAAAAAGAAAATGACAATCTCCAATTCAAAGTTCCAACTTTAAGAAACATTGAATTCAGTTTTCCATACATGCATGACGGGCGATTTAAAAAATTGAAAGAAGTTATTAATCATTACAGTGAGCTTCATAAATCTGACATAGAATATAGCAAGGAATTAAAAAAAATTAAAAAACCAATGAGTGAAAGTCAGCAAAAAGACCTAATTTCATTTCTTAAAACACTAAGCGACAAAGATTTTCTGTACAATCCTGTTTTTATGTATCCAAAAAATGAAAGGATTGAACAAGAAGAATGAAAATTTAGTCTCTAATAAAAAAAATCAATGCTTATGAAAAGAATTTTATTGTCATTCACGTTGTTATCTGCAACATGTAATGCTTTTTCTCAATTAAACCCGGGAATTACATCTTGGTTGCAAAATAACACGGCAACTGGTAGTTATTACGTCTCTGGAAATTCAACTGCGATTCCAAATAATATTTTAGTCAATTGTCAATCCGTTCAATACTCAACGAACTGGGTTTACGTAACAACAACTGGTGTTCCGGCGTATGTTACCGGTCCATTTTTAGATGGGAATCCTTCGCAAACTCAAAATCAGAATGCAATTTTCAAAATTCCTTTGAACCCAACTCAAAATACAGGAACCCTTACCTCAACTACAGGAGGAAATATTGGAATCTTCATAAATGGAGTTGCTCTTTTTGACTACCGAGATGGTGTTGCATGGAATACAAGCACTAATTCTCTTTGTGGAGGGTTACCTGGAATGTCTCCATGTCCTGGAGGGCCTGGTACATCACAGTCTTGGAATAGAGATGCAGTTCGTGCTGAAAAAGCTGGTTTTGACTGTGCGAAAGGACATCCTGCAAATGGAAACTACCACCACCATCAAAACCCAAGTGCTTACAAACTTGATTTAAGTGTAATTTCAACAGTTTGTAATCTATATGATGCAGATGGTCTTTATGCGATTGACTCAACAATACATTCACCATTAATTGGATTTTCTTATGACGGGTTCCCAATTTACGGAGCATATGGATATAAAAATGCCGATGGGACTGGAGGAATTACAAGAATAAAATCGGGTTATCAGTATAGAAATATTACAGATAGAACTGTTTGGGCAGATGGAACGGATGTATCAGATGGACCTTCCGATTTCACAACTTACCCATTGGGATATTTCAGAGAAGACTATGAATTTGTTTCTCATGCGGGACAAGAAGATTACTTGGATGCTCACAATGGTCGATTCTGTGTGACACCTGAATATCCAAATGGTATCTATTGTTATTTTGCAACAGTGGATGAAAATTGGAACTCGGCTTATCCATATGCTGTTGGACCCTATTTTTATGGTGTAAAAACAGCAGCAAAAGTTACTAGTATTACTGAGACAGTAACAACCTATACATCTCCTACTTCAGGATTGGGCGAAATAGATGATTTGAATTTATCAGTATTTCCTAATCCAGCAAATGAGCTTTTAATCCTTCAAGTGAATGGCCTTAATAAAAAAGACATTGAAGTAGAGTTGTTTGACATTACAGGGAAATTAGTAGGGAAACAAAGAATTCTGCAAGGAAGTACATTAACTTATTTTGATGTTTCAACGCTGTACTCAGGCATTTACTTTTTGAAAGCTGAAAATAAAACATTTGAAGTAAAGATTGGTAAATAAGAACTAATTCAAATTCTGGTTAACTATAATGTTCAGATAAATCTAACTAATATTCGTTGAAACTTTCTCAATATTCATTGAAAAAAAATGAATCAAATTAATAATCTATATTCGTTAAAGAAATAAGGAGATAATAGGACACTTCTTATGTTATTAAGTTGATTTGCTGCTTGGAGAGGCAGTTTCATTTTCTAGTTTGATAAGAGTTTTATAGTTTTTAATCAACGCCCTCAAAAAGGATAATACATAAGAAGTTCCTGTTTCCTATACTCTACTTCCGAAAGAACCACTCAGACTTTAAAGTCTACTATTACGATAAAGGGCTATTACGGCCCTTTATTTATTTTCTATCTTATACAAAACTGGTCTACTCGGACTTGCATCATTTTCAAAAGGAGCTACTTGTAATTCTAAAATATAGTTCCCATCTTCAATTTGTGAGTCTACGAATATTAACTCCGTAATTGTTCTATTGAAATTAGGATTTCTTGGAACTTCCCAAAAAGCATGATGAAATGCAAGTGCACCTCCGTCAGATTCCCTATCAACCGAGGGCAAGTCGATTAATAAATGATCAACTTTTAATTCATTTAACAATTCAATCACCGAAAGATCAATATAGGCAGGATTCGAATTAGAAAAATCTTTTGCTGTTTTATCTGAATTATTAGGAAGAGTTCGAATAATAATTGCCTCCGAAAATTCAGAATCAATCTTCCCTTTAAAATGAGATGGGAAAATAACAGAATCGCCATTGCCAATTAAATCCGGTTCAACAGTAATTAATGTTGCTTTAAAAAAATATTTTTTTAAGTGTTGATTTACTGAAAAAACTTCTTTGGTGATGTGACCGCAACATTCCGTGTGCGTACCATGTCCATGTGGATTAAAGAAAATATTTCTAAAGTTCACAGTTCCTCCTTCTGCAACACTACCTAAAAAGCCATTGGCCCGAACGGGCTCAAATTTTGGGGGATCTACATACCACGCGCGGAGATTTTCTTCCCCAGAGCGTAACCCAATAGAAATATCCAAAGGATTATTTGTCTCTATATAATTGTTGTTATCGATAAAAAAGCGCATAAGTCAAAATTAAGGAAAGATTCCCTATTCATAGTTTATTGTTGAAATTGTTTTTTTTCAAGGATATTTACAGCTGATTTAGCAATTATATTTGCATTATGGAACAAAATCAAGACAAATTAAAAGACATTATTTCTCATTCTAAAGAGTACGGTTTCATATTTCCTTCCTCTGAAATTTATGATGGACTTGCCGCTACTTATGATTACGGACAACTTGGTTCCGAATTGAAAAACAACATTAAAACCTATTGGTGGAAAGCAATGGTTCAAATTCATGAGAATATTGTTGGGATTGATGCTGCGATATTTATGCACCCTACTACTTGGAAAGCCTCCGGACATGTGGATGCTTTCAATGATCCATTAATTGATAATAAAGACTCTAAAAAACGTTACCGAGCTGATGTTTTACTCGAAGAACACATTGAGAAAATCAGGCAAAAAATCGAAAAAGAGGTTGAAAAAGGACGTAATCGTTTTGGAGATTCATTTGATGATGCTCAGTTTAGAGCAACAAATCCAAACGTGGTTCGAAATACGGATAAAATTTCTAGTATTGAAGAGCGCATGAAAAATGCCCTTGAAGCAAATGATTTGGAAGGAGTTAGAAATCTAATCATTGATTTGGAAATCGTTTGTCCTATATCTGGTTCAAAAAACTGGACGGAAGTTCGTCAATTCAATTTGATGTTTTCTACCGAACTTGGTTCGGTTGCTGGCGACGCTTCTACCATTTACCTTCGACCTGAGACTGCACAAGGAATATTCGTGAATTTTTTGAATGTACAAAAATCAGGTAGAATGAAAATTCCGTTTGGGATTGCACAAATTGGCAAAGCGTTCAGAAATGAAATTGTTGCTCGGCAATTTATTTTTAGAATGCGTGAATTTGAACAAATGGAAATGCAGTTCTTTGTTCGTCCCGGTGAGGAAATGAAATGGTACGAATACTGGAAAGAAGCACGAGCTAAATGGCATAAAAATTTAGGTCTTGGAGACCAACTTTACCGTTTTCATGATCATATCAAACTAGCACATTACGCAAATGCTGCTTGTGATATTGAATACAATTTCCCGATGGGATTCAAAGAGCTTGAAGGAATTCATTCAAGAACTGATTTTGACCTTAAACAACATGAACAATTTTCAGGGAAAAAACTTCAATTTTTTGATCCGGAATTAAACCAAAGCTATGTGCCTTATGTCGTTGAAACCTCTGTTGGACTGGATCGCATGTTTTTAGCCGTTTTGAGTGCTGCATTCCAAAACGAAAAACTGGAAGATGGCTCAGAAAGAATTGTTTTGAAAATTCCTGCAGCATTGGCACCTTACAAAGCGGCTATTCTTCCATTGATTAAAAAAGATGGACTTCCAGAAAAAGCGCGTGAAATTCAAAAGTTGCTACAACTCGATTACAATATTCAGTACGACGAAAAAGATGCAATAGGAAGAAGGTATCGCAGACAAGACGCCATTGGAACGCCATTAAGCATTACAGTTGACCATCAAACTTTGGAAGATAACACAGTAACCATTAGAGATCGTGACACTATGTTGCAAGAGCGCGTTTCTGTAAATGAACTTGAAACTAAAATCGCTAATAAAGCAAGCTGGAAATCTATTTTAAACGATTTGATAAAAAACTAAATATTTGCAGCGCTTTATTTTTTTCTTAATCCTTTTCTTAATTGCTCAGACGTTTGTAGCCCATAGTCAGATGATTAATAATTTGGAGGGAAATGCGTTTTCAGATCAGCCTTTTTTCGACCGAGATTTCATCAAAACAAATAACATCAAATCCTTAGAGGGTCTATACTCTAAAAAGAAAGACGGAGATATAGTTCGTTCAACAAATGATTTTTTCAAATATGAATTTGACAGTTTAGGGAATTTATCACAAACGATTCAGGTAAGATCGAATGCAGGTAAAAAAGACACCTCTTTCAATTATTACATTTACAACGATAATAACCAACTAATTACTCACAAAAAAACTGAAAGTGGTGGACTAACCGCTCTGCATTATATATTCGACAGCCTTTCTCGAATTACCGGAATAGAACAAA
Source organism: Flavobacteriales bacterium (assembly GCA_947454395.1). Classification (GTDB taxonomy): domain Bacteria; phylum Bacteroidota; class Bacteroidia; order Flavobacteriales_D; family Crocinitomicaceae; genus UBA952. The sequence continues at coordinate 30,515 of CANGLG010000002.1, forward strand.
GCAGAGAATTACTCGACTTAAAGGGCAATGTTCTACAATCTATATCTATCAATAAAGAAAGTATCCGATATTTTAAAACTGATAAGGGAATAAAAAAAGTTACATATAATAACTATGGTTTACCCTACATGGATGAATTTACTGTTTGGAATGAAGATGGTTATAAACTCGAAGCAATTCAAAAATTACGGATGGCTTCAGCCGAATACAAAAAGAAATTCATTTACAATGAAAAGGGATTATTGGCTGCTATTCAAACCTTTTATAATTATTCGGAAAATCCAGTTCAGGAAATAACTTTTAAATACGACCATTTTGGAAATATAATTGAAAAAAAACACTTTAAAGAGGGCATTTTTATTGGTGAACTTCAAATAATTTATGACAACAAAACGCAATTACTTGGTTCAACAATAGAGAAAATGGAAGGGAGCAATATGATGTATATTCTTAGATTTAATACCATCAAATTTTATAATTAATTTCCGATAACAAAACTTTAACATTTCTCTGTAATCAACCTACAAATGCTCGGAACGGAGTTTTTTTAATTAAAAATCAGAAATTTACAACAACCTCACTTTTTTTTCAGAATTTTGGCATGATTATCGGAAACCCGAACTAAAAATAAAACATTATGAAAAATTTCTACTTGGCCACATTAATCTTCATTTCGTTTTTTGCGAACAGTCAAAAAGTTGATTATGACCACTCTTCAAAATGGTTTTTAGGATTTAACGTTGGTGGCACTTGGCAAACTACGGATGTAAAAAATCAGACTTCCGCAGGTTGGGGTTTAATATTAGGAAAATCCTTCAATTACGACTACGGTAAAGTTCTAAGCTTTGACCTTCGTGGTAGATATCTTCGCGGATATTGGTATGGACAAGATTTAGATACTACCTCTTTGGCAAACTACGCTGGTACCAATGGAGCGTTAACTTCATACAAAGACCAATATGGATTTACAATAAATAATTTTCAAGCGGATGTGCATCGTTTGGCTCTAGAATTAGCAGTTCACTTGAACTCCATTACAGAAAAAACAGGATTCGATCCTTATGTTTTTGGTGGAGTCGGTGTCACATGGAAACAAACATATGGTGATTTATTCTTGAACGATTCAACTTCGTTATACAATTACTCTTCACTTATCGCAAATGGTCCAATTAACGCTTCTCAACTTGATGTTACGTTGGATAATATTTATGACTCTCCATTGGATGGTAGTAAAAAAACGTATAGTGCCTTTTTCATGCCGAGCCTTGGATTTGGATTAGGGTATCACATTGGGAAAAGAACAACACTAGGGATAGAACACAAAACAACATTCACATTGAGAGATGATTTCGACGGTTATGTTTCCTCAACTCCAAGAGCAAAAAATGACATTTACCATTACACATCTGCTTATTTGAAATTCAGATTTAAAGTCAGAGGTGATGGGTCTTCTAGCTCATCAAGTAATGGAATCGGGTCGAACAGCAATGGAAATATTTCAAATTTCACAACGAATTGTCCAGCTCCTGTTGTTTCTATAAATAATCAAAACAATCTGACTGTAAACAATACCTCTTTTAAAATTGAAGGGAAAATAACTGAAGTAACTTCAAATAATTCAATAACTATTTTACATAACAACAACCTGCCAGTAACTTTTACATTTAACTCAATTTCAAAAAGTTTTGAAGCTAACGTTACATTAAAACCTGGAATAAATACGTTTACAGTTAAAGCGGAAAACACTTGTGGTAAGGATTCAAAAACGCTAACTGTTAATTATGTTCTTTGCGATTTACCTACCGGGAATTTCACGAATCCAAGCAACAACCAAATATTAGTTCAAAATCCAAATTTTGTTATAAACGCTTTATTAAAAGGCATTCAGAATCCTGCAAATATTACTTTGTATCAAAATGGAACAATAATTAATACTCCAGGTTTTAATACAAATACTGGAATCTTGCAGTCAAATGTTGTATTGCAACCGGGATTGAATACTTTCAAAATTGATTTTTCAAATAACTGTGGAACCGGAAGTATTTCAACAACTGTAAACTACAACAATTGTGTTGCTCCATCTATTCAATTCGTTACTCCAACAGCAGCAGGAACAACAGTTAATTCTTCAAATTTCAAAGTAACGGCACGAATTTCAAATTTGAACGATGGAAAACTGACTGTTTTGGTGAACGGCATAAATTGGACAAATTTCACAGTCAACAACGGTCAAGTAGAAATACCATTGACATTGAATGCAGGCAATAACACTATTTCACTTAACGTTACAAATGCCTGTGGAACAGATACCGAATCTACTTCCATAATTTATCTAACTTGTGACGCACCAATTGTATCAATCTCATCCCCAATTGCAAACTCTGTTGTTACAAATCCTGTTGTTTCATTAAAAGGGAAAGTTGAAAACGTAGCTGGAAAACAATTCATTAAAGTTCTATTGAATAATATCAACGTACCCGTTTTCAACTACAATGCAACCACTAAACTAGTTGAGACCACGCTGACTTTAGTTCCTGGAAACAATACAATTACTATTTCTTCTACTAACAATTGTGGTTCAGATATTGAAACTTTGAATATTGAATATGACGCTTGTAAAACACCCGTTGTAAGCATACAAAATTCAAATACTACGGTAACAAACAGCTCATTTATCTTGAATTCAACTATTCAAAACATGCCTTCCTCTCAAGGAATTACACTTACTCAAAATGGATTACCCGTTAACTTCTCATATGTAAATGGAAATTTATCAAGCTCCGTTTCATTAAACCCTGGAGTAAATACATTTATTTTAACAGCAACAAGGCTATGTGGCACATCCTCTAAAACATTGGTTATAAATTACAATAATTGTGTTCCACCTGTAATAAGTTTATTAAATCCAGTTGCAGCTGGCATTACTGTTAACAATTCATTATACAACTTTAAGGCAACGGTGTCAAACATTACCTCAAATCAAGGCATCACCTTTAAATTTAACGGAGTGAATGCACCATTTACTTTTACAAATGGACTTGTTCAAGCAAACTTGACATTGATAAATGGAAATAACAGTTTTCTTATTGAAGCAAGCAACGCGTGTGGAACAGATAATGAATCCTCATCTGTAAATTTAGTAAACTGTACACCACCGCAAATTTCAGTTGTTAATCCTACTAATAACGTTACAGTTACAAATTCAGGATTCAATTATCAAGCAACAATTTTAGGCGTGGCTAATGCAAGCGCGATTACATTTAAACAAAATGGACAAGCTAAAGCGTTCTCATTTATTAATGGGCAATTAAATTCTACTCTTTCACTTATTCCAGGTGCAAACAGCATCACATTAACAGTTATTAATGATTGTGGAAATGACATTGAAACGAGCGTAATCACTTACGACAATTGTGTTCCACCGGTAATCACAATTTCAAATCCAACACAATATACACTAACTACTACTAACAGTCAATTTCAAATTCAGGCTCAAATAACAAATTCAACAGCTCAAGGAATTACATTAACTCAAAATGGAACAAATGCAGTTTATTCATTCCTAAACGGGACTTTAAATTCAACATTGACACTTGTTCCCGGTAACAATACGATTGCAATTTCCTCATTAAATAGTTGTGGAAATGACGTGGAATTTATCAACGTTACATATAATAATTGTACTGCGCCACTTGTTAGTATTATTTCACCTGCAATTTCCGGCACAACTGTAAATACAGCCTCTTATAACTTCAAAGCATCAGTTCAAAATGTAACAAGCTTGCAGGGAATTATTCTAACAATGAATGGCACCATAATTCAAGGAGCAACCTTAAATAATGGAGTGATTTCTGCGAATGTAACATTAATACCTGGACTTAATTCATTTTCAATTTCAGCAACAAATTTATGTGGTAATGATTCTAAAACAAGTACCATTAACTTTAATAATTGTACTGCTCCTGTTCTTAACTTAACGTCTCCCACAAATACTGGTTTAACTGTTATAAATAGTGCATTTAATTTGACGGCATCGATTCAAAACATTTCTAGTATACAAGAAGTTTCAATTACTTTTAATGGTGCTCCAGTAACTAATGTAAACTTATCAAATGGTCAGATTGCAGCCTCAGTTAATCTTGTTCCTGGTGTAAATAATTTTTATTTGACAGCGACCAATAGTTGTGGAAATGATACAAAAAGCTTTACAATCATCTACGATAATTGTAAGGCACCATCAATTCAAATAAACACTCCAGCTACGAATGATCTTTCAGTAGTAAATTCGAATTACACATTTAACGCAAGTGTTCAAAACATGACAACTGCTCAAGGCATAGTTATGACTCTTAATGGAAATACAGTTTCTGGAATAAATTATTCAAATGGTCAAATTTCAGCAAATGTGATTTTAACACCTGGATTAAATACTTTTGTAATTACAGCAACTAATGGGTGTGGGTCTGATACAAAAACGAAAACAATTACTTTTAATAATTGTACGGTACCAGTTGTTTCAATTATCAATCCGACTTCGGGAAATAATAATGTGATTAATTCAAACTTTATTTTCTCAGGAACTGTTCAAAACATGAATTCGAGCGCCGGAATTGTTTTAACGTTAAATGGCAATCCTATTTCAAATGTAAGTTTCAGCAATGGTCAGGTTACCGCAAATGTTACATTGATTCCAGGTATAAACACGTTTTCACTAACCGCCTCTAATGCTTGTGGAAACGACAATGCCGTATCAACAATTACTTTTGATAATTGTGTGGCTCCTATTGTCAATTTCACAACAAACCCAATATCCGGAACTGTAACTTCCGCAACTACACTCTTACTTTCTGCAGAAATAATAAATTACAGCCCATCTACAGTATTAACTGTTAAAGCAAATGGCAATATTGTCAACTCCTATAATAACAACAATGGAATTATTTCTAAAAATGTGAATTTACCAATTGGTACAATTAGTATTGAAATTACAGCAAGTAATAACTGTGGTACTGACACAAAAACTTATACAATTACTAGATGTGACAGAGCTACTATTACTTTACAAAATCCTATATCAGAAGCATATACAACAACTAATTCTTCAGAAGTAATCATTTTCAATGTTACAAATGTAAGTTCATCGGAAATTTCAATTACTCAAAATGAAAATGCTTTGTCAGGATTTACATTAACCGGAACAACTTACCAAGGTCAAGTAACTTTAATTAGCGGATTGAACACTTTTGATTTAAGTATAAATACGAATTGTAGTCAAGTTACAAAAACTATAACCATTGAATATGTAGCACCATCAAGCCCAATTAATAATTCAGATGGTGGAACTAATAATAACGGTAACGGAACAGGTGGTTCAACAGACGGACATGATAATAACGGGCATGGTAACAATACCGATGGAGTAGATTCCTCAAATCCAGGACAAGGCGGTGGTGGTCCAAATGGACAAACTGACACAAACGGAGGAGTGGACGATGAAAATGGTACTCAAAACTCTGGATCAAGCGGTTCGCAAAATTCAAATAATAACACTCCTACAAATGGAAATGGACCAAATTCAAATGGGAATAACCCTCAAAATGGAAACGGTAATGGAAACAAAAATGCTAACTCCGGAAATGGTAATCAAAACCCAACAAAACCCGCCACGAATGTTATCAAACCAAATCAGAATTCAAAACCTGAAAACACCAATAATGGTGGAAATAAACCTACTGTAAATAAACAGGTTACAACAAATCCAACACCTACAAATATTTCCAAACCTGAAAATTCGAATGGAGATGCGATGAAAGAAAATAATCAGAAAACTGAGCCTTCAAAACAAGGAACAGATATAAAAACCGAACCTCAAAAACCGGTAAATAAACCTAAAGGAATTGGAGGAGGCAGATAAGCCTCCTTTTTTCATTGAAATAACTATTTTTTTTAGACAATTCTTCATATCTTCGCACACTTAAAAAATTAGATATGGCGATTATTGGAAAAATACGTAATAACTCAATGATTATTATTATCGCATTTGTATTAGTTGGTTTTGCAATGCTTTATCAATCTTTTCAAACTGCAAATCCAAACTTCAGTCTTTTTGGAGGGAATGTTGAATACGGAATAGGAACCGTTTACGGTGAAAAAGTAGACGGAACTAAATACTCAGTTATCAGTTCTCGGATGCAGGAACAGGACAGAATGCAAGCACAGCAACAACAAAAAGAGTATTCTGAACGTGACATTGAAAGATCAAATGATAACTCATGGAGTATTATTGTAGATTCAATATTATTAAGTAAAGAATATGATGCCTTAGGAATTGATGTTACAGATCGTGAGTTTAATGCTTATTTAATGGCTACTGATGGATTTAATGTGCTTCAAGATTTGGCTCAATTTTTTACTGATTCTTTGACTGGTACAATTACAGATCAATCAACTATTAAAGGAAGACAAAAACTTCAAGCAACATTAAATCAGTTAAAATCTAACAAAGATCCGCAAGCTGTTCAACAGTGGAATAATACAAAACAATACTACACAA
>CANGLG010000003.1 GCA_947454395.1 Flavobacteriales bacterium
ATGGTCATCTTACCGGTTGCATTGATGGTTTTTACGAGTTCTTCGAGTGTTGTATCGAGTCCCATTTTAACGAGCGTTGGCGGTGAGATTCGGTTGGAAATGCGGCGAATGGTATCGGCGGTTTTTTCAATGACTTCGGAGGTGTCTGCTAAAAGTCCGAATAGGCGATCGGGTTCGTTGAGTCGGTTTTGTGCGTTCAGAATATTGATTTTTAAAACGGTGACAAGTGCTCCGATTTCATCGTGTAGGTCCATGGCGATTTGAACTCGCTCTTGTTGCTCTGCTTTGATGGATGCTTCGCTGATTTGGCGTTCGAAGTTTATTTCGGCTGTACGCAAAGCTTCTTGTTCGCGCTCGATTCGTTTTTTGAATGTGAGGAATAACACATAGAACGCAATCGACATGAAAGCGAAAAATCCTGAAAAGGCTATGATTAAGCCTAGTAATGAGATGTTTTCGGTAGTTTCCAAAATGCGTATGCGATTAACAATTTTGAGGAGCCTTCGATGAAGTTATGGATGAACCATAAGTTTTGATGCATAAGCGAAATAATAAAATAGAATAAAATAAAAGTTGAAGATTTATAAAATAATATTGAAGTATTGATAATTTGTAATGAATTAATATCAGTGCTTTTATCGTTTGAGATTAAATCAACGAAATATATTATTGGACAAAAAACAAAAGTTATATTCTCAATTATTAAACTGTATTCTGTGTAACCTAATTTTATCATTTCTATAATAAAAGAAGAAATACAAGCAATAAAAAGTAAAACAATAAAATACAATAAGTTTTTGTTTTTAATAATTCGAAAATAAAACACTGATAACGACACAATTGTACTCAGTTGAAAAGTATAAAATATCAGTGAATTATTAAAATCATAAAACTTGGAAAAAATTAAACCTAAAGTTGAAATAAATGATATTGAAAGATAAAACACAAATTCTAAATTGAATTTGTGTTTTTTATATATTAATACAACTAGTGGCAGAAAACCTGCCACTAGTTGAAAAAAGAGAGAAACTGTTTTAATATCAAATGTCATGAATTTAATGGATTTGACGCGACAATTGTTGGTGGTGTTCTGTCACCATAATCATAAACCTTCCCATTGTACAAGTCATTTCCTTTGGCATCTACACCAACAAGAACGTTAGTCATGTTTCCACTGGCATCTACTGCGTTGTATATACGGATGCCCACGCAACCTGCTTGAGATAAAATATCTTTGTATACAGTATCAGAGTACATCACTGCTTTTGTTGCGTTCGGATAGCTTCTTCTGAAAGATGCGGTCATCGTTGAACCGTCTGCTAGGGTAATAATTGAACCTGCCATAATTTTAATTTTTTAAAGTTAATAAATTGTTTGTTTTTCAAATGTAGTTATGCAAAACATGCAATTTACATGAAAAAAACTGGACAAAAATCAACTTTTTGAACCACAACTTTTTGCATTTTTCAATTAGGGGTTTACCCTTAATACTTTAAGTATAAACCCCTAATCAAATTCAACTCAATGCAGCATTGTTTGCAAAATTAAATCGGAAATTTGAATTTGTTTTTCAGGGTTTATACTGATTTTTATAGGGGTTTTACGTAAAAAGGTGGTTAAGGGTGGAGGGTTGAGGGTTAAGAGTTAAGGGTTAAGGGTTAAGGGTTAAGAGTTAAGAGTTAAGGGTTAAAAGTGGAGGGTGGGAAGTGGAGAATGTATAATTGAAAATGTAAAATGGATAGTGGAATGGAGAGTTGAGAGTTAAGGGTTAAGAGCTAAAAGAGGAGGGTGGAAAGTGGAGAATGTATAATTGAAAATGTAAAATGGAGAGTGGAATGGAGAGTTGAGAGTTAAGGGTTAAGGGATGGTTGATTGCAGATTGGCAGATTACATATTAGCTTCGCTGCTGCCTTCGGCGGTGCGGATTATTGTTGAGGGTAGAGGGTTAAGGGTGGAGAGTTAAGGGTTAAGAGTTAAAAGTGGAGAGTGGAGGGTTAAGGGTTGATGGCAGATTGGCAGATTACATATTAGCTTCGGCGGTGCGGATTATTGTTGAGGGTTGAGGGTGTAGAATTGAGGGAGGAGGGAGGAGGATGTATGAATAAGGTGCTGCGTGAAAAGCGAACTTCGGGGAATTGGGTTGGTTTTTTGTAAATGATTAAAATGTCAAGTTTATTGTTTAAAAAACTGGACAAACTAGTTTGTTTTAAATTCTCTTTATTAGTTTTTTGAAAGATTCTGCAACATCACCTTCAAAAGGAATTGGTCTGTAAGCATATGCAGCCAATTCTGATAAATAGGCGCTCTTTAATTTTATCCATTGGCTGTCAAAGTCTGATATTAAAGGTGATTCGATAAGTTTTTTTTGTTGCCAGTTTAATGGTTCGTCAAAAATGTCTCTATCATGTTGAATAATTTCTTCGAATCGGATTTGGAAAGATTTAGATTCAACGAATTCTGCACATTGCGGATTCTTTAGTAAATAGTGTATATCATAAAAATGTCTGATTTTTTGAGCAGTACTTTCAACAGGGTTTGAATCAAAAGAAAAACGTATTAAGGAAACGAGTTTTTCTAGTAATGTTTGCTCTTTACTTAGCACATTGATATTAAAAGACTGTAGTCCAAATCTATCGATGTATTCCGAATTTCCAGAGGCAATTAAGAAATCATGCACCATGCTTGAAATCGATAGTTTTTCAAACGGAAAAGGATTTGCGAATGAGTTGATTTCAACGATAATAGTATTAGCCGAATTACTGTTTTCCAATGTAGGGTATTCAAAAACTGACTTTCGAAAGCGTGATCCTTTGCTTGTTACTCCTGAGGTGGGTCTTTCCGTTAAAGAACTTGTTATTTCTTTTTCAAGCGTTCGGATGATTGTTTTTATCTCATTCCCTGATTTGTTTCCATCATCTATAATTGCCAAATCAACATCTTCCGAAAAACGATCGATTAAGTTGTGTCCTTTTGATAAGGATGTTCCACCTTTGAAAACGGAACTTTCACTGAATTTACTCCTGGATAGTTCCTTTAATACTAAGGTAATCCAATAGTCTTTTTCAACAAATTCAAATCTGATACCCAAGTGTTGTGCTGTGGCTCTGAGTGTATCTGAGAATAATTTGGATTCTTGGTGCAAGTTCATATTAAATTCCATTTTTCAGTATTAGATAATACGGATGAAACACCAGTCAATTTATATTTTGTGAAAGGATTTAATGAATTGTATAGTGTCTCTGTGGATGTGTTTTTATTCTCGTCCAACATCGCGCCAAGTAAAGCTCTTGTGGCAGGCGGATATTTCATTGCTAAGCGCATGAGTAATGTAATCTCTTTCTCTTTGAGTTCTTTTATTATCTGCAAAAAACGCAAGCATGAATTTCTTGGATTCGAATCCGGTATCTTTTTGATGTATCGAATAGCATCCAAAATTTGCAATATAGGGATACTCTCTTTAGTAATGGTATTTTTTTGTTTGATAAAAGAAATAGTATAGGTGTCTCTTTTGAATCTTGGTCTAACTTGGTTTTTCCCTATTTGAATCGTATTGCTTACTTGTGTTGTAAGACCTAATTTATTATAGATACTATAACCTGTCAGATAACCAACTGTTTTTCCGTTATCTTCAATTAAGTCTTTTACAACTTGTTTTTGGCTTGGTAGTAATTTCCCAAAAGGCGTTGTTTCCGGTTTATAATATTTACCCTTTGAAAGTTTTGCAATTTTACCAGCTGCAGCCATTCTATTAAGTGCTTTAATGACTGCTTGTTTCTGATTCACCTTGCTAGTAAAATCATCATAGGTGAAAATGTATCCTTTCGGAAATCTATCAATTGTAATTGCTATGTATTCAGTTGTTTTCACTATTCAATATCAGAAGCAAAGGTAGTAAAAATGTCCTGTTTTTTAAATAATAAACTGGACAAATTGTTTTAATACGTTTTAGCTTCTTTCACCTTTCCTCACTCAAACTCTTCAACAACTTAATCAAACTCAACTGGGGATGACAATCGGATTTGTCGGCACGGAAGGAAACGTGTGTCCAGATGCCTGGCGTACCATTGAGGGCCAGGGTATTGAGTTTCCACATATCGGGTTGGTAGGTATTGGGAATGGTGTATTTCTCGCAGAGGTACTCGAGTAGGGTTTTGAGTGATTCGAGTTGTTCGTCTTTGTATTTATGGAAAAAGCGGTGACCGCGCCATTGCATGCCGTAGTCGATGACTTCTTCTTTGGGGACTTCTCGGTTGAAAGTGGAATAATACTTTCCGCTTTTTTCGATTAATGCGCCCCAATTACAGATTTCAATGCCAATAGATTGTTGGTTCAACTGGGTGTTGTTGCGGTTGTGTGTGCCTAGGTGGTGCGCCCAATGGGCTGAACTGAAACATTGGTAAATGATGCCGTCTCCATCGATGACGAAAGCTGTTGCCACCCGAACCGGTGTATACTCCCATCCGCTGATGACGTTTTTGGCGTTTGGACCGCTGACGGTGTGGTGTAAAACAATCTGTTTCTTCGGATGTGCTTCCGGGTAATATTGAGCTTTGGTTAATGGGAATTGAATGAGGTTTTTGATGTTCATGGATTTATTTTTTAGTTGGTTAATTTTTATTCTTGGGTGATTGTCACCCCTCTGTATCTCCCCTCGCAGGGGAGAAGGATTAGAACTCTGTCTCCCCTTCTGCCACGGCAGACAGGCATGGGGAGAAGGAAAAGGTTTTATTTTCGTTTGTCGGGGGTATCGGATGAGAATGCGATGAGGTTGAACATTTCACGCATTCGGGAGCGGATACGGGTGCCGTAAATGGATTCTACTTGATCGGCATTGAGGTTGGTCGTGATGTGGGTAAGAATGCCCTGTGTTTTGTAAAGGTCGTAGCGCTTGAAGAGAATGAATTCCATGGTGTTGCATTCGTTGCCCATATGTTTGAGGAAGGGTTCAACTCCTAAATCATCGAAGCAATAATGGGTGTATTGGTCGGCAATGTTGTTGATGTATTTGTATCCTTCCAAGTTGTAAAAAACGGCAACTTCCTTTGTAGAAAGTATCTTATACCTCCTATCGGGATAATTGAATTCATTGATGAGGTTCATGAATGCTGACTTCCCACAACCCACTGGTCCTGCCAATATGATTCCTTTGTGGATGTCAATGCCTAAACTATTGCATCGTTCTTCATCTCGTATGGCGTAACAAATGAGTTTGTACAGGATGTTGTGGTCGCATTGGTGCAATTCAAATTTTTGACCAAATCGGGATTTTCCAAGTTTAGTTATGTGTTTGAGGCAGTCGGCGAACGTATAGTTTCGGACATTGTCTTTTAGTTTAAATGGTAAATTACTCATACTCTTATTTTTTCAATAGGCTTTTTTGTGATCAATGGAAGGGGAAACAATGAGTCTGTTCAATGCTTGCTTTCCATGTTGTTTTGTTTCGTTTTCAACTGTATGGTTCATCATCCATTTTTTGGCGAGTGCCATCCAGTTGTGAATGTTATTTTTTCCGGATTTCCAACCGATGGATTCGTAATGGAGGAAAAACAATTCTGCTTCCCTTTTAACGGAATTGTTTTCTTTAAAAAAATCCAAAACTTCTTCCAATTCGGGTGTGTCAAAAGTTGATTTGCTTTCTGTGTTTTTAGTAATTAATTCTTCTTTTTTAGTTGTTTTAATTCTTTTATTTAAAGGACTCATCTGTTGTTTGTCAGCTGTTTGATGTGTCGTATTGCTTGTTGTATTATGAGTTATCGTATTTGTTGTATCAAAAATGAACATGTGCACTGAGCTACCTTTGAATGGATTGTGCGAAGGATGATACTTTATATAATTCCATTCTTGTAATTGGTGTAAGCCTTTGTGGTAGGTATTGATTGAACCTATTTTTGCTGCTTTCATCAATTCACCACGGTGTACCAAAATGGGATTGTTGAAGTTTCCCGCATTCCACATGTGAAACAGTGCATAATACAAGCTGACATGCCAAGCTGATAAGCGATTGTCTTCCGTAATCATTTGACTTACTCGGTTCAAATGCACGATGTAATTGATCTTAAACGATCTCTTTGACATGCTACAGACGATTACGAACGCGTGATTCCAACAACTGATGAATGTCTTCTTTGGGATAAAAGATTACCCCTCCAATTTTTGTGTACGGTATTTTACCTGTTAAACGGAGGTTTTGAAGGGTGCTGGGCGAAATGGCCAACATGCGTTGCACCTGATAGGACTTTAACCAACACTTTTCTTCTTTTCGCTGTGTTTCTACTTCCATTTCCTGTTTTCTGGTCTGGTTTAACAGGGTTTTAAATTCGTGTAGAAGTTCTTGTTTGAAAGCAATCAAGTCTTCTACGGTAACAATTGTAGCTGCCATAATTTTGATTTTAAATTCAATGCAAATAGAACTGAAAAAAATAAGCAGATGGGGTTGCAAGGGGTTGTGCAACCTGTTCTGAAAGTGCTGTAAATGTTGGGGTTTTTCGTTATATAAAAAACGAAAAGGATGAGGCATGACAGCTTCAAATTTCGTTAGAAAACATTCGAATTGCCTCTAGAAACAGCCAAAAATGAGTAGTTTTGACTGTAATTAAAAAGATTCAGTAGCGACACGCTTTTTTTGGGTAATCGAAACCGCCAATTTAAAGAACCCCCTAAAAGACAAGCCAGTCGTCCTCGCATGGCGTGGGCACAGTTTGCATGGGGGTAGAGCTTGGCGGTTCTAGATTACCTGCAAATTGATGACCACGCTACTTTTTAAGAATTAATCATGCGATGGAAAATTTAAGCAATAACCCTTCCGGCAGTTCTGAACTTCTCCTTTTTATGCATATTCACGGTATTCAAACTTTGTCGGAACTTTTGCGGTATTCGGAAGAAGAGTTGCTTCATATGGCGGGTTTTTCTGTTCATTTGTTGTTGGAAATTGATGCATTTAAAAGGTCTCATTTGAATTCAGATTCCGGTTCAAGCGATTAATCATTTGTATGAGTTTGGTTTTCAATGCTTCTACATTTTTTGGGTCTTTGTCATAGTAATTATTTCGTAAACTGGCTACGGCAATACTTGGTTGATTCATGGTGCGGAATGCATTGGAAAAAGTTGAAAAGACTTGGGTTTTGTTTTTATCTTGAATGATTCCCTCTTCTACCATTAAGGCAGCAAACAAAGCTAATTGTGGGACATTTAGAGTGGTGGTGAGCTTTTGGTTACCGCTGTTTTGCGAAAACGGAATTGTATCTTCCGGATTGGAAGCATGTATTCCATCCATATAAGCTATTTCTTCTTTTATCCAAGAAGCCAGCAACTCCGCTGCTGAAGGAAAGTTTTGTCTATAAGCTACTTTGGTTAACGGTATGATTTGCCTGATTTTCTTTTGTTCCTGCAATAGCCATTGTCTTAATTCTATTTGATTTTTCTGGTTTTTCATTTCCAATCGTAGTTTCTTGGTTTTCCAAGCAATAAATTCTGTTTGATTGAAATTCAACAGCAAGAGTGTTTCTGATATGATCTCACTTTCAGGAGTGTTTGAGGTTGAACATTGCAAGGTATTTGTCAACTCATACACTAATAATTTTGCATAAGTGAATTCGTGAAGCGAAGTATATATTCCATTCCCTGTTTCAATCAATTGGATTTGTGAATTGATGATGTGTTTCAATTCCTCATCTGCTAATGTTGCAATTTGAGCTTTTAAGGTTTGAATACGGGATTGGAGCTCACCTGTTGAAATGTGGTAATTTCGCATGTATTCGTTCACCTCATCTGAAAAATGATGTCCATACTTGCGCTTAGTATTTAAAATGGTCAGATTCAGAAAATAGAGGGTAAGTGCTTCGAATTCTTTGGTAGCATAGTTTTCAGTTAAAAAATGGGTGAGTTTAGGAACCCCTTCTCGCTGAGTATTTAATAAATCCATTGCATCATTCAAAAGGGATAATTGCATTTCAGAAATCCAATAGCGGACCGTTTGGGAAAATTCACTGCTGTAAAGTTGGGTTCTGATATTGGCGAAAATCTTCTCTGTTTCTGCTTTCAGATTCATGTATAAAAAAGCAAATTTCACTTCCCCTAACGTAAGCTTATTCCATTCTGTTCGTCGCTCAATTAAACAGATTTTATGCTGTTTCCCAGGTAATTGTGTGATTCTATCTATGCGTTGAATATCTACACTAATTGCATGGGCTGCCAAAATTGATACTGGGTTACTTTTCCAATTTTCATTTGTGTTAATCGCGTTGGTGTGGTAATGTTCATAAGCAGGGTGAGCGATTGTTATTCTGCATATGGGATAAAACCCCTCGCCTTTTTTGTTTGTCTTCACTTCAAGGATATGAATCAAGGAAGCATTTCCATAAAACTGCTCTAATGCATCACAATAAAAATCAAAATCATCATTATGAATCAGCTCTTTATACCAAGTGCTAAACTCCATTTGTACGTTAACTGAAACCTGCATGGATATGAAAACATCTTTCTCTGTTGTTACGAAAACGTTTGTTTGGGTTTCATAAATGGTGATTTTTTAGGTGTTTACCCGTATTTATTTGAGTATTTACCCCTAATTCTCTACTCTGCTTTTTTGTATGATGCCTCATCCGAATGTTCACCAAACAGTTTGTTTTTAAGCATGCTCATGTCTTCGCTTACTTTTTTCTCTAATACTTTGGCATAAATCTGCGTGGTCTTTATACTTGTATGGCCGAGCATCGCACTGACGGTCTCGATTGGAACGCCATTTGCTAATGTCACGGTTGTGGCAAAGGTATGTCGAGCAATGTGCGTGGTTAGCTTCTTTTTTATTCCGCAAATGGTTGCAATTTCTTGTAAATAGGCGTTGTAGCGCTGATTGGAGTTTACGGGCAAGAGTTTGTTGTTTCGAATGCAATATTCGTGGTCTTTGTATTTTTCTAAAATTCTCAATGCAATGGGCAACAATGGGACTCGTTCACTGACTCCTGTTTTTTGTCTCTCTGTGCACAGCCACACGTTGCCGTCTATTCCGATTTCTTCTTCTCCTTTGGCAAAGTTGTAGATGTCGCTGTAAGCAAATCCGGTGAAGCAACAGAATATGAAAACGTCTCTTACTTCTTCCAAACGGGCGATTTGAAATTCTTTGTTGATTAGGATGTTTAGTTCTTCTTGGGTTAATACTTGTCGAACGGGGTTCCGATAGCTTGTTTTGAATCCGTTCAAGGGGTGTGATGGTATCCAGTCAAGGGTTACTGCCATATTGAAAATCTTCTTTACAATCTTAATGATTTTGTGTATGGTGTTGTTTTGTAGTTTTTCCTTCGTGACGAGGTAATGTTCGAATTCCGTGATAAAGGAGAGTCGAACTTTGTCTAATGGTATGTCGTTCAATCCTTTGTTGGTTTTCATGAAATAGAGTAGCTTGGCATGTGTTGATTGATAGCGTAACAATGTCTTCCGTTCGATTTTTCCTATCTCAACCATTTCTTTCATTTTTAGGTTGTGGTACTCAAATGCTTCGGTGAGTGTTTTACGCTGGTTATTTGGGTCTTTGCCGAGGTACTTGTCACGTATAATTGCTGCTGTGACTTGTTCGCTACAGGCGATTGTCTGGTTGTAAATGGTCATTAGTTTTCCTTTTACCATCATTAGGTACGAGTTGATGACTGCGGCTTCTTCGTACTTTGGTTTTACGGACTGTGTGGCTTTGTCCCAATGTTCTGCCGGTACTGTTCGTGCTACTGATAGTTCTACGCGTATTCCATCTACGGTTATTCTTAGGTAAATAGGGAGTTTCCCGCTTTTTTGCTTGCGGTTGCTATTGACCCAAAATAATAGGTGCATGGGTGAATGAACTGAATTGTACATGTTGTATTAATTTTTTCAGTGCAAATCATACTATTATGACCCCATCAACGGGTAAAACGGAATTTTTTGTTTTGTAGGTTTAATAAGGGATACAAAGCAAAAGTGAACAAAATTACAACAAATGAATGTTCACTTTTTGTTGTAATTTTAAAACTAGTTTAATGGTGTTTTTTGGGTGTTTTTGGGATTAAATTCGAGTGCTTTTTGCGTGTTTTGGTAAAATATAGGGGTATTTAACGCAAAAAAGGAGCTGAATAGCTCCTTTTTGTTGACCCACTAGGGCTCGAACCTAGACTCTTCTGGACCAAAACCAGACGTGTTGCCAGTTACACCATGGGTCATTAAAACTTATTGGCTTTCCAATAGCGGTTGCAAATTTAAAAACAAATTTTAAATTTTAATGCGGCGAGCTCATTTTTTTTAATTTAAAAAGCTATCAAAACTAATATTCTTAAATTCGCAAAAGTTTTTATTCAAATTAACTACTTAACTTATGAGTTATTCTAAACTTAATACGATAATTGGCTGGATTATTTTCTTAATTGCATCAAGTGTTTATTTGATGACGATTGAATCAACTGCAAGTTTATGGGACTGTGGAGAATATATAACAGCCGCATACAAACTTGAAGTAGGACACCCTCCAGGCGCACCATTATTTATGATCTTCGGAAAGTTGTTTTCGCTTTTTGCATCTCCTGAAAATGTTGCTGTTTGGATTAACGCTCTTTCAGCTTTATCAAGTTCTTTTACAATTCTTTTCATGTTTTGGTCTTTGACGCTGTTAATTAAAAAAATGGTTCTTGCCAAGTCCAAGACAATTTCGGGAGGAGATCAATTTGCGATTTTCTCTGGTGCGGCAATTGGTTCTTTAGCCTATACCTTTTCTGATTCATTTTGGTTTTCTGCAGTTGAGGGTGAAGTTTATGCAATGGCATCCTTGTTTACTGCAATAATTTTTTGGGCGATATTAAAATGGGATGAGGAAATGGCATTGGTTCAAAATGGACAATTATCAATTACTGCGAACCCAAATCGTTGGATATTATTAATACTTTTCCTTTTAGGGCTTGCAATTGGCGTTCACTTATTAGGTATCCTAGTTGTTCCTGCCATTGGTTACATGATCTATTTTCGCGTAAAGCCAATTGTAAATATAGGTGGTGTTTTGTTGACAGGTCTTATTTCAATCTTCGCTTTAGGATTTATTCAAGAGGGGATTATTCCAGGGTCAGTATCATTAGCATCTAGTTTTGAGGTGGCATTTGTAAATAGTTTAGGATTGCCATTCTTCACAGGGACAGTTTTCTTCTTTTTATTGCTTATTGGTGCTTGTATAGTTGGTGTTTATTTTGCTCAAAAATCCAAAAAAACCATTCTTTACAACGCAATGATGGGATTAATTTTCCTTCTAATCGGATACGGAAGTTTTGCAGTTATTGTAATCCGTTCAAATGCAAACACTCCATTAGATGAAAATGACCCAGAAAATCTAGTTACTCTTCACTCCTATTTAAAAAGAGAACAATATGGTTCTGCTCCCATTCTATTCGGAAATTATTGGAATTCACTAAGAGAAGGAGAAGAAATGACTGCGGAAGGTCCACAATTACTAAGTCGTGAGGGTTGGGGAGATCTTTCTCCTTATTACTTAAGGAGATTTGTTGTAACTGACAATGACATCGCCGTGAAAGCTTTCACAAAACAAACGGATGCTGAAAACTGGGTGAAAGAAAATGGTGGAGCATACATGATAGAGGAAAAATATTACGAAAGTAATGCTTCAATTCGTAAGCAAGCCGTTCCCTCCTATTCTCAATCGACTTTCTTTCCAAGAATGTATTCAGGGGACAATCCACTTCATCAACAAGGGTATGAAAATTGGTCTGGTTATGACGCCAATGAAGACAAAGGAACTGAATTAGGAAGGGATGGTAAGCGCTTGCCAACATTTGGAGAAAACCTGACTTATTTTTTCCGTTATCAAGTTAATTGGATGTATATGCGCTATTTCATGTGGAATTTTTCTGGTCGTCAAAACGACATTCAAGGACACGGCGACAACTTACGTGGAAACTGGATTTCAGGAATTAATTTCATTGATGAAGCAAGATTAGGTAGTCAGGAGTTTGCTCCTCATTACACAACTGACAATCAGGCTCATAATAAATTTTACATGTTGCCTTTATTTCTTGCTTTAATCGGGCTTATTTTCCACATCTACAAAGCTCCAAAAGATGCTTTTGTTCTTGGTCTTGCATTCTTATTTACAGGACTTGCAATTGTAGTTTATCTTAATCAAAAACCATTTGAACCAAGAGAGCGAGATTATGCATATGCAGGATCATTTTATTTCTTCGCTATGTGGATTGGAATAGGCGTCTATGCAATATATGATATTCTACTTTCACGGATCAAAAACGCCAATTCAAGCGCACTTGCAGCAACTGCTTTGGGGGCAATTGTTCCTATAATCATGGGCGTACAAGGATGGGATGACCATAACCGTAGCGGTAAAACTTCTGCAAGAGACTTGGCTTATAATTACTTACAGTCTTGTGAGAAAAACGGAATCATATTTACCAATGGAGATAATGACACCTTCCCACTTTGGTACCTACAAGAAGTTGAAGGTATTCGAACAGATGTGCGTGTGTGTAATCTTTCTCTTATGGGAACAGACTGGTACACGAATCAAATGAAAATGAAAGCATATTTGTCTGACCCGTTACCAATAAAATTCCGCGAAGACCAAATTCTAATGTATGCAGGAAATACAGATCAAGTTTATTTCTTATCGCTAATAGAATTATTATCCATGCAGGCTGATGAGGATATTATTTCGAAGGTTGTAAATTTACGTGTTAAAGGAAATAAACGTGAAGCAAAACAAGCCTTGATGTATTTCAATTCTAAAATTGGTGCAATCACATCAAAAATTACTACCACAGATCCGAATGCTCTAAAAGGAATTGAATACCTTACAAATACAGATGATACTAATTTGGCTGAAAGTATTCTTAAAAAATACTATGGTACAATCGCTATCTTTAAGGGTGCTCAAACAAATTCAGTTCAATTGGCTTCTGGAGCTGCAAATGAGCTTCAAGCATTATTAGAAGAATTTGAAACTCCTTGGTCTGCCGTTGATTTTAAAGAAGCTATGGCTTTTGTGCGTGATGATAAAAACATGGTAACAAATGAAGGAAACAAATTTAGTTTCTTCCCTTCAAGTCGTTTTTCACTTAAAGTAAACAAGAAAAATGCTTTGAAAGCCGATATTTTGTCGAATGGGGAATTAGGTAAATGTCCTGATAAAATAGTTTTTGAATTCAATTCAGAAAGGGATCGCTATTTAGCGAGAGATGAAATAATGATGATGGACATTGTTGCAAATAATGACTGGAAAAGAGGCATCTATTTTTCAAGCAATCGCGGATCCTCATTCTCAATTGCCTTGTTAAGTGCTGGACACATAAGACAAGTAGGTATGGCTTATGAGTTAAACCCTATGAAAAACGAACCTGTTTTCTTCAATTTGCCAAAAATGAAGAAAAATCTGATGCAAACATACCTTTATGGTGATATGAAAAATCCGAAGGTGTTGACAGATTACTATGCCCGTAGACATACGCAGCAATACCGTGTTAATTTCTTGCTTTTAGCTGAGCAATTATTAGAAAAAGGAGATAAAAAATCTGCTATTCAACTTCTTGATAAATCACTAGAGTTAATGCCTTTGGAAACAGTTCTAGACTTTGGTGAAGTAAATCAAATTGATCCTATGAATTCATTAAAAATTAATTCTGCGCATCAAAGCTTCATGTTTCAGGGTCAAGAAATAAAAGCAAAATCGAGTGGGTGTTTACATGAATACGTTCAACTTTATTTTATTTCAGGCGATAAAACTAAAGCGACGAAACTTGGAAATAAGTTAATAGATAATTACGAAACGATTTTCCGTTATTTCGAACACAGTGATGGAACCTATACTGGAAACCCAGAAAACGCAGAAGATCTATACGCCGCTTTGGATGCTTGTTTTAAAATGTATGTTATTGCAAATGATTCGGAACTTGGAAGTAAAAATGGCGTTCTAGCTAAAAGGTTATTTAAGGTGATTAACAATGTCTATCAAAATATCATGCCTCGCGTTTACAATGAATTACAGCAAAAAGCGAGCGATGCAGGGGAAAGTGCAACAAGTATCACTGGTGGCACATACTATGTAGGTATGATTAATGGTTTACAAGTTAACCTTGGCTCGATGGGCGAACATTACGGATTATTAAAACCATCTGGTAATTCAGCTCCTGTACAATCAAAACCTGAGCAAATAGATTTAGAAAATCTTATGCAAGGAGATACAAATACAGATACGTTGAAATAATATGCACTTCTTCCGATCCCCGCTAGTTGCCCGAATTCTATTTCCGGGTGGCCTTTGGAAAGGAAAGGACAAGAATGCAGTTTATTTAACTTTTGATGACGGACCAAATCCACATGTTACTCCATGGGTTCTAGAATTGTTGAAGAGGCAAGAGATTAAAGCTACTTTCTTTCTCGTTGGTAATAATATTAAACAAAATCCGGAATTGGTTGCAAAAATTGAATCGGAGGGACATCGGATTGGAAATCACACAATGAATCATGAGCGAGGAACCAAAACAAAACTGGATGTTTATCTAAATTCTGTTAATGAAGTTGATCGTTTGATAAATAGTGATTTATTTAGACCTCCTTATGGAAGAATTAGTTTTTGGCAATTTTTAAAACTTTTGAAAAACGGAAAGAAAATAATTTTCTGGTCTTGGCTTTCTTATGATTTCGATAATCAAATTTCAACGGAAAAAATTATTGAGAAAGCGAAGAAAATCAAGGGAGGAGATATTCTAGTTTTTCATGACAGCGAAAAAAGTTTCTCAAATCTGAAAGGATCGATTGAAAAAATTATTTGTGAAATAAAAGCAAAAAACCTATCGTTTAAAACTCTGTGAAATGAAATATTTTTTCGAACATTTTGTTGCTGCGTTTCATATCCCGATAAAAAATCCGGTACTTGTTTTTTCATTGCTATTATTTATAATTCTACTATCTCCGATTTTCTTGCGTAAAGTTAGAATACCTTCAATCATCGGCCTAATTATTTCTGGAGTCATCATTGGCCCAAACGGATTAAGGTTGATAGGAGAAAAAACGATGGAATCTGAAGGGTCGATTAAACTTTTCTCAACCATTGGCTTACTTTATATTATGTTTATTGCTGGTCTTGAATTGGATTTAAATCAATTTAAAAAATACCTGAACAAAAGCATCACTTTCGGTTTATTGACGTTTGCATTACCCTTGTTTTTAGGATATCCTATTTGTTATTACGCTCTTCATTTAAGTCCAATGGCAAGTTTGCTTACTGCAAGTATGTTTGCTACACACACGCTCGTCGCCTATCCAATTATAAGTAAATATGGATTATCTAAACACAGTTCAGTTGCAATAACTGTTGGTGGTACGATATTAACAGATACTGCGGTACTTATTATTTTGGCAATAATTTCAAGTTCAACAAAAGGGAACCTCGATTTTGCCTTTTGGATTCGATTAATCACTTCTTTGAGCATATTCTCTTTTATAATGTTTTTCATTATTCCAAAGGTGGCTCGTTGGTTCTTTAGTAAATTGGACAGTGAAAAAACTTCCCAATACATCTTCGTGCTTTCGGTTGTTTTCTTCTCTGCGTTTCTTGCAGAGATGGCTGGTGTAGAACACATTATTGGAGCATTTGTCGCAGGTTTGGTTTTAAATAGATTGATTCCTCACAATTCCATTTTAATGAACCGAGTTGAGTTTATTGGAAATTCTCTTTTCATTCCATTCTTCCTTATTTTCGTAGGAATGGTGGTCGATTACAAAGCATTTTTTCAGGGGACTTGGCCACTTGTGATTGCCGGTGTTTTGACTTCTTTTGCCATCTTTAGTAAATGGCTTGCCGCCTTCGCAACACAGTTGATTTTTAAATTAACCAAAATTGAACGACAAATAATTTTTGGATTAAGTACCTCACATGCAGCAGCAACGCTGGCAATTATTATGGTTGGTTACGATGGGGGAAAAGGGATTTTGGATATTAATATAGTTAATGGTACAGTACTTTTAATTCTCTTTACTTGTATGACGGCTTCTTTTGTGACTGAAAGCGCAGGAAAAAAATTATTGATTGAAATATCTGAAAATAGCGACTTAGATGAAAATGAAACTAGGCTTCGAAACAAGCATATTATGGTTTCAATCAATGAATTAAGCGGTAACGAAAACTTAATTGATTTTGCGCTACTTGTATCCGATCCAAAAGTAATTAACCCAATATCCGTTGTTAGTGTTTATCCCAACAACGATCAAGCGGAAAAAATGATTCGTAAATCCAGAAAATCGCTTGAAGACATCGTGAAGCATTTTTCCGGACATGAATCAAAAATAAATACCATTGCGACCATAGATCACAATTTATCCTCTGGTATTGCAAGGGTTTCCAAAGAACTCGTATCAGATATTGTCATTCTAAATGACAGCCAAAACAATTTAAACATTCTGAAAAGAATCGTTGGCGATGATCGTGCACATTTACTTGATGTTTGTGATAAAACAATTTTCTTTTGTCAGCTTGACA
Organism: Flavobacteriales bacterium; assembly: GCA_947454395.1. GTDB lineage: Bacteria > Bacteroidota > Bacteroidia > Flavobacteriales_D > Crocinitomicaceae > UBA952. The sequence continues at coordinate 16,508 of CANGLG010000003.1, forward strand.
AACCTTCTGTTAGTTATGAAAATATCATTTTAGTTGCACCGCCTTTATCCGAACTTGAGCCTACTTTTTCTCTTTGGGTGGAACGTGTGATTCGACTTGCTAAAGAACTTTCTATTAACATTGAAATTTATGCAACTCACGCAACATTTGAACGCTTTCAAAAAGTAGGGTATGCCAACAAATTGGACTTTAATGTCAAGTTAATAGAAATTGAAAGTTCAGAAGACTTTTTCTTACTTTATAATAAGTCAAAGGAAGATCTAATAATATTTTGTTCAGCAAGAGTTGGTTCTGTTTCATACGAACCTGGATTGGAGGCATTTTCTTCAAAAATTGAAAAAGCTTGCCCAAAAAATGATTCGATTTTTATTTATCCCGGATTGCAATTTGATCAACTTTACTCTAATTACGAAGATATTTCAGCATCACCAATTCTGGCTGGAGTTGAAACAATTCAAAAAATCGGACGTGAAGTTGGGAATATATTTAAAAAATCTGATTCAGACGAAGGCACAACCAAAGATTAGCCATTGATGAAAAAACAGACCAATATTCTATTTTACATCCTAAGTGTCTATGTCATATTACAATTTTTGTGGTGGGGTTTTCACTTAATTCAACTAAGCCAAGAAAGTAATTTAGACGATAAAATAGTTTATAGAAAAATCTTAATGATTGTTGGTGAAGGTTCTGTTTTTCTATTAATTCTTGTTTTCGGATTATTCAAAATAAGATCCACGATTCGCAAAGAATTAACCTTTTCTCAAAGACAATCAAATTTTTTACTTTCTGTTACACATGAACTCAAAACTCCCATTGCCTCTACCAAATTGTATCTTCAAACATTAATAAAAAGGGATCTAACCCCTGAAAAGAAAACAGATTTACTCACTAAAGCACTCGAGGAAAACGAACGGTTGGAATTACTTATAGATAATATCCTAAATGCTTCTCGGTTAGACAACAAAGCGCTTTCACCTGTAATTACAGAAATTGAATTCAAATCAACCGTCAAGCAAATCATTGAACGATTCAACAAACGTTTCCAGGAGATAGTAATTGAAATGGACATAGAAAATGAACCGGTTCTACAAGGAGACAAATTCATGATTGAAACAATCGTAACGAATTTGATTGAAAACGCAATTAAATATGCAGGAAAGAATGCAGGAATTAAGGTTTTTTGCAGACAATCTGGAAATTCAATGTCTTTTGGAGTTTGTGATTTAGGGCCTGGAATTCCTCCCGAACAAAAGGGAACAATCTTCAATAAATTTTATCGCGCAGGGAATGAAGATACCAGGCAAACAAAAGGAAGTGGACTAGGTTTATACATTGTTTCTGAGTTTGTTAATCTGCATCACGGAACAATTGTATGTAAAAATAATTTGCCCCAAGGCAGTATTTTTGAAGTAACTTTACCATTATGAGCAAACAAGTTGGACTTATTATTTTAGATGGTTGGGGGATAGGAAATGGTTCTAAATCAGATGCCATCTCAAATGCGAATACTCCGTTTATGGATTCCCTTTTGAATAATTACCCGAATGCGACTTTAAAAACAAGCGGTGAAGATGTTGGTCTTCCTGATGGTCAAATGGGAAATTCAGAAGTTGGTCATTTGAATATTGGGGCCGGAAGAATTGTTTATCAGGAACTTACACGTATTAATAAAGCAATTCGAGACGGAGAATTTCAAATAAATAAGGTTTTAACTTCTGCCTTTGCAGATGCAAAAAAACGTAATTGTAAAGTTCATTTCATAGGACTTGTTTCCAAGGGAGGTGTTCATAGTTCACAAGAACATTTGTATGCGCTTTGTGATATGGCAAAATCTCATGGATTGGATAAGGTATTTATTCATGCGTTTACCGATGGCCGTGATTGCGATCCAAAAAGTGGATTGGGTTTTCTTCAAGAATTGAATAATCATTTAAAAAATTCTGCTGGCAAGGTTGCATCTATTGTGGGTCGTTACTACGCGATGGATCGTGATAATCGGTGGGAACGTGTCAAAAAAGCGTACGACTTGCTGACAAAAGGTGTTGGTTCGCAATTTAATTCACCCGCTGAAGCAATTGAATTTTCCTATCAAAATGGAATTACAGATGAATTCATTGAGCCAAGTATCATCAATTCTGAAGGAATTATTGAAAATGGAGATGTGGTAATTTGCTTTAATTTTCGAACAGATCGTCCGAGAGAAATTACGATTGCTTTAACTCAAAAAGCTTTTCCTGAATGGGAAATGGAGCCTTTGGATTTGCATTATTGCTCGATGACCAATTACGACGCGACTTTCAAAAATATAAATGTGGTCTATGAAAAAGATAATTTGTTCAATACACTTGGAGAGGTTGTTTCAAATGCTGGCAAAAAGCAAGTTCGCATTGCTGAAACAGAGAAATATCCGCATGTAACCTTCTTTTTTAGTGGAGGTCGAGAAGCCGTTTTCCCAAATGAAGATCGAATTTTGGTTAATTCACCTAAGGTTGCGACTTACGATTTACAGCCGGAAATGAGTGCCTTTGAAGTTCGTGATCGCATAGTTGATTTTATGGGTAATCAAAAGCCTGATTTCATTTGTTTGAACTTCGCGAATCCAGACATGGTTGGACATACTGGAGTTTATGAAGCGATTGTAAAGGCTGTCGAGACTGTTGATGCGTGTTTAAATGATGTTGTGAGCAAAGGACAAGAACTTGGGTATGAGTTCTTAGTCATCGCAGACCATGGAAATGCAGATTATGCATTAAATGACGATGGAAGTCCCAATACGGCTCATAGTTTGAATCCGGTTCCGATGGTTTTGGTGACGAATGACAAAAACGTAACACTTCAACCTGGAATTCTTGCCGATGTGGCTCCGACGATTTTAAATCGAATGGGAATTTCTGCTCCGAAAGAAATGACTGGTAAAAACCTTGCCGAAATCCTTTAATGGTGAGTCACGAAAAGCACGATCCCTTTGCCGTATTGAAAATCAAAGACTATCAGTTCTTTTTGACTTTTCGATTTTTTCTTACGATGGCCATCCAAATGCAAAGTGTAATTGTGGGTTGGCAAGTTTATTCGATTAGTGGAAGTGTATTGGATCTTGGATTAATTGGTTTAGCCGAAGCGATTCCTTTCATTTTGATTTCTATCTTTTCAGGGCATATTGCGGATACATTTAACCGAAAGAAAATCATTGTTCTTTTCACCTTGATTTTTATTTTGGCAAGTACTGCCTTGTTGTACCTATCCATTGAGAATAGTGGTTTATTGAAAACGTATGGGACTTTGCCAATTTTCATTTTAGTTGGAATGATCGGCATTATTCGCGGATTTATGTCAGCAGCGCTTTCTCCATTTCTTTCTCAACTTTTACCTCGGAAATTATATGGAAATGGCGCGACTTGGAACAGTACGATTTGGCATTTGGCATCGATTATTGGGCCCTCAATTTCCGGTTTTTTAGTGGCAATTGATTATATGACGGCATATGGTGTGGCGTTGGTATTCATTTTTATTGCCTTGTTTTCATTGATATTCATTCCGAGGAAGGAAACACCAACGAAAGACGAAGGCGAAAGCATTTGGGAAAGTATCAGCGTGGGCGTAAAGTTTGTAATGAAAAACCAACTCGTTCTTGGCGCGCTGTCCTTGGATTTATTTGCGGTTTTGTTTGGTGGAGCGGTTGCCCTACTTCCTGATTTTGCCAAGAATGTGTTAAACGCTGGACCCGTTGAATTGGGATATTTACGTGCAGCTCCTGCATTTGGTGCAGCGATTATGGCTTTAATTATCGCATACAGACCACCCGTTGGAAATGCCGGGAAAATTTTGTTGTATTCCGTTGCGGGGTTTGGAATTTCTACGATTCTATTTGGTTTCTCAACGAATTTCTGGTTGGCTTTGTTTTTCTTATTCTTGACGGGCGCTTTCGACAATGTGAGTGTGGTAATTCGTCATTCCATTTTGCAACTAGCCACACCGGATCACATGCGAGGAAGGGTTTCAGCCGTTAACGGAATTTTCATCGGTTCTTCGAATGAAATAGGCGCTTTTGAATCGGGTCTGACTGCCAAATGGTGGGGAACAAAAGCAGCAATTGTTGTGGGTGGTTCGTTAACAATGTTAGTGGTGGCAATTACAGGAAAAATCTCACCTAAGTTGAGGAAGCTGAACTTAAAGGATTTGGAGTGATTGAATTGGAGTTAAAGCAGTTGATTAAGATCTTGTCTTCCAATTATTGTCATAATCTCGACTTCTCCATTTGTTGTTTTGAAAAAAATACTATCTACACCACAGGCGCATCTTCTGTAACCTGATTTAATAAAATCAACAGCTTCAAATGCTTCTGGGTTTTTCGCAATTATTTCGAAATAATCAAAGAAAGACTCAACGTATTTATCAGCTTGATTAATACCAAATCGATGCACTCCATAATGATGAATCCGAATTAAATCCTCTTTTGCAACATTACTTAACTTATATTTAGCCATTCAGCAATTTCTTAGATTGCTTTAAAATTTCAGATTTTGAATCGGTGGTAAATCCAGATTTTTCCGCTCGATCAAGCTTTAATCGTATTAAATCAATTTGCTTTTGCTGATTCCTTGCTTGACGAATTAAATCATTGACTAATTCACTCTTACTAGAATATTCTTTATTCGCAATTTGATTTTTAAGCCATTCATCATTTGGCTCAGTAAAGGAAATGCTTTGTCGTCTCATAATTTCTTTGTAGTGGTGTAAATATACACCAAAAACGCATCACAAAATAATATTATTACAACTTAGTTGAGGAAATTGAATCTAAGAGATTTGGAGTGAGGGTGATTTGGATTTAACTCCTTAAGGTTTTTTTATAATTCTGTATGTCGTGTTTGATTTATCCCCCCATTTCTCAAAAATACCCTGGTCAACTCCATGTTTCAGATCACGGCTTGCTGTTGCTGAAGAAATTTCCTTAAAAACACGCATGTAATCTTTTCGATTGAATTCTGAATCAATGGTTTCTGAGAAATAAGTTAGCCGATCCTCCATCGTCATGACGCGACTTTTTAAATCAAGCAAATTAGAAAGAGAATCATTAATGACATGAAGCATATACTCGATGAAAGGTGTTGAACTTCCTGATTTGTCACTATTAGAAAGCGCGTGATAATAGTCTTTTTGGGTTTTATGAATACTATTTTCAAAAGGGATAAATTCAAAAACTGAATTTTCCTTCATTAAAATCAATGTTTGCCAAAATCGGCCCATTCTCCCGTTACCATCAATGAAAGGATGAATAAATTCCATTTCATAGTGAAAAACACAGCTTTTAATTAAAGTTAATTCATTTGATTTTTTCAAGTAGTTAAATAAATCATTCATTAGAAAAGGAACATTATCAGCCGGTGGAGCTAAATGAGCTATCCGATTACCAGCCACGATGCCAACACCTGTTTTACGGTATTTTCCATTCGTTGAGATTAAACCTTTCATAAGAATTTCATGCGCTTTGAGGAATGATTTAGAAGAAGTTGGATCGAATAATTTCAATTGATCATAAACCGCAATTGCATTTAATACTTCAATGACATCTTTCTCTGGACCAATTACTCTCTTTTTCTCAATTAGCGCAGTGATTTGCTCTTCAGTGAGGGTATTTCCCTCAATGCTTAATGACGAATGGATTGTTTTTATTCGGTTTTCCTTCCTGAGTTTGGGAGAAGGTTTGTCCAAAAATTTAGCGTTAATATGACCAATTTTTTCAGATATTTCAGCAATTAGTTTTAAAATCTCAGAAGTTATCTGATAAGGAGGATTCATATAATGATACTATCATTTGATACTATCAAATATACTTAAATTTAGTTTACATCTCTCTTAAAATTTTATCCATCTTTTTGCCTTTGGCCAATTCATCTACTAATTTGTCAAGATACCTAACTTGTTTCGTTAACGGATTTTCAATTTCTTCGATCCGATAACCACAGATTACGCCTTTAATCAAGTTGGCATTTGGGTTCAATTTTGCTTTTTCAAAGAATGTTTCGAACGTCGCTTTCTCGGTAATTAATTCTTGAATTTTTAGGTTGTCAAAACCTGTTAGCCATTCGATGACTTGATTCAATTCTTCAATTGTTCTTCCTTTTTTCTCAATTTTAGCAATGTAAAGCGGATAAACCAAGGCCAAGGTCATTTTCGCCATTCGTTCGTTATGTTCAGGTGTTGGTTGCATCTTATTTTAGTCGTTCTAATTTCCCTTTTCTCTTGATAATATTTTTATAATCCCATTGTATTTCTCTTGACTTCTTAAGCCAGCGAATTAAGTCCTCCGTATTTACTTCTGAAAAGTGATTATAAAAGATAGAAGCGTCTTTAAATTTTCCTTCTCTTACAATTAACGATTCTTCATCAAAATCTGCTCCGCTCCAAAACATCAGTCTGATTCCCTTTTTCTGTTTACTGTATCCAACCACCGGATTTCCGTCTAAAAACCAAACTGGATGGGCGTGCCAAATTTTACTTTCTGCTTCTTTCAATTCGTTGTTAATTGTGAAAGCGAGTAAGTCGCAAACTTCTTGGTCTGTTTCTGTATGTTGGACGTTATATGACTTTATTTCTTCGTTCATTGTTTTTCCTTTGCTGTCGCTTTAATAGAATAGACCATTGGAATTTTGTTGTCCAGATGTTCTATTCTGTATTTATTTGGCTCAAATTCTACTGTCTTGTTAAAACAATTATAAGGCGAATAGTCGAACTCGTCAAACGATTTTATTTCAAGTCCGTTTTTAATCAGACTGTTTAATACTTCGCTGATACCGTGGTTCCAAGATACGTCGTAAATGGTTAAATCAGCTGTTTTGTCGGCATATGTCCCGCTATTCGTTTCTATAATTGCTCCTGTATTAAAATATCTGTAACCGATTTTTTCGAAGTTGCCATCAAACATCCAAACAACCGGATGAAATTCCACAAACACAAATTGTCCGTTTGGCTTTAAAAACTTGTAAATAATTTTTGCCCACTGATCCAAGTCGGGCAACCAACCAATAGTCCCGTAACTTGTGAAAACGATGTCGAATTTTTCGTCCAACTGATTTGGTAGGTCATAAATATCGCAACAGATGAACTTGGCATTCGAGCCAGTTTCTTTTGCAATTTGTTGAGCGTTTTCAATCGCTTTATCTGATAAGTCAATACCAGTAACATTCGCACCCAGTCTGCTCAACGAAATGGTGTCTTGTCCGAAATGACACTGCAAGTGCAAAATAGTTTTTCCTTTAATATCGCCAAGCAAGTTTAATTCAATATCATTGAGTGAACTTTTTCCTTTTAGAAAATTGTCAAGGTCGTAAAATTCGGACTTTAAATGTGCTTCAACTCTCTTGTTCCAAGCTTGACGGTTTATTTCGAGGTAATTGTTTTCGGGGGTCATTTTATGTTGGTGGGATTTAAGATTAACGGTTCTGCTGTAGGCAATTTGGCCCTTTCTTTCGAGTGTAACCGGGCGCCATTTTGCTTACAGCATGTTATAGTTTTTCTTTATTTATTGGCTCTCCTTGCTGGTTACTTTCTGCGTCCGCAATTCTAGCCATCTTTTCTGTAATTGTCATTCCATCTTGTCCTTTCACATCCAATAATAATTCAATTCCCTCACTCGTTTTCTTTAATTTGAATTGATATTCGTGTGGCTCTGGTAATCCATCGGTGAAATTATTCGGGATAAAGTGTCGAACTTTGATATAATATTCTTTTCCATAAGTAATTAGAAAGTCATTTTCACCACATATCGTTTCAAATCCAGTTGATTTACCACTTTCAAACACGATTTGTTTTAAACCTTTTTCAACTAATGGTTTATCATTTGTGTTGTTTCCTGAATAAAATCCATATTGTATTCTAACTAATTCGACGTCCATTCCTTTAGAGACTTCCACAGTGATTTTATTGTTCGCTTTTTGGTTAAACGAATAAATTCCGACACCACATATCAACAATATGGCAATTACAAATATGGTTTTTGCTCTGTTCATCATTAACTATAACGTTTTGCAGCTTGGCGATCGGCCCGACTCTTTAAAATAAATTATAGTTTCGAAGTTAAATTTATTTTCTTTCAAATTTTCCGTTCTTCCGAAGTAAAGATTGGAGGGTTGGTGCTTGACAGCTGTCATAAGCATTTTAATATTGAGTTTCAACTGAATTATTTTTTATTATCTCAGTTATGTAATAGCCTTCCTCGACATATCTTTCTTGCTCTTTCAATTTATTTCCTCGTTCAAATTCAACCTCAAATTTGTATGTTCCTTCACCTGAAGTATGCTTATATGTATAAATGTAACTATCCCCATTTTTTAATGAATTAATAGTCTGCCCGTTAATATATATTGATTTAATTGGCTGATCAGATTCATTTTTAAATTTAACTCGTACGCTATTATTAGGAACACTAAAAAGAGGAATGTAAAAATATCCTATTTGTCTATTAATAACCAGAAAACCAGTAAAGGCTATTATTAAAATCAATATTATTTTGGAAGTTGGCTTCATTGCTTATAACGTTCAGACGACTGGAGAAGGCAGCACTTTTATTTTCCAAAGCTAAAATAAGAAAAATATATTTTTAAATAAATTCCTAAGGAAAAGTAATAAACCTATCTGTATCAACGGATATAAATTCAGACTAAAAGCCACGCAGAGCCATAGCAAATAGGGCAGAAGAAGTAGAATTGAACTTGTGCGTTTGGACTTTTCAACGAGAAACAAAAAACTGAAAACCGTCACGAACAAAAGCGCTATTACAATGCAACCCAAACCTAACAAATGCCAACGAAAGAAAATTGGGTTCCAACCAATGTTTAGAACGTAATGAGCAATTAAAAGAGCTATAAAACTTTTATTCCAACTGAAATTTTTGACCAGAAAAACTGTGAATAAAATCATGATGGTTGTCCAAGCTAAACCAAAGAAATAGCCTGGCGGCGTCCAAGGAGCTCGTTTTAATTCGATATACCAGGTGTTTGTTGCAGGTGAACCTCCCATTAAATAACTTCCGAGTGCTAAAGCTCCAAAATTAAGGACAAGGAAAACGATTATTTTTAGTAACTGCTTCATTTTAAGATAACACCGGGAACTCCGAGTTGTTCAATTAGTTTAAAGTTTGATTCTGTGATAATTCCTGCAGGAAAGATAAATTTCTTGTCATACAACACGTCGTTTACCCAAAAACTTACCCAATATTCGTTGGCGATTCCAAAAACTTCAGGCATAATGGGTTCAATGCGTGCGGCTTCATTCGGTAACATAACTTCAATTCCGTGGCGTAAGGTAGAGGTCTTGATTTTTTCTCCGGTCATCAAATTTTCGCCATAGCCAGTGCTTGTGACAATGATTCCTTCCATGATGTCATCACGCAAATTAAAAAGATACACATAATGTTCCTTATCCTCTGCTTCCGGTTTTGTCTGAACAATTGCAATCGCAACATTTTCTACTTTCGGACCTTTTAATTCTTCCTTCATTTTTTATCAATCTGTTTCTCGATTTTATCTGCCATTTTCAAATAAACAAATAAATCCATTGGATGTCCCACTTTTTCGTCGTATTTAGCATGAAACGCTTTATCGGCTTCTTTGTTTTCAGGGATTAAGAAATTGTCTTCGCGTTCCATCCCGAGACGCACGACAACCATTTTTTTATCCGGAATTGCAATTATATATTGTCCTTTTAATCCCCGACAATAATAAATTGGTTTTCCATGATTCTTATAAGTCCAAATATGCCAACCGTAACGCAAATTTTGAATATTTTCTTCCGTTGATAACTTAGGTGTTTTTACCATTTCGTGAATGTACCATTTTGGAACAACTTGTTTATTTCCAATTTTTCCTTCGTTTAGAATGAGTAACCCAATCAATGAAAAATCGCGTGGAGTGGCATACAAACAACAAAAAGCTTTTTCATCTCCGCTTTCCTTGTCCAAACTCCAATATGCGTTATGGCCTGCACCCATTGGTTTCCAAAGTTTTTCTTCCGTGTATTCGGAAATACTTTTGCCTGTTGCTTTTTGGAGAACAAATCCCAATATTTGAGAATCTCCACTTTGATAATTAAATTTTGTTCCCGGTTTTTCAACTACCTGTTGTCTGGTAACCAAACCATAAAGATCGTCACCGTAATACGCTTCAGCTGCTTCTGAAATCGGATTACTTCCACTTTCGCGCCAATCAAACCCGGCAGCCATTAAAAGTAAATGACGAATCGTAACGTCATTTCTACCATTTTCATTGAATTCGGGTAAATAGTTCCCGACAGGCTCATCCACACTTTTTATTTTCCCCTCTTCAATGGCAATTCCAATTAGCAAACCGATAACCGTTTTCGCGGCAGAAAAAGAATTTGAAACTGTTTCTTGATTGTGGTTCCCGAAATATTTTTCAAATAAAAGTGTGTCATTTTTAAATACTAAAAACGATTTTGTTCCAAGGCGATTATGGTATTTCTTTTCGAATTTATCAAAGGTAAACGAATTGTATTTCTCGTGTCTTTGCCAATTAAATGGGACTTTTGCTTTATCAATTGTCGTGTGGGGAAATACATTCAAATCGTAAATACCAGGGCCTGATTTTCCAATCGCATACGTTTTCATTATTCCGGAATAAAGATAAAATCTCCCGGAAAGCAAAATGAATAAGTTCAACCCAACAATAATTGTCAAGAATGAATAGAGAAAATAGCGAAATCCTTTTTTAATGCGTTTCATCGTTTAAGATTTAATTGAAAAATCAAAAAGTTCTGAGAGGTGATTTTGCAATCGAATGGCTACTTCACTGATATTTAGCTCATAACCTAACTCCCGTTGCATTGAAGTTACCGCTTTATCATCAATTCCACAAGGAATGATATGTGAAAAAAAGTTTAAATCTGTATTTATATTAAATCCGATGCCGTGCATTGTAACCCAACGTGAACTTTTCACTCCCATAGCACAAATTTTCCTAGCTTGTTTTGTATCACCGTCAATCCAAACACCAGTCAATCCTTCTACACGACCGGAATCAATTCCAAAATCTTTTAAGGTAAAAATAACCGCTTCCTCTAAAAAGCGCATGTATTTGTGAATATCCGTGAAAAACTGCTCCAAATCAAAAATTGGGTAAACAACTAATTGTCCAGGACCATGATAAGTAATATCTCCACCCCTATTTATTTTGTAAAAAGAAGCATCATGTTGATCCAACTGATTTTCATTCAAAAGTAAATTTTCGACATTACCACTTTTTCCTAAAGTAAAGACATGTGGATGTTGACAAAACAAAAGGTGATTTTCTGGGATTTCTTCCGTTTCACCGTTGCGTTTTGCAATTTTTAAATCAATTGCCGTTTTAAAAAGAATTTCTTGGTAGTCCCAAGCTTCTTTGTAATCAATGAGACCCAAATCACGAACATAAACGACCGGTTTACTATCCATTGAATTTGGCCATTTCTCCTTTGAGGTAATCAATAATTTGAATATCGATGATATCTGCTCCGTTCAAATTACATAAGTAATAGGAAGCCCAATCAACAACATTTATTAAGTACAAAGACCTTTCAACGAAGTTATTTCCTTTTGCTTCCAATTTGAAAATTTCTCCACACTTGGATTCAACATGTGCCATGGAAATTTCCAATCGTTTTTGATTTCTTGGATGTAAATCCCCTGTGCAAAAGAAAACAGGTGCAAAACGTGCATCTCCGCCACTCCATCCAACCAATTCGTTGTGATTCATTTCCGGAATGGTATGATGCCAGCCCAAATATTTCGAGTTTTCATCAAATTGTTGTCTCGCTCTGACAATCACTCCTTCGTATTTTGTTTCAGAATAATAGATTCCAACTTTACCAAATAAAAAGTCTGCCAGTTCTTTAGCAATTTGATGAATTTCTTGATTTTCCTTATTTAATAACGCAACAGAAGCGTTCATTTGATTTAAACTCGTTGATGAAATCAACCCCAATTTTGATAGAATATCCAATAACTGAACTACTGAAAATGCCAATGCACTTCTCGGAGGATTTCCACCCGGTACAAGCACGTAATCATATTGATTTGTTTTACAAAAATCAGCCAAACTTCCACCGCTACAAATTCCAATGATGTGACAACCAACTTCATGCGCTTCTTGAACACTCATGATAGTTTCTTCTGTATTACCAGAGTATGATGAGCCGATTACCAACGTGTTTTTATCTACAAAAGCTGGAAGTGCATATTCGTTACTGATTAAAACCGGAACTTTTATTTCGTCTTGAATCCAGTTTGCAACAATTTTCGCTCCGATTCCGGAACCACCTAATCCACAAATTAATATATTTTTAATTTCATTTTTTGGTTGTAGGTAGTTTTTCCCTTTAGCAATTTCAACTGCATCTACAATGTTTTGGGGAAATGCTTCAATTAGGTTTTTCATTTTTATTTTTTTAATGTTAGGATTTTATGATGGAATGACTTAATGACAGATGACATTGGGACAAATGACCGAGAAACAAATTACGGAGGGATAAATGACTGAAAGACAAAAGACATTCGGACTTCATTCTACATTTTCAATTTTTAACTTTTAATTTTCACTTAAAGAGGGATATTCCCGTGTTTCTTCTTTGGTAACGTCTCTGCTTTTTTCTCCAACATTTTGAATCCGGCAATTACTTTGGCTCTTGTTTCTTCGGGAAGAATCACATCATCCACAATACCTCGTTCTGCTGCGCGATAAGGATTTGCAAACATTTCAGCATATTCAGCTTCTTTTTCTAACCATTTGGCTTGTGGGTCTTCAGCTGATGCGATTTCTCTTTTGAAAATGATTTCAGCTGCGCCTTTTGCGCCCATAACAGCAATTTCGGCAGTTGGCCAAGCAAAATTCAAATCTGCTCCAATGCTTTTGGAGTTCATTACGTCAAATGCACCTCCATAAGCTTTTCTTGTAATAACGGTAATTCTTGGAACTGTCGCTTCTGAAAAAGCATATAGCAATTTAGCTCCATGTGTTATTATACCTCTCCATTCCTGATCTGTGCCCGGCAAAAATCCCGGAACATCTTCAAATACTAAAAGTGGAATGTTAAATGAATCACAAAAACGAACGAATCGAGCTCCTTTTCGAGATGCATCAATATCTAAAACTCCGGCTAATGCAGATGGTTGATTTGCAACGACACCAATTGTTTTTCCTTCGATGCGCGCAAAACCAACAACGATATTTTTAGCGTAATCCGCCTGAACTTCTCTGAAACTTTCATCGTCAATAACACACTCCACAACTTTGCGGATGTCGTATGGAATATTTGCGTTCTCAGGTAGTATTTTACCAATCTGATCCAGCTTGGATTTGGTGTAATTAAAAATTGTTGGTTGTGGTGCTAATTCGTAAGCGTTCTGAGGTAAGTAAGTAACTAAATCTCTTACCTTTTTCAAACATTCTACATCATTTGCTGCAGTGAAATGATTAACTCCTGATTTTTCCGCATGTGCTTTTGCTCCTCCCAAATCTTCGGAAGTTACTTCCTCGTGAGTTACCGTTTTTACAACATTCGGACCAGTCACAAACATGTATGAAGTTTCCTCGACCATGAAAATAAAATCGGTTAATGCAGGCGAATAAACTGCACCACCAGCACATGGCCCCATGATAACTGAAATTTGTGGAATCACTCCAGAGGCTCTTGTATTTCGATAAAAAATATCCGCATAACCAGCCAAAGAAACAACCCCTTCTTGAATTCTAGCTCCACCTGAGTCGTTTAAACCAATTACAGGCGCTCCATTTTTCATGGCCAAATCCATGATACGGCAAATTTTCGCAGCATGTGTTTCAGAAAGAGAACCGCCTAAAACAGTGAAATCTTGCGAGAAAACATAAACCAATCGACCATGAATGGTTCCGTAACCAGTAATTACACCATCGCCAGGAAAACGTTGTTTATCCAAGCCGAAAGCGGTAGCGCGATGTTCGACAAAAGAACCTATTTCTTCAAAAGAATTTTCATCCAAAAGCACCGTTACTCGCTCCCGAGCGGTAAGTTTACCCTGCTGGTGTTGTTTATCGATTCGTTCCTTTCCTCCTCCTAAGGTTGCTAACTTCCTTCTATTCAGTAAATCTTGGTTTTTATCCATAGACACAAAAATAAGAGAAAAATGCAATGAATTTGCCGTTTTGATTTAAGAAATAACTATTCGAGAAAATTTGTAAATAATAAAAATAAAAAATGGTAAGGTCTTGTTAAAGAGACTTCGTTCTTCCTCCATCAACAGGAAGATTAATCCCGTTAATATAGGAAGCTTCTGGTGAAGCCAAGAAAGCAATCGCTGCTGCTACTTCTTCAGGCTGTGCAATACGTTTCATTGGAGATTCTTCTGCCATTTCACTAAAAATATCCAAAACACTTTCTCCTGTTTTTTCAGATTTTGCTTCTGCGATTCCCTGTAAGCGAATGGTATTTGTTGCTCCAGGTAAAACATTATTAACTGTAATCCCATATTGGCCGAGTTCATTCGCAAGTGTTTTACTCCAACTTGCAACTGCTCCACGAATGGTATTTGAAACTCCTAAATTTGGGAGGGGTTGCTTTACGGAAGTAGAAATCACATTGATAATTCTACCATAACCAGATGTTATCATTCCTGGATAAATAGCTTGCACTAAAATATGATTACAAATCAAATGTTGATTGAACGTATTGATAAACTCATCTACAGACGCATCTTTGATCGGTCCGCCCTTCGGTCCACCAGTATTATTGATTAAAATATTGATAATGTTTCCTTCCGAAATAAAATCAGTAATTATTTTTTTTAGTTCTTCCGGATTTGAAAAATCAGCTACTATAAATTGATGATTTTGTCCTTCTTTTTTGGATAAATCAGCGATTGCTTGTTGCAATTTATCTTTATTTCTTGCAATTAAAACAACATTCGCTCCCATCTCTGCCAGTTTTAATGCCGCTGCTTTTCCGATTCCTTGGGTACTTCCACAAACGAGGGCTGTTTTATTCAATATTTTTTTACTGTTCATAATTTTTAAAATCTTCGTTTGGCAAAGATACATTATTCAATAAATTATTTTTTGTGTTCCAACAATAGTTAAACTATAAATGAAAAAACAGGATTTTTTAACCCAAAAAATTCTATTATATTTGAAACAAATTATTTAAAATGAAAAAAATTACTCTACTACTTTCAATTTGTTTTTTTGCCTTTTTAGGTTTTTCTCAATGTAACTACACATTAGTTCTTGGTGACGCTTATGGTGATGGTTGGAACAATGGTCAAATGGTCTTGGTTCAAAACGGAGATACAATTGCATTTTTGAATGGACCTAACCAAAGTCCGAATTTTAGCGCAAATGACACAACAATTCTAGTACCTGTTACGCCTGGTATCCAAGCTGATCTTATTTGGAATGTCCCAGGAAATTGGCCCAGTGAAATGAGTGTAATTTTGTATGATGAAAATGGAATTGAACTCTTCAATATGGTAAGTAATTCAGATTCACTTGCTCTCACAACACTTTTTTCATCAACTCCAACATGTGCACCATGTAGTGCTCTTCCTGCTCCAGGAAATACACTTTCTAGTAATGGGCTAAGTTTATGCCCAGGCACAAATTCATTGTTAACTCTTGAAACAACGACATTAGGCTCTGGTGTCACTTACCAATGGTATAGTTCTACTGATGGTATTAATTACACAGCTATTTCTGGAGATACATCTAATTCTTTATCAATTACCGCTACAACTGACATATATTATTATTGTGCCGTAACTTGCTCTGGATTCAACTCAACAAATTCGAACCCTGTTCATATAACAATAGCTCCTTATACACAATGTTATTGTACTCCGCAATATACAACTGGAACATCATTTGGAGATTTGATTTCAAATGTTTCAATTGGAGGAACAACATTATCTAATAACACTGGTTTTGTTGCAGGTGACCCCTCATATACTTTTTTTACTGGGCAACCTAATTATACTGCAACCCTTGTTCCATCATCCTCTTATAGTTTATCTATTTCAACAGGTGAATATGGAAGTCAAGGCTATGCAGCTTGGATTGATTATAACGATGATGGTTTATTTTCTTCTTCAGAGCAAATTGGTTATTCTCCCTCTTTGGTTGGTTCTGGATTTACTCAAGGTGCCGTTAATGACTCAATTACATTTACAATTGCACTTGCTTGTAACCCTCCTGCTGGAATCCACAGGATGAGAATCCGTGGAGCATATAACGTTAATGGCGGCACAATAGACCCATGTGTTTCTTATGGATATGGAGAAACTGAAGATTATTTAGTTACAATTGCTCCTGCTCCTGCATGTCCATCTGCAGGTCAAGTTTTTAATTCAACTACAACACAAACTACAGCAAGTATTTCTTGGTTGTTAGGTTGTTCATCTGCAACTATTTTTGATATTGAATATGGTCCTGTTGGATTTACTCAGGGTACCGGCACAACCTTATTAAATCAAACTGTTTCAATAAGTAATGATACAGCTTCATTTATGATTACTGGCTTGACAGAAAGCACAGAATATACCGTTTACTACCGCGCAGTTTGCGGAGGAAATAGCAGTATGTGGTCAACAGGAAGTAATTTCTATACTTTGTGTAATGCAATAATAGGTGATGGTTGGTGCGAGAATTTTGATGCTATCTCTTCAACCGAAAATTGTTGGACGATATTAAACTTAAACGGTGATGCAACAGCTTGGGATATGAATGACACAGGAAACTCATTCAATGGAACCGACGCCGCTGCAATATCAACAGATTTTAATGGAGGAAATAATGATGATTATTTAATTACTCCACAGTTAATTTTGACCGGAAATGAAGCTTTAGTTTTTAACTATAAAGTACGAAGTTCATTTGAGCCGAATGACTTTAAAGTATTAGTCTCAACTACAGGAATTAATCCAGCTGATTTTTCTAATACAATCTTCAATGACACGGCAAGTAACACAACTTATCAAGACACTACACTTGACTTGTCTGCCTTTAGTGGGAATGTTTATATAGCGTTTCAAATACCTCAAGGTGGCTTAGATGGATGGGTACTTTACATTGATCAAGTTTGCGTTACATCATGTCCTCCTGTTAATATTAATGATGACTCTGCAGATGTTTGTAAAACTTTAGGAACAATTAATTTAAATACAAGCTTAAATGTTGGTGCTACCGGTGGACAGTGGTCATTTCCATCAAATCCAACTTTGTTGACTGGTTCAGATTTGAACACTTCAACATTATCATCTGGGGTGTATCAAGCGTTTTATATTGTATCATCAAATTGTTCGACAGATACTGCTGTAGCTACAATTAATGTTTTTGGGGCTTCATTTGCAGGGAATGATACCACTTTGACCGTATGTAGAAATGAACCTTTTGACTTATTTAATTCTTTATCTGGATCGATTGATTTAGGTGGTACATGGTTTAATCCTTCGAATCAAGCATTGAATGGTAGTTTAGATATTGCTAGTAATATTCCTGGACAATTTAATTATTCTTATGTGACATCAAATGGAGTTTGCGCTGCAGATACTTCTATCGTACTAGTTACTGTAAATGGTTCTTGTAACTTCAGTGGAATTAATGAAGTCGACTTATCAACGGTTAATCTCTATCCGAATCCAACGACAGGAGTTATTCATTTGGATATAGACGCAATAAATGAAAATAAATCTGTGATTGTTGAAGATATAAATGGTAGAATTATTTTAGAACTTACTGACTTTATTAAAGAAAATGGTAATTATTCTTTTAATATGGGTACAACTACAAATGGAATTTATTTTGTTAAAATAGCTGGCAAATCAGGAAGTAAAACATTTAAAATTGTTAAACAGTAATTCCTGATACAACCAAAACAAATTTTTTATAAGTCGGGAGTTAATCTTCCGACTTTTTTATTTTCAGTTATCTTATTCTGTTGTGGTTAAAACGGATTTTCTTTTACCTTTGAATATGACTAAATACATAGTTGTTACAGGAGGAGCTGGTTATATCGGTTCACACACGGTTGTTTCACTTGTTGAACAAGGTTTTACGCCTATTATCTTAGACGATTTTCGAAATGCAAATAGAATTGTGATTTCAGGTCTTAAAACTATCCTAGAAAAAGAACCCATCATACTCGAATTCGATATTTGTAATCCTGAATTTATCAGTTCGGTATTCCAAACCTATTCTCCTCAAGCTGTAATTCATTTTGCCGCTTACAAAGCAGTTGGGGAATCAGTTGCAGAACCATTAAAATACTATCAGAATAATATTAGCGGTTTGGTCAATGTATTACAGAAAATGCTGGAATACAACATAAATAATTTTGTGTTTTCTTCCTCTTGTACCGTTTATGGTGAGCCCGATGGAAACAAAGAGGTTAGCGAAGAAACAGAGAAAAATCTACCTAATTCACCTTATGGGTACACGAAATGGATGGGAGAACAAATAATCCAGGACACTTTCAATGCTTATGACCATTTGAAAATTATTAATTTACGCTATTTCAATCCGGTGGGAGCGCATAAAAGTGCTTTAATCGGGGAATTTCCAATTGGCAGACCAAATAATTTATTACCATTCGTAACACAAACTGCAATTGGCAAACAAGAAGTTTTAACGGTTTTTGGAAACGATTACCCAACTCCTGATGGCACTTGTATACGTGATTACATTCATGTTTGCGATTTAGCAAATGCGCATGTGAAAGCCGTTGATTTTTTACTACAACAAGAAAAAGGAATTCTTGAAAATATTAATATCGGAACAGGAAAAGGTACGAGCGTAAAAGAAATCATCGAAACCTTTGAGAAGGAAACTGGCGTTCCGTTAAATTGGCAATATGGACCAAGAAGAAGCGGTGATGTTATTGAAATTTTCGCAAATGCAGAAAAAGCATGGGATTTATTGGGATGGAAGTCTGAACTGACCATTAAAGATGCGATAATTGATGCTTGGAACTGGGAAAAACACCTAGCATGAAAACTCGAATTACATTTATTTTAATATCCTTTTGTTTTTTTGGTTTTAGTCAAAAAGATTCAAATTTAATTTCAAGACATAGACCAGGAATATTTTGGTATTTCAATGGATTAAGACCAATAAAAGATGCCGATAATAGAAAATATGACCGTTTGATTCTAGATTTGACTTATAACGATTGGGCCGGTTCCGTTGATCCTTTTCAAAACAAATGGAATTCTCTTGGTCTGAATACAAAC
>CANGLG010000004.1 GCA_947454395.1 Flavobacteriales bacterium
GCGAGTTTCAGAAATTTTAGCAACGAGGACAATGTGGGTAGTCAAATCTTTCCAGCGCTAGACCTTTTTGTAACTTTTTGGGGCGATGCCAAAAAGTTTGAAAGTCATTCTCCTTCTTCAACTGTCGCTTGACTGATTGCAGTAAGCACCGAACCACCTACGATGAGGTAACCCCCAATCGTTGTAATCAGTGCCGGTAAAGCCACCGGTGCCATCACAATGGATGTTCCAATAGCCGCTACCACTAAACCAATCGCACGCAGTTTTTTGAAGAAAGGCGGTGTTTCTTGTTGGATGCGTTCTCCCATTGAAGAAAGTTCATTCCATCGTTTTTTCAGTCCCATAGTCTAAAATGATTACGCTACATCCACGATGGAAAGGGCGTTGTATGATCCGTTATTCATCGAATACTGAACACCATTCACTTCTTGGAAAAATTCCACCATCAAGAGAAACACATCGGTTCCCGTTCCTGTTGGTGCAGTACCTGCCGCCAACAACAAGTCCGTTTGCGTTGCATCGATCACTAGGTTTTCCGTGTTCGTCAATTCCACGCTGTACATGTCCGTTGCAAAATCAACTTTTGCTCAGGCACCCGAGAAAGCCATGTGCGTTGCTCCCGAAGGATACGCCACATGCAAATTCGGAACAAGCCCTTGAATTGAGATTTCACCCGCACCTGTGTTCACAGAAAACGGTCGGTACAACACAGCTCCTAGAATTGCTCGGTTGTTAAAGTTGAACCCCTTCAACAAATCCTTTGCAGCAGGATCCACAATTGCAACCGCCACGTTACGCTCACCACGAGCACTCGTAGTGTCCAATGCGCGAATGTCAGACATCAGCTTCGTCAAACGAGCCGTCACCCTTCCATCCGAAGAACGCATCATCAACGTTCGAAACGCATCACGAACCAGTTTCCCGGATTTCGCAGCACTTCCGAACTCAGCTCCGTTTTCACGAGTTCGTTCAAACGCAGGATCGTTTTTGATACGCTCCGCATCCACGCCACCTTTTTCACGAGCCAAGTGACCGTCTTTGGTTTTGTAGAAAGACAAATCCCCGATGGTGCCTTTCAACTTAATAATGCCAATTTGCTTTGCCATTTTTAAAGTGTATTTTGGTTAATAATTCACAGCTGAGACCCTCTCAACCGACATCCTTTTTTCCTCGCGAGTTGAAATCAGATGAACCAAAAGTACAGCCCAATAACAGCATCCAAACAATCCAAGCACCGCTCACGACTCATTCTTCCTCTTCTTGCCGAACAAAACCAAATTATTAATTTTCGCACCAAAATAGACGAACCTTAAAAAGAATTGAATTTCACTTTTTAGCAATTAATATCACTCAACAGGTTTAATATTTACATTAACCGAAAAACGAGGTTAAGAAACCTATTAAATTTGTTCAGCTACAGCAAGTCTATCTTAAATCAATAGTATAGATAAAGCATAGATAGAGTATTAGCAATTACAAAACACATTAAAATTCACGAATGCAAAGAATCGTCATTTATCCAAAAGACATCATGATAATTACAGGCAGAAGTGAGCGATATTCCCGCAACCTATTAAACCAAATAAAATCCTCATATTCCAAACTCAAACACCAACCCCTTACCATCGATGAATTCTGTCAATATATGGGGTTCGATACATTAAAAATCAAAAAACTCCTCAAATAGAAAATAAAATTCAATGCGTTTTACCACTATACAAATTATCCTTTTATCTTTGTTGTAGCAATAAAGCGTTATTGAATTTTAGTAATTATAGTTTAATATTATTACAACATTTAGTGAACAGGTTTTTTTTTGGTTGCAAAATCATTATAGAATCGGGGAAAGGCGCCTTTAAATATTAGCCCTAGTGGGTCAACATTCAAACCCTTTAACTAATTGTTAATCAATTGTTGAGGGGTTTTTTGTTTTTGTATTATTTCATTTTTGTTGTAACGGTATTAATCAAAAAATTATGGAAAACAAGAAGCTTCGGGATTTGGCTGAGGTTGGAGAATTTGGTCTAATCGATATTTTAACTCAGGATTTTCAGCTAAAAAACAACAATTCAATTCTTGGAGTTGGTGATGATGCAGCCGAAATAAGACTAAATGAAACTGAATCACTTTTAGTTAGTACTGATTGTTTAGTTGAAGGTATACATTTTAACCTAATGTACATGCCTTTGAAATTCTTGGGTTACAAAGCGGTCTCTGTGAATGTTTCTGATATTTGTGCTATGAACGGTAGGGCTGAACAAATAACAGTTTCTTTGGCCGTTTCAAGCCGTTTTCCCATTGAGGCGTTAGAAGAATTGTATGAGGGAATCCATATGGCTTGTGAGCACTTTAAAGTTGATTTAGTTGGGGGAGATACAACTTCTTCGTTGTCAGGTTTAATGATTACAATAACTGTGGTTGGTCGTGCCGATAAAAATAAAATTACTTACCGAGCTGGTGCTAAAGAAAATGATTTGATTGTTGTCAGTGGTGATTTAGGTGCTTCTTATTTAGGATTACAAGTACTTGAAAGGGAAAAGGAAGTTTTTAAAGCAAATCCTGAAATTCAGCCACAACTTGATGGTTTTGACTATCTTGTTGGTAAACAGCTAAAGCCGGAAGCGCGAGTCGATATTGTAAGTTATCTTGAAAAATTAGGGGTTATTCCTACATCAATGATCGATATTTCAGACGGTTTAGCTTCAGAACTAATGCATATTTGCAAGGCAAGTGATTGTTCCGTAAGTATTTATTCGGAAAAACTACCATTGGATGATCTTACTTCAACCACAGCACTTGATTTTAACTTGGACCCAATAACTTGCGCTTTGAATGGTGGGGAGGATTATGAACTTCTTTTTACGGTAAATCAATCCGACTTTGATAAGGTAGTAAGCAATCCGAATCTAACAATAATAGGACATGTTACTTCTAAGGATTCTGGCAACTTTATTATTGATAAAAATGGCTCAGCTGTTTCTTTAAAGGCTCAGGGCTGGAGGCATTTCTAATTCAGTCAATTCTGGGGATATTTATAATTTCTCGATGAACAATATTGAGAGAAAATTCACCTTGGATTTTTTCAGCGAATTTTTGCGCTTCTATTTCGGTTCTGAAATCGCCAACTTTTAAATTAAAATAAGGAGCGTCAAAAGACATATAGGTGTCAATTTTCGGGTTTGTACTGATAAATCTATTTCTTATCGATTCAATAGCTGATTTATCAGCGTCAAAACCAATTTGTACACGAAAACCAATTACTTCTTTGTTTTGTTTTTGAGGAAAAGCTCTATCAATGCGGCTGTCTTGATGAATTTCTATTTGACTGAATAACTGTCTAGAAAAAAAAATCACAAGGATCATAAAAAAGATTCTATTCATTTTAAGTATTTATTTTCAAAGGTAAAATCTTTGTTTATCAGTTGGTTTTATTACAGTCTTATTTAGAATCATTTTAAATTAAGTCAAAATCAGTGAATTTTGTCATAAAAGTGTCATACAATAAAGTGAATCTTCTAATTTTGTTCTCGTTAAAATGCGTTAAAATCGCAAAAAATTAATTAGAATTTAGTAATTATTTTCATGAAAATATCTAATATTCAATCGCTTAAACGTTTCGGAAAGGTATCTTTTTTCATACTTTCTGTTACTTTTTCTGTGATTTCGTTCAAAGCATCTGCGCAAGGAGAAGCTCTTTTTAAATCGAAATGTGCAACTTGTCATCAGCCTTTAAAGAATAGCACTGGCCCAAAACTATTTCAAGTTAGAGATAAGTGGGCAGCAGGTGGTGCTAAAGAAGGTTCTATTTACCAATGGGTAAATAATTGGCAGTCGGCAGCTGCTTCTGATCCTTATGCAGCTGGGGTTTCAAAATGGTCTCAAACAGCAATGTCTGCTTTCCCTGATTTAAAGAAAGAAGAAATTAATGCAATTTTTGACTGGGTTGATTCTCAAAAGGAAGCAACTGAACAAAAAGACGGTGGAGTTACTCCTTTAGAACCAGGAAGTCCTGATGAATCAGATGAAGAAGGTTCACTTGGTTGGATTTGGATAGTAATGGGAGTCATTTTTGTAGTGATTATTCTTGCAGTTGGAGGAGTTCGTCGCCAGTTGAATGTTGTTACTTCTGATAATCCAGACAGTCAGGAAAAAATGACCTATGGTGAGGAATTTAGAACTTGGGCTTGGAAAAATAGACTTTATGTTGGTTTAGCATCATTAGTTCTAGTAATATCAGTAATAGTTTCTCTTTTTCAGGGACTTTACAGAATTAATGTTGTTGAAGGTTATCAACCATCTCAACCAATTGCCTTTCCTCATGATCGTCACGCAGGGGTAAATGGAATAGATTGTAAGTACTGTCACAACTCAGTTACTAAATCAAAATCAGCAGGTATACCATCAGTTAATGTTTGTATGAATTGTCATAAACAAATTAATGGTGAAGGAAAACCTTTTGCTGGTGAGGTTAAGAAAATTTATGAAGCAGCTGGATGGGATGTTTCTTCTGGTGCAGGTAAATACACGGGTAAAACTAAGCCAATTGTTTGGAATAAAGTTCATGTTTTACCAGACCACGTTTATTTTAATCACTCTCAACACGTTGTTGTTGGAGGTGTTGATTGTAAGCAATGTCATGGTGATATGACTAAAATGAATGGTACAGCAATGGTTCAGCCGGTTGAAGAATTAAATAAAATCGAAGGAAACATCAAATTAACAAAACCAACTTTAACAATGGGTTGGTGTATCGAATGTCATGGCGCAAAAGATGTTGCTTTAGGTAACGGAAAAAATGCTTACTACGACGAAATACACAGAAGATTGATGAATAACGATAAAACGTTATATAAAAAATATTTGAATGGAGACGGTAAAGTTACCGTTAGTGAGTTAGGTGGTTGGGAGTGTGCAAAATGTCACTATTAATTTATTAATGTTCTTGTCGAATTAAAGAGACTATGGGAATAACTAGAAAATATTGGAAAGGAATTGAAGAGTTAAAACAAACTCCTGAATTCATTAAGCATAAGGAGCAAGAATTTCCAAATCAACAAACAATTGAAGAGTTTTTGTCTGATGATAAGTTGGCTGAAACTTCTACAGCTAGAAGGGATTTCTTAAAATTTCTTGGATTTTCAGTTGCAGCAGCAACGTTAGCTGCATGTGAAGCTCCAGTTACAAAAGCAGTTCCGTATGTAGTTAAACCAGAGAATGTTACGCCAGGTATGCCAACTTGGTATGCTTCAACATACTATGATGGTTATTCATACGCAAGTATCTTGGTGAAAACGAGAGAAGGTAGACCGATTTTCATTAAAGGAAATAAAGAATACGGATTCACAAAAGGCGGTGTTAACCCACAAGTTATAGCTTCTGTATTAGGTTTATATGATAGTGAACGACTCTCTGGTCCTTTAGCAAATAAAAAATCAACTTCTTGGTCTAATGTAGATAAGGAAATCACTTCTGCTATTAAATCAGCAAAGAAAGTTACTCTGTTAAGCAATACTTTGATTAGTCCTTCATTGAATCGCGTAATATCAGAAATGGCAACGGCACTAAATGGCGAATCGGGTTCAAAATTTGAACACATTCAATATGATGCAGTGTCTTACAGTGCAATTCGTGAAGCTAATTTAAAATCTTTTGGTGCGTCAATCATACCTGGATATGATTTCTCTAAAGCCAAAACAGTTGTTAGTATAGATGCAGACTTTTTAAATTCATGGTTATTACCAACGGAATTTGCAGTTCAATATGGTCTTACAAGAAATCCAGACTCTAAATGGATGTCAAAACATTTTCAGTTTGAATCTATATTGTCTGTTTCGGGTTCAAATGCCGATTATAGAGGGATGGTTAAACCTTCTGAATTAGCTGGTGTATTATCCTATTTGATTAAAGGTTTAGGCGGTAGCACTTCAGTATCTGCTACTATTCCCGCTTCTGCAAAACTAGCTGCAGACGAGGCTATTAAATCACTTAAGAAGTCTGGTAAAGAATCATTAATCGTATGTGGTTCAAATAATGTTGGCCTTCAAATTTTGACAAATAAATTAAATAATTTGTTAAATGCTTACGGAACAACCTTGGATTTAACGAATACAATTGAGTTGTTTAAAGGAGATGACCACCAAGTTCAAAAATTTGTTAAGGACGTTGTATCTGGAAAAGGACCTGAAGTATTATTGATGCTTGGAGTAAATCCGGTCTATTCCTTACCAAATGGAGATGCCTTTGGAAAAGCATTATCTAATATTAAAACAACTGTTTCTTTTGCTTCACATGAAGATGAAACAGCTTCATTAGTTAAATACATTTGTCCTGATCATCACGCGCTTGAGGGATGGAATGATTATAAGCCGAAAGCCAATCATTTTGCAATAGCTCAACCAACAATTAGACCTTTACATAATACGGCTTCTGCTTTAGAATCTTTATTAGTATGGAATGGAAAAGCACAAAGAGGAGGAAAGGATTCCGCAGTTGCTTATGATTATATGGCAGCAACATTTGCAACACAAGTACCGGGGGCGGATTTTGCTTTTACAACGCACAATAGCTGTACTGAATTAGCTACTACTTCAACCGCATTAGTTTATAAAGATGCTTCGGTTTCTAATTTGCCAAAATCAAATGATAAAGAGGTTGTTCTTTACCAAAAGGCTGGTATAGGTATCGGTTTACAAGCAAACAATCCTTGGTTACAAGAATTACCAGATCCAATTTCTAAAGTTACATGGGATAATTACATTACCATGAATCCAGTAACTATGGAAAATGATGGTTATGCTACAACGTATGACCAAGAGCATGGATTGAATTTGGCAACGGTTACTGTTAATGGAAAATCAGTAACACTGCCGGTTTATCCTTTACCAGGACAAGCTATTGGAACTATCGGTATTGCTTTAGGTTATGGAAGAGGGGCAAATGGCGAAAAAATTGGTAAAGCTGCTTTTCAAACAAAAGAATACGGTGGTTATGAAACTGAAAACGGAAAACCAAAAGCAATTGGGGCAAATGTTTATGGTTTTGTTTCAACAGTAAATGGCAACATTGAGTATTACAATTCAGCAAAAATTGAAAAAGCCTCAGGAGAATATTCAATTGCTGCAACTCAAATACACCATACTGTAATGGGACGTCACTCTATAGTTAGAGAGACTACATTAGGTATTTATACATCAAAAGACAAGGAAGCTTATAATCCTGCTCATAAACTGGAAAAATTAAATAAGGAAGGTGAGCACGAAAAAAGACCAATGAAAGAATTTGATTTATGGGATGCACATCCTGTAGAGAAAATAGGTCACAGATGGGGAATGACAGTAGATTTATCTTCATGTATCGGATGTGGTTCATGTTTGATTGCTTGTCAATCTGAAAACAATGTTCCAGTAGTTGGTAAAGACGAAGTTAGAAGAGGTCGTGAAATGCATTGGTTAAGAATCGATCGTTATTTCTCTTCTGATGAAGAAGCTGCAGTTGGCACAAGAAAAGATAAAGAAACTTTCTCATACGATAAAGCGGAGGACGCTGCTGAAAACCCGAAAGTAGTGCATATGCCTATGATGTGTCATCACTGTAACCACGCTCCTTGTGAAACAGTATGTCCAGTAGCCGCAACTACTCATAGTAATGAAGGTTTAAATCAAATGGCTTACAACCGTTGTATTGGAACAAGATATTGTGCAAATAACTGTCCTTATAAAGTGCGTCGTTTTAACTGGTTTAATTACCCATCTTACAAGAAATTTACAGAGATTAATCCTGCACAGGATGATTTAGGAAGAATGGTTCTTAATCCGGATGTTACAGTTAGAACACGTGGAGTAATGGAGAAATGTTCATTCTGTGTTCAAAGAATACAAGCGACTAAATTATCTGCTAAGAAAGAAGCAAGAGTTGTAGGTGATGGAGAGTTCGCAACAGCATGTTCTGATTCTTGTCCTACAAATGCAATCATAGTTGGAGATTGGAATGATGTTAATTCCATAATTCGTAAAAGTTCAGATGACAACAGAGCATATCAGGCTCTTGAGGAAGTGGGAGTGAAACCAAACGTATGGTATAAAGTAAAAGTTAGAAACGAAGAGAATAGTTTATTAAATAAACTACAAGTTGTTGAGGAAGTAGCAGAAAATAAAAAAGCAGGTCATTAATCGAAAAATAAAAATTTGTAATGCAAAAGGAAGCAGTAATTAGAGAACCCCTCATTTTAGGTCATAAGACTTATCATGACATTACGGAAGATGTTTGTCGTCCTATAGAAGACAAAGCTCCTAAAATGTGGTATATTCTATTTGGAATAGCCCTTATTATTGGACTTTATGGTGTTGGAAGTATTTGTTATCTATTAGGAACAGGTATCGGTGTTTGGGGATTGAATAAAACAATAGGTTGGGCTTGGGATATTACCAATTTCGTATGGTGGGTAGGTATCGGTCACGCTGGAACATTAATTTCTGCAGTTTTGTTGTTGTTCCGTCAAAAATGGAGAATGGCAATTAACCGTTCCGCGGAGGCGATGACTATTTTTGCTGTATTCATGGCTGGTTTATTTCCATTAATTCACATGGGACGTTTATGGGTGGGTTATTGGGTTCTTCCAATTCCAAACCAATTTGGGTCATTGTGGGTGAATTTTAACTCACCATTGTTGTGGGACGTATTTGCAATTTCAACTTATTTATCGGTATCATTAGTATTCTGGTACATTGGTTTGATTCCAGATTTTGCTACAATTCGTGATAGAGCAAAAAAACCTTTATCGAAAAAAATGTATTCTATTTTAGCATTCGGTTGGTCTGGAAGAGCAAAACATTGGAATCGTTTTGAATTAGTTTCATTGGTATTAGCTGGTTTGGCGACACCTCTTGTATTCTCAGTTCACTCCATTGTATCTTTTGACTTTGCTACCTCTGTAATTCCTGGATGGCACACAACAATTTTTCCTCCTTATTTTGTTGCTGGAGCGGTATTTTCAGGTTTTGCGATGGTACAAACGCTTTTATTGATTATGCGTAAAGCAATGGGTCTTGAGGCTTATATTCATACTAAGCACGTTGAATATATGAATATTGTAATCATGGTTACTGGCTCTATAGTTGGTACAGCCTATATTACAGAGTTATTTATTTCTTGGTATTCTGGAGTAGAATATGAAGCGTATGCTTTCATTAATAGAGCTACTGGTCCATACTGGTGGGCATATTGGTCAATGATGACATGTAACGTAATTTCTCCGCAATTAATGTGGTTCAAACCTTTAAGAAGAAGTTTACTATTTACGTTTTTCATTTCTATTGTTGTAAATATCGGGATGTGGTTTGAGCGTTATGTTATTATCGTAACATCAATACACAGAGATTACTTACCAGCAGCATGGAGTATGCACTATCCAAGTCATATTGATATTGCAGTTTATGTGGGTACTATTGGGCTGTTCTTTGTATTTTTCTTATTGTTTGCTCGTTTCTTCCCAGTATTGGCTTTGAATGAAGTAAAAACAATTTTGAAAGGTTCAGGACAATCTTACAAAGAATCACCAGACTATCACGAACATCATTAATATAAATGAATATGTCAGATAAAGTAATTTATGTAATGTACGACGATGACGGAGCGCTTAAAGATGGTGCTAAGAAACTCGTTGCAAAAGGAGTAAAAATTAATGAGGTTTTTTCTCCATTTCCAATTCATGGAATCGATCCAATTATTGGTGTAAAAAATACGCGATTAGGAATAATGTCATTTTTATATGGTTTGACAGGTTTGACATTGGCAACAATTGGAATGAGATATTTCATGGTTGTGGACTGGCCTATGAACATTGGTGGCAAACCTAATTTCACTTATTTAGATAATATTTTAGCATTTATTCCAATAAGTTTCGAGTTTACAGTTTTGTGTGCGGCTCATGGTATGGCAATAACATATTTATTGAGAAATAAGACTCTACCTGGAATGCCTGCTCAAAATCCTGATCCAAGAACAACCGATGATAAATTTGTTATGGAGATTAGATTGAGTGAAAATCATTCTATTTCTGAAGATGAAATTGATAGTCTTCTGAAAGAAACTGGCTATTTAGAATTGGATAAGAAAGAAGTAAAATAAGATTTCAAATGAAAAAACATTTATACTCGATACTCGGATTTTCTTCAGTTGCATTTTCAATGTTACTGTTGGGGTCTTGTAAATCAGATGCAGATAGTTCTGGATTTGAATATATGCCAGACATGTATCGTTCGCCGGCAATTGAAGCTTATGTTGATTATGGTGAGGTTCGTGGAAAACAAAATAAGGATTTGAAATTGGCTCTTTCTGCCATGACTCCACCAAAGAATACAATTCCTTACATGGCAGGAAAAGATTCTGCAGAAGTTAAATTCATGCTTCCTCATTTTAGAAAACCGAATGTGGCTTTTAGAGAAACACACGGTTTGTATGGTTTTGATGTTTCAACTGCCGATGAATATCTTCTAGCTGCAAATGATAAAAATCCTTTGACACTTAATGCAAAAAATGCTGAAGAAGTATTAAAAAAGGGAAAAGAATTATTTACTGCGATGTGTCAGCATTGTCACGGTGAAAAGGGTGACGGAAACGGTCCAATGGTTGCAAGTGGTGCATACGTAGGAGTACCTAATTATGCTACTCTAACAAACCTGTCTGATGGGCAAATTTTCTATTCAATTTACTATGGTAAAGGTATGATGGGTTCTCATGGTTCAATTTTGAATAAAAAAGAAATTTGGACTTTGGTTCATTACGTTCGTCAGTTCCAGAATAAGGATTATGGCAAATTTGATCCAACTGGAAAACCAATGGCCTTAGTATCAGCACCTGTTGATTCAACAAAAATGAAACCTTAATAAAATAGTGTGATGGAATTTCAGATAAATAAGAAAGCAAAAAATGTAGTTTTTACTCTTATTGGGGTTGGTTTACTACTTACTATAGTTGGAATCGCAACAGGAATGGGCGATCATCACTTTAAAACAAGATTGTTAACGAATGGATTAATCAATGGATTTTTCTTTTTCGCACTTGGTTTAGGTGCTTTGTTCTTTTTAGCATTACAATACGCAACCGAGACGGGGTGGTATGCATCAGTAAAAAGAGTAATTGAGGCTGTCGCAGGATTTTTACCATATGGAATGGCCTTTTTTGGACTAGTTTTATTGGTAATTACAATCATGGACGGTGCACACATTTATTTATGGATGGATGCAGATATCGTTAAGGAAGATGAAATAATTCGAGGTAAATCAGGATTTTTAAATCCGGCATTTTTCTGGATAAGAACCTTAGTTTATTTTGCAACATATTTTTTATTCTTACGTGGATTTAAGAAGCGTTCATTATTAGAGGATAAAGTAGGAGGTACAGATCTACATTTTACAAATTATAAAAGAGGTGCTTTATTTTTAGTTTTCTTCGCAGTTTTTAGTTCTACTTCGGCATGGGATTGGTTAATGTCAATTGATGTACATTGGTTTTCAACTTTATTTGGATGGTATACTTTTGCTGGAATGTGGTGTTCAACTATGGTTGTTCTTGTATTAACAACACTATATTTGAAAAAATTAGGTTATTTGGAAAAAGTAAATGAGTCACACATACATGATTTAGGTAAATGGACATTTGCTACATCTTTTCTTTGGTCCTATTTATGGTTTTCTCAATTTATGTTGATATGGTATGCTAATATCGGTGAAGAGGTTACTTACTATCAAATGAGAATAGAAAACTTTAAGGTTTTATACTTTGCTATGTTTGTTATCAATTTTGCTTTCCCAATGTTGCTCTTAATGTCTAGAGATGCAAAAAGACATGCAGGTATTTTGACGATAGTAGGGTTAATTATACTTACTGGTCATTGGGTTGATGTATATATTATGGTATCAGCTGGCTCTCTTGGAGCAAATGCTAAAATTGGCTTCTTGGAGGTTGGTATGGCTTTATTAATAGCAGGTTCGTTTATTTTTGTAGTATTACGAAACTTGACAAAGGCGCCATTAACACCAGTTAATCACCCATTCCTGGATGAAAGTATTCACCACGAAATTTAATAACGATATATTCAATAATTGAGATGGAAAATAAATTAATTATTCTTTTAGTAATCATATTAGGAGCTATTGCAATAGCTCAATTGGTGAGAGTTTATGAGCTTTCGTCAAAAATGAGAAAAACTGGAGAGCATGAGGTAAGCAGTCGAGACAATAATTTGAATGCTAAATTGTTACTTGGTTTTGTGATTTCTCTTTTTGCAAGCTTTGTTTACCTTATGGTTGAATATGGTTGGACTGGTCGTGGTGTTGCTGCATCAACTCAAGGTCAAGAGATAGACTGGTTATTAAATTTAAATTTAGTTATCGTAATAGCAGTATTCTTTTTGACTAACTTCTTGTTGTTCTTTTTTGCATACAAATATGTTAAAAGACCTGGTGTACCTGCTTTTTATTATCCTCACAACAACAAATTAGAAATGCTTTGGACGGTTGTTCCAGCATGTGTTCTTGCTGTTATAATTATTCTAGGATTAAAGAGTTGGAATAATTTAACTGGGGAGTCACCAGAAGATGCTATTAGAGTAGAATTGTTTTCAAAACAATTTGATTGGACAGCACGTTACGCTGGAAAAGATAATATCCTAGGAAAATACGATTATAAGTTGACAACGGATAATAATGAACTTGCATTAATGACAACAAACACAATCGATTCATCTATTCGGTTAATGATTGAAGGGCCAAATGGTATAAAGAATATTCAGAAAGTATTGAACAAAAGAGATACCGTATTGTCTGATTCAGTAACAGGAGTACTTAAAACAGATTTATCTAGAAAAGAAAGACTTTTGCGTTTGTTAGTACAAATGAAGAATAATCATTCAAAAGGAGTTGATAATTATGCTTGGGATGATATTATTCAAAAAGACACCTTAGTATTATGTAAAGGTAAAGACTATGAATTTAATTTTAGATCAAAGGATGTAATTCACTCAGCTTATTTCATGCATTTTAGAGCACAGATTAACACGGTTCCAGGTATGACGACAAGAACGAAGTTCAAGCCAATTTACACAACAGAAGAAATGCGCGAAAAGATGAATGATTCTAAATTTAACTACATTTTAATGTGTAACAAAATTTGTGGAGGTGCGCATTACAAAATGAAAATGATAGTTGTGGTTAAAAATGAAGTAGATTATAAGTCTTGGATGGCTTCAAAAGCAAAAGAAACTTTCAAAGATAAGTATTTTCCAGCAGTTGCTCCTATGGCTGCAGCAGCACCAATGGCTGATACAACGAAAACAATAAGTAAATAATAGAAATAAAAAATATATAAAATGGCTTCAGTAGCACACGAAGGACACGCACACGAGCATCATGGTGACCACCACCACGAAGAAACGTTTGTATCAAAGTATATTTTCAGTCAAGACCATAAAATGATTGGAAAACAGTTTTTAATAACTGCTGTATTTATGGGTATTGTAGCTATGATATTGTCAATTCTATTTAGAATTCAATTGGCATATCCTGGAGAGAGTTCTGATTTCTTAAGTTTCTTTTTAGGTGAGAAATGGGCTCCGAATGGTGTGCTAAGAGAAGATATGT
This sequence comes from Flavobacteriales bacterium, assembly GCA_947454395.1. GTDB lineage: Bacteria > Bacteroidota > Bacteroidia > Flavobacteriales_D > Crocinitomicaceae > UBA952. The sequence goes on from CANGLG010000004.1 coordinate 13,638, forward strand.
ATCTTGGTCTAGTTACGATTCATGGTACTATCATGGTATTTTTTCTTTTGACAGGTGGTTTGTCAGGGACTTTCTCTAATTTGCTAATTCCATTACAAATTGGTGCTAGAGATATGGCATCAGGTTTTCTAAACATGTTATCGTATTGGTTCTTTTTCCTTTCATCTGTTTTAATGCTTGTTTCTCTTTTCGTAGAGAATGGTCCAGCGATGGCAGGATGGACAATTTATCCTCCTCTATCAGCACTACCTCAGGCAGTCCCAGGATCTGGATTAGGAATGACGCTTTGGTTGTTTTCAATGGCTATTTTTATTGCGGGTTCATTAATTGGTTCATTGAACTATATAGTTACAGTTTTGAACCTAAGAACGACTGGAATGACCATGACAAGAATGCCTCTAACTGTTTGGGCTTTCTTCGTTACTGCAATCTTGGGTGTGTTATCATTCCCTGTTTTACTTTCTGCTGCCTTATTGTTAATCATGGATAGATTAGCTGGTACAAGTTTTTATTTATCTGACATTATCGTTGGAGGAGAAATGCTTGCTAACCATGGTGGTTCACCAATTTTATTCCAGCATTTATTTTGGTTTCTTGGTCACCCGGAGGTATACATTGTATTATTACCGGCATTAGGACTATCATCTGAAATTATAGCAACGAATGCAAGAAAACCAATCTTTGGTTATAAAGCGATGATAGGCTCAATTTTGGCAATTGGATTTTTATCCTTTATAGTTTGGGGTCACCATATGTTTGTAACAGGGATGAATCCTTTCTTAGGCAGTGTTTTCGTATTTACTACATTACTTATTGCAATTCCTTCAGCAGTGAAAGTGTTTAATTATTTAACAACATTGTGGAAAGGTTCACTTATTTTCACTCCAGCAATGTTATTTGCTGTAGGTTTAGTTTCTACATTCATTACGGGTGGTGTTACAGGTATTATTTTGGCTGACTCAGCATTAGATATTTCAATTCATGATACTTATTTTGTTGTTGCTCACTTTCACATAGTAATGGGTATGTCGGCTGTTTTTGGAATGTTTGGTGGTGTTTATCATTGGTTTCCAAAAATGTATGGAAGAATGATGAATACACGTCTTGGTTATGCTCATTTTTGGATAACTCTAGTTGGCGCTTATGGTGTATTTTTCCCGATGCATTTTGTTGGATTAGCAGGAGCACCAAGAAGATATTATGATTATTCTGTTTATAATGAATTTAATTCAGGTTCACTTGAACAAATTATGAATTTAAATGAGATAATAACCATTTTCGCAATTATTGCTGCTTTGGGTCAAATTCTATTCTTGTTTAATTTCTTCTATAGTATTTATCGTGGTCCTAAAGCACCTCAAAATCCTTGGAATTCGAATTCATTAGAATGGACAACTCCAGTTGAACATGTTCATGGAAACTGGCCTGGTGAATTACCAACGGTTCATAGATGGCCTTATGACTATTCTAAGCCAGGGTCGGATACAGATTTTATTCCTCAAAATGTTCCTCTAAAAGATGGAGAAGAAGAACACTAAAAATACAATGTTAAGAAAGCTTGGAAATTATTTCCAAGCTTTTTTTTCAGTGCGTTAAACAAGCGAAATCCATGGCTACACATTAAGTTGAAGCAATTTGGTGGTCATTTTGGCATCGCTGATAAAATGAAATAGTGTTACAGACCTGAAAAAGGTATTAGTTAACGATTTTTTAATTTAAATTATTCATACAACTTAACATTTGATAAATCCATCCGTTTAGCAACTGAAAAAAACATTTTCACATTTGGAATCTCTTTCCTGCTGGTTCGAGTGGGAGATTATAATTAGTATCAAATAATTTCTTGGTTTTAATCTTGTTTTCGAATTCATAGAAAATCAATTTTGATAATTATGAATTTGATTCTCATATGTTATTAAATTATTAAGAAAAGAGTATAATACTTAATACAACCTTAACTTTTCATTAATTCGAGGATTACTTTTCAATCGTTTCTTTGCAGCATATTTAAAGCAAAACAAATGATTAAAAAAACTTCATTTTTATCCCTTATTTTTCTTCTTATTACACTTTCTTTTTATAGTCAATCGGGGAGAATAACCGGTGTTGTAAAAGACAAAAGCTCAAATGAATTAATTTTTGGAGCAAAAATAGTAGTTAAGGGTCAAACAGGAATTGGTGCTGTTACAGATCCGGACGGAAAGTTTATTATTGAAAATGTTAAATCAGGGTCAATAATTCTTGAAATAAAATACGAATCATACAAAACGCTGACTTTAGAAGCGTTTGAATTGAAAGCATCAGAAAATAAAGAAATTAGTATTGAAATTGAGAAATTAATCAAGGATTTTAAAAACGTTACAGTAACAAAAAAAGTAAATAAAGAGTCAACAACAGAGTTGATTCGAATGCAAAAGAATAGCGCCACTGTAGTTGATGGTATTAATGCGGAAACATTCAAAAAAACCCCAGATTCAAAAGCTTCAGACGTATTAAAAAGAATTTCTGGAGCAAGCGTACAGGATAACAAATTCGTTGTAATTCGTGGATTAAGTGATCGTTACAACTTTGCTTTGTTAAATGGAGCGTCTTTACCAAGTTCTGAAAGTGATCGCAAAGCATTTTCATTTGATATCTTCCCTTCAAACATGCTTGATAACTTATTTATTACCAAAACCGCTACTCCTGAATTGCCAGGTGAATTTGCAGGAGGGGTTATTGACATTAATACAACTGAACCAAAAGAAAAGAATTTTCAAAATATTCAAATAGGTGGCGCGTATAATGCGATTTCAACCTTTAGAAATTTTAAAACCTATGTTGGTGGTAGCACAGACTTCTTAGGCATAGGTGCCTCTGCAAGAGCTTTACCGGATGGACTTCCAACAACTGAGGTTTTTAATACAATTTCAAACACCGAAAAAGCTGACTACGCTAAAATGATAAAATCAGACTGGTCAACATCAAATCGCATGGCGCTTCCCAATTTAAGTTTACAATACTCCATTGGAAGAATGATTAAGTTAAAAGAGAAAAGACAGTTTGGATATGTTTTCGCATACAGCTATCAAAACAATTTTTCATTCAGTCAAGTAACGAGGAGAGAATTTGAAGAGCAAGCAGCTGGAATTGTCACTAAAAATGAATTGAAAGATTCCGCTTACACGCAATCTATTCTGAATAGTGCCATGTTTAATTTGTCATATAGTTTCAATGAAAAAAATAAAATTCAATTCAAAAATCTATATTCCATTTCAAGTGATGACAAAGTGAATATTAGAAACGGAAAACGTGACATGGACATAGAGTCAATGTATTCAGAAAAGTCTACCAATATCTGGTACACGCAAAATAACTTATATACAACTCAGCTACTTGGTAATCACGAATTAAAAAACAAATTAAAATTCAAATGGGTTGGTTCTTTTAGCGATGTTAAAAGAGAAATTCCTTTTCTTAGAAGAACCGTTTATCAACAAACTGATACGGCTTATCCTTTTGCAGCAGTTATCCAAAATAATGACATAAGTACACTTGGTGCAGGAAATATGTTCTGGTCTACAATGAATGAGAAAATTTATAATGCAAAATATGATTTCTCTTATCCTTTTGAGTTTAGTAAATTAAAAAATGAAATAAAACTTGGAGGATTTCATCAATATAGAACGAGAACGTTTGCTGCTAGAAACCTAGGTTTTTCAAAGTATAACCCCGCTGGAAGTGCAAACTTCAATGGGTCTTTGTTAACATTGCCTGATGATCAGATTTTTGCCCCTGAAAACATGGGGTTGATGTCTGATGGTCAAGGAGGCTTTAAATTAGAAGAAGGTACAAACGTAGATGATAGTTACCAAGCAAGTTCATTTCTAAATGCTGGATTTCTTCAGTTGGACAGCAAAATTGCTGATAAAGTTAGATTGGTTGGAGGGGCACGCCTAGAAGCTTACAATCAATTATTCAAATACATTGAATTCGGTTCGAATTTACCTCAGCGTATTGATACAACTGTTGTCGATTTATTGCCGTCAATCAATTTGATTTATTCGCCAATCGTTAAAATGAACATAAGAGCAAGTTACTCTAAAACAGTTTCTCGCCCAGAATTTAGAGAATTGGCTCCTTTCTCATTTTATAACTTTTTGAATGACAACCTTACTTCTGGAGACCCACATTTACAAAGAGCAAAAATCAACAACTATGATTTGAGATTTGAATTTTTCCCTGGTTCAGGGCAAATTATTAGTTTATCTGGTTTTTACAAACAATTTTACAATCCAATCGAATTAATTTTAAGAACAGGAACTTCAGGAACGCCTGAATTGTATTTTGATAACGTAGGAAATGTAGTGAACTATGGTGCTGAATTCGAATATAGAATGAATTTAGGCTTCCTTAATTCTAAAGACAGCGCTTCATTCTTAAAAGATATCACGCTATATTTTAATGGAGCATTGATTCGTTCAAAAATGGACTTGAGTGCATTAGCAGGTCAAGCGGAGTATCCAAATGCCTCTAGACCACTACAAGGTCAGTCACCTTACCTCATAAATGCTGGAATTTTCTATGCAGCTCCAAATGACTTAAATTTTAATTTATCATACAATTTAGTTGGACAAAGAATTGCAATTGCAGGTAGTGTTCAAGAACCTAGCGTATGGGAAAATGGAAGAAATGTAATTGATTTTCAAATCTCAAAAATTATTAAAAAGAAATTTGAAATCAAATTGAATGTAAAAGACATTATCGCTCAGGATTTGGTGTTCTTTCAGGACATAAACAAAAACAAAAAATACGACAAGGGAATTGACAGTGCATGGCAAGAAATTACATTTGGACAAACTGTTTCTTTATCCTTGAAATACAATTTCTGATTCCTATATTAATTAAATGTTTACTTCTGTTAATAAACATTTAACGAAGACTTAAGGTCTCTGTAACGCAACCAGCAGAATTCTGATTGAAATTTGCATCGTAAAATAAAAAATAATAAAAATGAAGAAAATTTACACCTTAGTTGCTTCTATATGTTTAGGAATGAGCCTAAACGCACAAGATGCATTTTGGACGCCTGTTAATTATAAAGGAGCTTTTCCTGTAACGGACAACACAACAGCGACAGACTGGTCATCAGGATGGTCAAATTTTGACGCTGAAAACACAGTTTATCCTGCCACCACAACAACCGTCTCTACAGATATTACAAGCAATGTTACATGGAGTGGAGTGATTTTATTGCAAAATAAAATTTATGTAAAAAATAATGCAACCTTAACTATAGCACCTGGGACTATAATTCGTGGCGATAAAGCAACACAAGGATCATTAATTGTAACTAGAGGAGCAAAGTTAAATGCAATTGGAACTGTCAATCAACCTATTATTTTTACTTCCAATGAAGCTGTAGGAAATAGAAATGAAGGTGACTGGGGAGGAGTTGTTTTATTAGGTTTAGCAAGAAATAACCAACCAGGTGGAGTTGCAAATATTGAAGGAATTGTGGCAACAACAGACACACAATACGGAGGTAATTTTGACAATGATAATTCTGGAACAATCAAATATACTCGCATTGAGTTTGCAGGAATTGCTTTGGAGCCTAATAAAGAAATTAATGGACTTACTTTTGGTTCGGTAGGTTCAGGAACAACTATTGATTATGTTCAAGTTTCTCACTCAGGTGATGACTCATTTGAATGGTTTGGTGGAGCAGTAAATTGCAAACATATTATTGCATATCGTGGATTAGATGATGATTTTGATACGGACTTCGGTTTCAGAGGTAAAGTTCAATTTGCTTTAGCAATTAGAGATAAGGATGTTTCTGATGCGATTGGAGATTCAAATAGTTTCGAATCAGATAATGATGCTGCTGGATCAACAGGACAACCAAAAACAGCAGCAATCTTTTCCAATGTAACCCTTGTAGGTCCAAAAGGAAATGGTTCAATTTCTCTTCCGACTGGTGAAAAATTTGAAAAAGCATTTCGTTTAAGAAGAAATACAGCTGTATCTTGCTTTAATTCTTTGGTAACAGGTTGGGAAAAAGGTCTGTCAATTGAAGGGACGGCTGTAGTAAATAACGTCACTGGTGATACGCTTGTATTTTCAAATAACATGTTAACAAATTTCGCAACTCCTTCATGGGCTACAACCAATACAAATACTGTTTATAATGCAGGAACAAGTGGTGGTGCAGCCTCTGATGCTGCTTTTTATGCCTCTTTTTGGAGTGCGGATGGCAACGACTCTACATCTACATTGGCTCAAGTAAATTGGGTAAATATTTTTGCTCCACTAGGAACTACTCCAGATGCAAGGCTTGCTTCAGGTTCAGTTGTTGGAACTGGAGCATCGTTTACAAATCCTAAATTCTTTAGTGTACTTGCTCCAAGTGTTTCTACAAATACATTTACATATTGTCAATATGCAACAGCAGCTGCATTGTCTGCTACAGCTTCTACTGGTAATACACTTTCTTGGTATGACGTAGCTACAGGTGGAACTGCATTATCTGGTGCTCCAACGCCAAGTACATCTTCACCTGGTTCCTATTCTTATTATGTAAGTCAAAAAAATTCAAATGGTGATGAGAGCCCAAGGGTAGCAATTACAGTTACTGTTAACGCGTTGCCATCAACACCAGTTATTTCTGCAAACGGTCCTACTTCATTCTGTACAGGTAGTAACGTGGTATTATCTTCATCTTCAACAACAGGAAATACTTGGTCAACAAGTGCAACTACGCAAGATATTACAGTAACGTCTAATGGTACTTATTCGGTTGTCGTTACAGATAATAATTCTTGTTCATCTACTTCGAATAGCATAACAGTCAACGTAAGTAATGCGCCTGTCCCAACTGTTAGCGCAACTGCAACACAAGCTTGTTCAGGTGACTCAGTAATTCTTACTTCTTCTATTGCAGATTCTTACTTATGGTCAAATGGTGATACAACACAAACAATTACTGTTTCAGCTAACGGAAATTATACTGTAACAACAACGAATACTGACGCTTGTAACGGAGTTGGTACATCTTCTCCTGTCGCAGTTTCTTTCACAACTTCTCCTATTGCAAATGGTGCTTTCACAACGAATGGAAACATAGTTAATTTTACAAACAGTTCATCAAATGCAACAAGTTATTCTTGGGACTTTGGAGATTTCACAAATTCTTCGGCCAATGCTCCAACACATGCGTATGCAGCTAATGGAAACTATAATGTAGTTTTAACTGCAATCAATGGAAATTGTACGGATACGGCTTCTTTTACAATAGCAATTACAGTTAGCCTAGAAGAATTAATGGGTCTTTCTGAATTAAACATTTTCCCGGTTCCTGCAAGCGAGTACATTAAAGTAGCTTTTAACGCGAGCAACAATGAATTAATTCAAGTAGAAATGCTTGATGAATTGGGAAGAATTCTTTCAAGTGAATCATTCAATAACCAAGGAAATAATTCAACAGTAATTAATTTGAATAATATATCAAATGGAATTTATTTCATTCGATTGAATTCAAATGATAAAACAGTTTCCAAAAAAGTTATTGTAAACAAATAATTATTAAAACAATAAGAGGCTGTCAGGCATAATGTCTGACAGCCTTTTTAATAAATCTAACATGCAAAACTTAAAAGGACATACCATACTTCTAGTCGATGATGAACCGGATATCCTAGAGTTTTTGTCGTACAACATTAGAAAAGAAGGGTATAAAGTTTTTACGGCTTCTAATGGTGAAGAAGCGGTCCGATTAACGCAACAAATAAATCCTTCTTTGATCCTTCTGGATGTAATGATGCCAAAAATGGATGGTATCGAAACATGTCAAATTATTAGAAAAGATTTGAATTTAACTCAACCAATTATTGCTTTCTTAACATCGAGAGCGGAAGATTATGCACAAATTGCGGGTTTTGAAGCAGGTGCAGATGACTACATCACAAAGCCAATTAGACCCCGTTTGTTACTCAGTAAAATAGAATCACTTTTGAGAAGATTGGAAAAGTCAACCGTTATTCAAACCTCAAGTGGTGAGAAATTAATAAAAATTGACAGGGAAACATACACAGTAAAGATTGAAAATACTCAATTACTGTTGCCTAAAAAAGAATTTGAGTTACTTGAATTGCTAGCAAGTCGCCCTGGAAAAGTTTTTAACCGTGAACAAATTTTAGCAATCGTCTGGGGAAATGAAACCATAGTTGGTGAGAGAACAATAGATGTTCACATTAGAAAATTGCGTGAAAAACTAGGAGATGATTATATTCGTACTATAAAAGGAGTCGGATATACCTTCAACGAAAAGTGAGAAACAGCAGACCTAGCATTTTAATTCTTTACGGAAGTCTGGCATTTTCAGTCATTAGTTTGCTCTTTGCAATTATTGTCAGTCAATTTTTTGTACCCTTAAAGCCTTATTTACTAATTGCAATTCCTTTAATTTCAGGTGCATCTGCTTATGCAATCTTTTATTTTTTACTAAAAAACTTTATCTATAATAGACTTTATTTAATCTACCGTTCGATTCAAACGAATCAGGAAAATCAAACTCAACAGAATAAATCAATTGACGCCATGATAGAAAGTGCAGAAAGCGATGTAAAAATCTGGAAAGAAGACAGAAATACGGAAATAGAAAAACTCAAAGAGCAAGAACAATTCAGACGTGAATTCTTAGGAAATTTAGCACACGAATTAAAAACACCAGTTTTTTCTATTCAAGGATATATTCTTACACTTCTAGAAGGCGGTCTAGAAGATGAAAATGTCAATCGTGCATTTTTAGAGCGAGCGAACAAGGCAACTGACAGAATGGTAAACATTTTGGAAGATTTGGACCAAATAACAAAACTTGAAGTTGATGAGTTTAAACTTGAAATGCGTTCTTTTGATATTGTCGATTTAATTAGAGAAACGTTTGATGCACTTGAATTTTCTGCCAACAATAAACAAATTAAACTTCGTCTTAAAAAGGATTACAACCCGATATATGTAAATGCAGACCGTCCAAAAATCGGTCAGGTTCTCACTAATCTGATAAACAATTCGATAGCGTATGGAAATGAAGCGGGCAAGTCAGAAGTAAGTATTCTTGTGTTTGAAAATTTGGTTACGATCGAAATAACGGACAATGGTCCAGGTATTGAATCTAAACATATTCCTCGTCTTTTTGAACGGTTTTACCGAGTTGAAAAAAGTAGAAATCGAAATGAAGGAGGGTCTGGACTTGGATTGTCAATTGTGAAACATATTTTAGAATCTCACGGCCAGGCAATTAATGTTAGAAGTACATTCGGAAAGGGAAGTACATTTAGTTTTAGTCTTGAAAAAAGCGCCATTTCAGGACCAGTAAGTTCAAGAGGTATTCCGCTGAAGTAAATAAGAATTTAGAATTGTGAGCTTAGAATGACTAATTAAGAACAATTAGTTCGCAACTCGTAATTAAACCGTTCGCAACTACTAAAGTTGTAAAATTTAATTTCTTTTTTATATATTTAGTTTCCCAAAATTAAACCATACAATAATTATCTATGAAAGTACTAAAAATTCAAGCGCTTCGTGGTCCAAATATCTGGAGCATTACAAGAAAAAAATTAATTCAAATGCGACTTGACCTCGAAGATCTAGAAGAAAAACCTACAAATAAAATTCAAGGATTTCGTGAACGAATAGAAAAACTTCTTCCTTCACTTATTGAACACAGATGCTCAGAAGGCTGCCGCGGTGGTTTTTTTCAACGAGTAGAGCGTGGAACTTGGATGGGGCATGTAATCGAGCACATTGCACTTGAAATCCAAACACTTGCTGGAATGGATGTTGGTTTTGGTCGTACAAGAGAAACTAAAACACCTGGTGTTTACAATGTGGTTTTCAACTACATTGAAGAAAAAGTTGGTCTATATGCCGCAGAAGCCGCAGTAAGAATTGCAGAAGCTTTAATTTCTGGGCAAGACTATGACATGCAACACGACATTCAAAAAATGAAAGAAATTCGTGAGGATGTTCGCCTTGGACCAAGTACCGGAAGTATCGTTGACGACGCAGTTGCAAGAGACATTCCTTGGATTCGACTTGGAACCAATTCCCTAATTCAATTAGGCTACGGTGTTAATCAAATGCGTTTTCAAGCAACGATAACTTGTAAAACGAGTAACATTGCCGTAGACATCGCATGTAACAAGGAGCAAACTAAAAAAATGCTAGATGCCGCCTCAATTCCCGTGGCGAAAGGCTCTATTTGTGTAGACGAAGAAGATCTTGAAAACACAATAAAATCGATTGGTTATCCAATTGTTATTAAACCGTTGGATGGAAATCATGGAAAAGGTGCGTCTATTAACGTAACCAATTGGGAAGATGCGGTTGCAGGTCTTGAATATGCAAAAAAATATTCTCGAAGAGTTATCGTTGAAAAATTTATCACCGGCTTCGACTTCCGAGTTTTGGTTATTGACAATAAGGTAATTGCAGCAGCTCAGCGTGTTCCTGCCCATGTTGTTGGAAATAATAAAGATTCGATTCAAACGCTAATAGACGAAACAAATAAGGATCCGAGACGCGGTTACGGTCACGAAAACGTATTGACTGAAATTACAGTTGATCGCGATACAATGGAACTGTTGGAAAAGATAAATTATACGCTTGAAACTGTTCCATCTCATGGAGAAATTGTTTATCTAAAGTCGACAGCAAACCTCAGTACTGGTGGAACTTCAATCGATGTTACCGACTTAATGCACCCAGAGAATGTGTTCATGGCTGAGCGAATTTCACGCGTAATTGGATTGGACATTTGTGGAATTGACATCATGGCTGCAAATCTTACAGAATCGTTGAAAGAAAATGGAGGCGTAATTTTGGAAGTAAATGCTGCACCTGGATTCAGAATGCACTTGGCTCCTTCAGAAGGTTTACCGCGTAACGTTGCTGCTCCAGTGATTGACATGCTTTATCCTCCAGGGAAACAATCACGCATTCCGATTATTGCTGTTACAGGAACAAATGGAAAAACAACAACAACCCGTTTAATTTCACATATCGTTAAAAATAACGGTTACCGAGTTGGATTCACAACTTCAGATGGAATCTATATTCAAAATCACATGATGGAAAAAGGTGACACTACCGGTCCAATGAGTGCTGAATACATTTTGAAAGATCCAAATGTGGAATTTGCGGTTTTAGAAACAGCTCGAGGTGGAATTTTGCGTTCCGGTCTAGGTTTCAGTCGTTGTGATATTGGTGTAATTACCAATATTCAAGAGGATCACCTTGGTATTAGCGACATTCATGACCTAAAAGATCTTTCTCGCGTGAAATCTGTAGTGGTTGAAAGTATTAAAAAGGATGGATGGGCAGTTTTGAATGGTGAAGATGAAAATTGCTTGGAAATAGCAGAAAATCTCCGTTGTAATGTAGCGTTATTTAGTATGGATGAAAATTGTCCTGCGATTGTAGAGCATTGTAAAAACGGAGGAATTGCTGCAATCTATGAAAACGGATTCATCACCATCAAGAAAGGTGACTGGAAGTTTAGAGTTGAGCGCGCTACGCATATTCCGCTTACGATGAACGGAAAAGCAAAGTTCATGATATACAATGTTCTAGCGGCAACTCTTGCTTCTTACTTGTATGGATTTAAAACGGAAGACATCAAACTTTCATTGGCGACTTTCCTTCCGGGAGCAGCACAGACACCTGGAAGAATGAACATTTTTGAATTTTCGAAATTCAAGGTGATGATCGACTTTGCGCATAACCCGAATGGATACCGTGGAATTGAAGATTTCTTGAAATCCGTTGAGGCAACTAGAAAGATTGGAATCATTTCCGGGGTTGGAGATCGCAGAGACGAAGACATCAAAGAATGTGCTCGTATTGCAGCCCGAATGTTTGATCATATTGTAATAAGACAAGAAAAACACCTCAGAGGCAGAACCGAACAGGAGATTATTGATTTGATTTTGGAAGGAATCAACGAGTCGAATACGAATGTAACCTATGAAGTTGTTACACTCGAGACAGAGGCTATCAAGCACGCTATTTCGATTGCTGAGGAAGGAACGTTTATTACCGCATTAAGCGATGTAATTGATAATGCGATTGATATTGTGCAAGATTATTTGGATGCAGAGATTGAACAGGGAGCAATATCTTAAATGAGTGAAAAACAAATTTTCACTTTACAACAAGTAGCGAGTTCTATTCGGAAAACGATTGAAAAAAGGTATTCACAGACCTATTGGGTGAAATCAGAAATGCACAAGCTCAATCGTTTTCCAAGGGGACATGCGTTTCCCGAATTGGTGCAAAAGGAAGGAGATAAAATCATTACCCAGTTGAGCGGAACCATTTGGAAACAACAATTAGAACGTATAAATCAGCGTTTTATTTCTGTTGTAAAAGAACCAATTAATGACGGCATGTCACTGTTGCTTTTGGTGAAAATTAATTTCAGCGAAACCTATGGATTGAGTCTTCAGATTTTGGATATTGATCCTTCTTTTTCGCTTGGTGAATTGCATAAACAACGCGATGAAACCCTCAAAAAATTGTCGGATTTAGGGATTTTGAACCAAAATCAATTGTGTGATTTTCCGTTGATTCCAAAACGAATTGCGGTTATTTCCGCTGACTCAAGCAAAGGTCTTTCCGACTTCATGGAAGTTCTAGAAACCAACGAACAAGGCTACAAATTTTTCACCCACCTTTTTCCGGCCTATTTGCAAGGTGATGCCGCTGTAGATTCAATTATTCAAACACTTCATAAAATTGAGCGTGTAAAACATCATTTTGACATTGTCGTAATTGTGCGAGGTGGTGGCGCTGAAGTAAGTATGACCTGCTATAATCATTTCGAGCTTTGTAAAGCAATTGCTGAATTCCCCTTGCCTGTTTTAACGGGAATAGGACATTCTACGAATTTAACCGTGGCAGAAATGATTAGCTTCAGAAATGCAATTACGCCAACAAAACTGGCCGAATTTCTGATTCAAACCTATAGAGAATTTGACCAACAAATAAAAGATTTACAAACTCAGCTTTTTAGTATTTCAAAGAACAATCTACAAATTGCTTCAAATGAATTTGAGTCTATTATACGGCTTTTTAAATCGGTCGCTAATTCTTTCTTGGAGCATGCAAACATTCAATTGGAAAATAAAACCAATCGAATCCGAAGAGCAACACTTCAAAACGTTGAGAAAAAACAGATTCATTTGAATCAAATTCAGGTTTCATTTGGATATGTCGCAAAAAACAACCTTAACAAACAAGAATCGTTACTCAATGAACAACTGTTTCAGTTAAAGCAACAAATAGAACGCAAAACGGAGCGTACTTACAAGAATATTCAGTATCTCGAAAACACGGTAAAAATGTTAGATCCAATGCAAGTATTAAAGCGTGGGTTCAGCATGACGACTCACAAAGGGCGAACAATTAGTGAAACAAATTTTCCTAAAATTGGATCCACAATCGAGACAATAACTGCGATTGGAACTATTGAATCACTTGTAGAAAAAAGTGTATTAAAAAATGAAAATCAGTGAGTTTTAGTCATTGTTTCAGGTACGCAAATAATAAAGTCTGCTCTTTTCAGATGCTCTTTTTCTAATTTTCGAATGTCCTTTTGAGATACAGTAGAAATGGTCATAATTTGTTTTGAAGGGATTGCATTTTGTTTGTCGTTTTCTAAATACCAAACGATTCCCTGATGAAAATCACTGTGAAAAGCCCCATTAAAATGAATAACTCTTGTGTTAGAATTGAGATTTACTAGAATAAACTTGGCCATGGTTGCATCTTTAAATGCTTGCGATTCCACCATATTTAGCCCCATGGCATGACCGCCCATTTGTTTAATCTCTTGATATTGAGAAAGACTTGTGTCCACAATGAAATTCAGATCTGCCATTTGCGTTTTTATTGCATTTGACAAAGTATCCAAAGACCTTCTTCCTTTTTTGTATAACAAGGAAGCGTATTTTCGTTGAACGTTCGATGCAATGCAATTGAGTTCTTTTTCTTTAGCATAATCAATTAACGGTTTGTAATCGGTTTCATAATTGGGCCATAGCCGACAGGAATCTCCGAATTGTTTTTCTGTCAATTTATTTTTTGTGTAACGATTTAACAATTCTTGCTGATCTTGTTCAAACATTTCAAATCCTAACACTAAATTTTTATTATGTCTTTCATATAGTTTCGTTGTCAATTCATACTCAAGCCAATGTGAAATAGGGTTATCGTGGTATTCACCAAAAAAAACCACCTTATGATTTTCTGCATCCTTTACGAGCGCTTTGAAAGTTGTTTGTTTTCCCTTTGAATTGTAAATAATAAATGCATGCTCCTTTTGAGCAAATGAACGCGATAATAAAGCTAAAAAAGCGATTGAAATTATTTTTTTCATGTTCTAAATTACTAAAAAAGACATTCATTTGGTCTGACTTTACCATAAGTGATAGTTGAAATAATTAATATAGATGTCTAAGTTCCCTTGTTAGAAAAAATCCAGAGTAGCATTCATTGAGAGCTTATCTATTCAATTGATTGCAACAGGACAGTTCTTAACTTGTTGTGTAAATCTTGGTTTGTAGATTTAAACAATTCTTTATATTTTTATTTTCAAATATTTACAACATGAGATTAAATATAGCGCTTGTATGCCTCCTATTTGCATATTATTGAATTGCACAGCAATCCAATTCAATAAAAATAGGAAGTCAAATATGGATGACTGAAAATCTAGATGTATTTACTTTTGTCAATGGAGACTCAATAAAAGAATCTAAAAATAGTCAACAATGGTTTTTAGCCTCAGAAAATCATCAGCCAGCATGGTGCATTATAATTTTAACAAAAAGGATGGAGAAAAGTATGGTAACTATATAATTGGTATGCTGTAAATGATTCAAGAGGAATTTCTCCTGAAGGATGGCGCATACCTAGTTCAAATGATTGGGAGGTGTTGATAACTTTTTTAGGGGGGAAGGATGTTGCTGGTAAAAAACTAAAAGCTTCTACGGGATGGTTAAAAGAAGGAAATGGAACAAATGAAAGTCAATTCAATATGCGATCAGGTACTTCTTGTACTGGTAACGGTGGGTTTACTAAACCTAATAAATATTCGGAATTTTGGACATCCACACAGTTTTCAACTAATAATTCGTTCTATGTGGCTACTGAATATAAAAAATGATAAAATTACAGTAATTGATTGTGACAAATCTTGGGGATACTCAATTCGTTGTATTAAAAATTAATTACTTTTTCTGAGAAACCACCATCTTTCAGTTCATTAATGAAAGAATGTTGGCGCTCAAAACCGTCATACAAAGGACTGAACAGAAAATTTCTTGAAGGTACTGTTATCTGTTACGCTTATATTTTATCCTATTTTTCAGAGATACCAATGTACTTTTTTAATTCAGTTTGTTTTTCTGCTTGTTTTATTAAAAAGTCTGCTACGTCAGCTCGATTAATTCCACCAATATTTATTCCTTTATATAGTTTGTTTTCAATACGGTATTTTTCTGTCAATCCCTTGTCTAATAGCCTTCCTGGCCTCACAACTGTCCAATTCAGATCTGAATTAGTGATGATTTCTTCCATTTTGGTTTTGTCAGCATAAACGTCTTTTAAAAGGTATTTTAAAAACATCTTTACAAGCCAAGAAACATAATTTTTGCTCTCTCCAGCGCCAAATCCGGTAACAAAAATAACTGGGATATCTATTTTGTTTTCTTTATGTATTTCCACGATTAATTTTGCAAAATCAGAAAAAAGGGTCGTAGTTTTCATATTCTTACTTGTCCCCAATGTTATTATTAAAGCCTCTGCGTTTTGGATTGAATTTAGGAGATCAGCTTTATTAGTTGCATCACCAATTATCATGTTTAACGATTTTTTCTCTTCTAGTTTAATTTCAGATCGAGAAAGGGTTGTAATCGAATGATTTCTATGTAATCCTCTTTTTACTGTTTCTAATCCTAATCCAGCCGAGGCTCCTATGATAGTTATATTCATTATGCTTTTTTATTGATTTGGGTTTTGAGCTGACCGCTAACTTGTATCTAAATGCCATAACTCAATATGTGTCAAAATTACAACTTATACTGCTCCCAATCAATTATTAAGAAATTAATCCATCAAAATGGACTAATCGAAGTTAAAAATCAATCTTAATTATCACGTGATTTAAATACCAAACGTGGTTTTGGGGAATCGTAAAACGAAAAAAGTCAGTCAACTTGGATCCTAATGACGCTTTAGAAATTTTAATTGATCGATTTATCTTGAAGATGATTTTTATAAATCAAATAAAGTGAATAAGCGTGTAAAATGCTTATTGCTAAGTTCGACCATGGAACAGGATTTAATATATCTGAAACAGCAATAAGTGATAAGATTTTATAGACGATTTGCATTGGGAATAAAACAACAGCTATATTAATGGTTTTGTTCTTAGAAATCAATGCTACGCTACTCAAACTGGCGATGGATAAATACACGCAAGAAAGAATTTGTCGAGCTGGAGTTGGAGGTCCAAAAACTTCTATAATCTCACTATTCGAGTTAAAAAATAGGAGCGTACCCATCATTCCAGCAACAAGTACATTTAGGATGTGAGATAGGTATACAAATTTCATCTTTACATTTATTAACCTATTACAACAACTTTTTTGTGATAATGTTTTTTCTTGATTTTAATCCGATTTTAGAAGTAGCGATGATGGAACATCAAGTAATTCTATGGGACAAAAAAAAGACTCACCAATTAATTTAACTGATGAGTCTTCTCTAGTAGCGGGGACACGACTCGAACGTGCGACCTTCGGGTTATGAGCCCGACGAGCTGCCAACTGCTCCACCCCGCAATATATCTTTATTTAATTTTTAATTTTGACCTTCTCCGCTGAGAACTATAATACAAATATATATCAAATAACCCGTTCTTGCAAGTCATTTAACAAATCTTTAAATTATCGAACCATCGGTCCCGCTTCAAATGCTTTCTCGGGAGACAAGAAACTCAGTTCACCTGACTCATTTTCAGCCATTAAGATCATTCCTTGAGATTCAATTCCTCTAATTTTTCGTGGTAGTAAATTTAAAAGTACTAGCACTGTTTTTCCGATAATTTCCTCCGGCTTATAATGTTCTGCTATTCCCGAAACAATTGTACGCTCATCAATTCCTGTTTTTACACTTAATTTCAAAAGTTTATCGGCTTTTTCAACTTTTTCAGCATGCATAATTGTTCCCAAACGCATATCTAGTTTAGTGAACTCGTCAAAATTTACTGCTTCTTTCATTGGGGGAAATTAGATTTAACATCATCATTATTCTTTAATCTTTCTAATTCAGAATTAACCAAAGAGTCTTCAATTTTTGGAAATAGAATCATTGGTTCACCTATTAAATGACCAGGAGATAACAATTCATCATTTAAAAAGTCACTCCAATCACCCAATTTTTTGTTCAAAATATTCTGAAGTTTAATCGAAGTATCCGGTAAAAAAGGTGATGAAGCCAAGGTCAATTTTGCTGTAATCTGAAGTGCGATATACATGATGGTTTGAACACGTTCCGGATTTGTTTTAATTAATTTCCAAGGCTCTTGGTCAGCTAAGTATTTGTTTCCTATTCTTGCAATTTGCATCATTTCCGCTTGTGCATCTCTTAATTTATAAGCATAAATCAGTTTTGAAATGCGGTTTGGAATTTCTTTTAATTCCTCCAATACCTGTAAATCAACTTCCTCAAAATTCAAAGGTTTTGGAACAATCCCTTCATAATATTTTTGTGTAAGAACCAATGTTCGATTAACAAAATTTCCATATATGTCTGCTAATTCACTGTTAACACGGGTTTGGTATTCTTTCCATGTAAATTCTGAATCTTTACTTTCAGGGGCAATTGCAGATAAAACATACTTTAATTCATCTACTTTTTCAGGGTAGGATGCAAGGTATTCATGCAGCCAAACCGCCCAATTTCGTGAAGTTGAAAATTTATCTCCTTCCAAATTTAAAAACTCATACGCTGGAACATTATCCGGAAGAATAAAATCACCATGATCTTTCAGTAGAATCGGGAAAATTATCGCATGGAATACAATATTATCCTTCCCAATAAAATGAACTAATTTTCGATCTCCAGCTTGGTCTTTACACCAGTAATCTTTCCAATCTTTTCCATTGTCTAACGCCCACTGTTTTGTTGCAGAAATATACCCGATTGGAGCATCCAACCAAACATACAAAACTTTTCCTTCTGCATTTGGCAATGGTACTTTGACTCCCCAATCCAAATCGCGCGTCATGGCTCTTGGCTTTAATCCACCATTAATCCATGACATACACTGACCGATTACTTGATTTCGCCAAGTTTTTGGGTCATGTTGCTGAACGCCATCAAGCACTCCATTTTGTATCCATTCTTTTAACCAAACTTCATGTTGATCCATAGGTAAATACCAATGTGAAGTTGATTTCAAAACGGGCGATTTTCCACTTAAGGTTGATTTTGGATTTTTCAAGTCCGTTGGACTCAAGTCACTTCCACACTTTTCACATTGATCGCCATAAGCATTCGGATTGGCACATTTGGGACATTCCCCCGCTATGTATCGATCCGCTAAAAACTGCTGAAATTCTTCATCATAATATTGATCCGAAGTTTGCTTAGTAAATTTTCCTTGATCATGTAATTTTTTGAAAAAATCAGCGGAGGTTTCATGATGTAATTGGTCAGATGTTCGGTGGAAAATATCAAAAGAAATATTGAACTGCTCGAAGGCGTTTTTAATTAAGTGATTGTATTTGTCCACGATTTCTTGCGGAGAAACTCCTTCCTTTTTCGCTCTCAATGTAATTGCAGCACCGTGTTCATCACTACCACAAATGAAGGCTACATCGTGTGCATTCATTCTTAAAAAGCGAACAAAAATATCAGCTGGCAAATAAACTCCTGCTACATGTCCAAGATGAAGTGGTCCGTTGGCATAAGGTAAGGCTGCTGTGACCGTATATGTTGCTTTTTTCATTAGAATGTAAAGATAATAAAAGGTTAATGAATTTTAGAGGAATAGAAAAAGCCGTTGGATTAACAAGACAAAAAAAAGGGTCAACTAAAGTTGACCCTTTTCTCTAATCTTAAAAAGAATTATTTTTTAACTACATTGAATTGAGAAGTTTTACCATCCTCAAGAACTATGTTAAACACATAGATTCCAGCATCTAAAGTAGAGATATTAACATCTGCTTTTCCATTTACAAGGTTCAAATCATTTAAGAATGTAATTTTCCCTGAGATATCAGAAACTGTTAGTTTAGCCAATCCTTCTGCATCAATAGAAACAGTTACTTTATCATTTGCAGGGTTAGGATA
>CANGLG010000005.1 GCA_947454395.1 Flavobacteriales bacterium
AACAGGTACATTAACAGCAAGTAACATCACAGGTTGTAGCACAACAGGTGCCCCAGCAGCAGAAACAACAGTAGCAGGCTTGGAAGCTTTAGGCGTAGCGATATCAGACAACTGTACATTGGATGCGAACTTGGTAGTAACGAGCAGTGATGCAACAAGCGGTACTTGTCTAATCACAATCACAAGAACGTACACGATAAAGGATGCGTGCAACAACCAAACTACTTTAACACAAACCATCACTGTAGGTGATGCGATAGCTCCTACATTCACAAATTTCCCAGTAAATGTAAGTGTAGGATGTGATGCTGTTCCTTTGGTGCCTTCGATTTCAGGGTCAGACAATTGTAGTTCAGCTACAATTGTTTATAATGGAGAAACTGGAACACCCTCAATTTGTGGTTATACCATTATACGCTCTTGGACGGCAACTGATGCTTGTGGAAATTCAACTACCAACGCACAGACGATAACAGTTCAGCCTACACAAACCCCAACGGTTACATTGCCTAGCGGTTTACCTACAACTTTAAGTTACAATAATGCAATATTATATACTTCCGCACCTGATGCTTTATATTCGAATGGAATGACAGGAAATTGCCTAATATCAGGTACTTTATCAGCGGTTCTTACACAAAATTATGATGCTTGTGCGGGAGGAACAATAGTAATTAATTATTCAGGTATAGATACTTGTGGAAATCCTATTTCGGCTCAACATACAATTAATGTTACTCCTATTCAGCCGACAGTATCAATTATTTCAACCTTAAGTTCAATTACCAATGGTCAACAAACACAATTAACTGCCACTGGAAATCCAACTGGGGGAACATATTCTTGGTCACCAGCGGCTTCTCTAAACGTTTCAACCGGAGCTGTTGTACTAGCCAACCCAACAACTACAACTACCTACACAGTAAACTATACAATAAATGGATGTATCGCTACTTCCACTACCACAATTACTGTTAATCAACTTTCGGTAACTGTAAATTCTTCAACTATTTGTGCTGGTCAATCAGCAACATTAACAGCAACTCCTAGCACCACTGGAGGAACCTATATATGGTCTCCCGGCGGACAAACTACTCAATCAATAACAGTTACGCCTTCGTCAAATTCATTTTATTCCGTTGTTTATACCTTAAACGGGGTTTCAACAAATTCAGTGATAGGAACCGTATCTGTTAATCCGACACCTATAGTAACAGTGAATAACCCTACAATATGTGCAGGACAGTCGGGTTCGATAACAGCGACAGCGAGTCCAACTGGAGGAGCATACCTGTGGACTCCTGGAGGGCAGTCATCGGCAAACATTACTGTTAGTCCTGCATCAACAACCACTTATAATGTTACTTATACATTAAACAACTGTCCTTCTTCGGCAACAAGTACGGTAACCGTAAATCCTCAACCAACTGTAACTATAGCAAACCAGACAATTTGTTCAGGTCAGTCAGTAAGTTTAACTGCTAATGTAAATCCTTCAGGAGGGACATATCTATGGTCACCCGGAGGACAAACAACGTCAATTATTAGTGTTAGCCCAACAACTACTTCTTCTTATAGTGTAACTTATACATTAAATAACTGCTCAGCAACAGCCACAGGAAGCGTGACTGTAAATCCGATACCGACTGTAAGTGTAACCACAGATACCATTTGTATTGGTGAAGCAGGAAGTTTAACCGCTACAGGAACACCATTGGGAGGAACATATTTGTGGGTATCTGGTGGGGAAACTACCCCTTCAATTTCAGCATCACCAACAAGCACAACATCATATTCTGTAACTTATACATTAAACGGTTGTACTAGTAATGCTGGAACTGGAACTATCATTGTTAATGCTATACCAACTGTTACTGTTATTAATGACACCATATGTAATGGACAAACCGGGCAACTAGCAGCAGTTGCAACTCCATCAGGAGGAACATTTACATGGGCACCAGGAGGGCAGTCTGGCTCATTGTTTACAGACAATCCGAGTGTAACAACCAACTATAATGTAATATATACATTGAATGGTTGTTCAAGTACACCTGCACAAGCAATGATTGTAATTGCACCAACACCAGTTGTAAGCTTTACTGCAGATAATCTAAGTGGGTGTGCCCCTTTGAATGTGAATTTTACCAATACCTCAGGAACAAGTGGAAGCACAGAAATTTGGAATCTCGGAAATGGAATAATAGAGTATGGTCCAAATGCTAGTTTCACCTATTCTCAAACAGGTTGTTACGACATCACATTATCAATTACTGAAAATGGATGTATTGGAACAGCAACATTGCAGGATTATATTTGCGTAGAGGAAATTCCAACAGCGTCTTTTGCCATTAGTCCAAATACATTTACAGAGGAGACTCAATCTATTTCATTTGTTAATAATTCAGTTGGTGCAATTGGTTATTCTTGGAATTTCAGTGATGGATTTACATCATATAACGAAAATCCAAATCACATTTTCCATAATACGACTATGGGCTATTTAGTAACATTAACAGTTTCATCAAGTCTAGGATGTACTGATGAAACTCAAGTGTTTATTAGTTACACAGAAGGCGAGTTATTTTATATTCCAAATACATTTACACCAGATGGTGATGGTTTTAATCAAACATTCAAGCCGATATTTACAAGTGGATTTGATCCTTTCAATTTTGTTATGTTGATTTACAACCGATGGGGAGAGTTAATTTTTGAAACACATGATGCAAATAGAGGTTGGGATGGATCGTATGGTATGGATGGAAGGGATGTACAACAAGGAACTTATACTTATAAAATCACCTACAAGAACCCCAAATTGGACGAACGAAAAACAGTTGTTGGCCATGTCTCTCTCATAAAATAATTCACTGTTAAAAAAGGTTAACCAATTTTAATAAAAGTCTTAAAAATACTTAGTTTCGTGAACGTTCACTATGAAAAAACTAAGATTAAGTGTTGCAACTATTTTATTGGCTATTTCAGTGCTTTGTCTATTATTGATACAAGCATTTCAAATGATTCAATTATATGATCGCAAAACGATTCAATTTAAACATAGCGTTCATACTTGCCTCGATAAAATAGCTTTTCGTCATGAAAAAGCAGAGGACTTTAGAAGATATATGCAAATTGTAAATCATGATTTCAGTGGTCATTACAAAGATGTATTAAAACAAGAGTTTAAAAATCTAATTTCAGCTCAAGAATCAATTTCTATTCAAGATACAAGTGTTTTTGTCAATGGAGAAATGGAAAATTACCTTGTAATTCGAGGTAAAGCATTTGACTCAATTTCCGGAGTTACTGCCGAACAAAAAGTATTAGCAAGAGATGTTCGAGAAATTAGAGATTTGTTTCAAAAACAAGGGGTAAATATACCAACCTCTGATTCTGCTCGCCTTTCAGTTCAATTAAATCAAAAAGTATTGCAACAAATCTTTAAAAAGGCAAAATTCATCAATGAAATGATGATTCAAGCATTTAAAGATAATATCTACGAAACTCCTCAAACAAGAGTAGACGCCATTTTTTTAGATTCGGTAATTCACATGGAATTGTCAAATGAAGATTTACCTAAAGAATATCATTTCGCTGTAGCAAATGAATTTGGTTCCATAATTGATTTTAAAGTTAAACCTGACTCCTACAGTAAAGAATTGAACTTAAAGAATTGCGCTAAAATTAATTTATTTCCGAGTAATTCATTAGATGAAAATTTATACCTCTTTTTATACTTCCCTAAAAAAAATGCATACATAATAAAAGAAATGAAAGCTTCTTTTATTGTAACAATTCTCTTGGTGGTAATGATTATCATTGCACTCGTGTTTATGTTTAGAACGATATTGGAACAAAAAAAATTGTCTGAAATTAAAAGAGACTTCATTTCAAATATGACACATGAATTTAAAACGCCTATTTCAACAATTTCATTGGCTTGTGAGGCATTGGGGGATAAAGATATGTTACCTTCAAGTGAGCAAAGTACAGTCGCTCCTTTTGTAAAAATGATTCAGCAGGAAAATAAACGACTTGAACTCTTGGTTGAAAGTATATTGCATAGCGCTGTTATTGATAAAGGAGAGATAAAAGCAAATCCTGAAAAACTTAATATAAAAGAAATTGTTGAGAACTTAATTTTGAATGCTCAATTTAGAATTCAGTCGATGAATGGGTCAATCAATTTTATTTATCAGGGAGATTCATTTGAATTGACCGCGGATAAAATGCATGTAATAAACCTAATTGCCAATTTAATTGATAATGCAATAAAGTATAGTAAAGAGACACCAGAAATTAATATTTTATTAGTGCACGATACTAAAAACTTTAATTTAAGCGTTAGTGATAAAGGAATTGGCATTAAAAAAGAGTATTTACCAAAAATATTTGACAAATTGTATAGAATTCCAACAGGTAATGTACATAATGTTAAGGGATTTGGACTTGGGTTAAGTTATGTGAAATCTATTTGTGAAGAATATGGCTGGAATATTGAGGTGCAAAGTCAAATAGGAGAAGGCTCAACTTTTATAGTTACATTTAATACTAAATCAAAATGGAAAAGAAATTAAATATTCTACTTGCTGAAGACGATGATAATTTAGGTCAATTGTTGTTTGCTTATTTACAAGGAAAGGGTTTTTCAGTTACACTTGCTCGTAATGGTAAAGTAGCTTATGAAAAATACACAGGCAACAAAACAAAGTTTGACTTCCTTATTCTGGATGTAATGATGCCAGAAATGGACGGATATACATTGGCAAAGGAAATCAGGGAAATTGATAAGAAAATCCCCATTTTGTTTTTAACTGCAAAGTCTCTGAAAGAAGATAAACTTCAAGGATTTGAAGTGGGTGCGGATGATTATTTAACAAAGCCTTTTACGATGGAAGAATTAATTGCAAGAATTAACGCCATCATGAAACGGGTAGCACCGGATGTTAAAAATGTCAAAGAGCAATTATTTGTAGGGAAAATCCCATATGAGCCTGAGTTAAGTATCCTGAAACTGGCTGAAGGGGACAAAAAACTGACTACGAAAGAAAACCAATTGCTTAATTTGCTAATAAAAAATAAAAATGAAATTCTAGACAGACAAGCTACTCTTCGAGCTGTTTGGGGAGATGATAATTATTTCAATGGGCGAAGCATGGACGTTTATATTGCTAAATTGAGAAAATTATTGAAGGAAGATTCAAACATTGAAATCATGAATATTCATGGAGTTGGATTCAAGTTATTGGTGAAGGAATAAGCACTGAATGCAGAAAACCTTTTTGTCGAGTTTATTAATAATGGTTTTTTTAAATCTGCTAATTAAACCATTAGCTCTATTTGGAATTGATGCGACTGTTCAAAATCGTGTTGGTCCCTCCGAATATGGTTTGTATTTTTCACTTCTAAACTTGTCAGTTATTCTAAACATTCTATTGGATTTAGGGATAAACAACTTTACGACAAAACGAATTGCACAGAGACCTGAAATTGCTAAACGTTATTTTGGAAGAATTTTTTCCTTCAGATTTTTGTTATTCTTTATTTATTTTTTTTCCACGCTTGCCTTAGCAACATTATTAAATTACTCTACAAAGGCAATTTATTTGCTTTGTATTCTTGGAATAAACCAATTTTTTATTATTTCAACAGCCTATTGCAGAAGTCATTTTGCGGGGTTTCATTTTTTTAAAACGGATGCATTTATTTCAGTTTTAGACCGTTTTCTTTTAATACTGCTAGGAGGTTTTGTACTTTTTTCGCCTTTCTCAAAGTGGACGATGTCCATTGAAATTTTTATTTGGATTCAATTCATTTGTTACTTTACAACATTTTGTGTTGCAATGATAATACTGTACAAACACATTGAAAAACCATTATTTAAATGGGATATTTCATTTAGTTTTTCTTTTTTAAAAAGAAGTATGCCATACGCCTTGTTAATTGTATTAATGTTGTTGTATACTCGTTTAGATGGCGTTATGCTTGAGCGGATGCATAAAAATGGCGCTTATGAATCTGGTATTTTTGCCCAAGGATTCAGGCTTTTGGATGCCTTGTACATGTTTGGAATGATCTTCGCTGGATTATTATTTCCAATGTTTTCAAAGCAACTTAAAAACGATACCACGGCTGTGAAACCTTTATTAAAAACAGCTGGAAATTTGCTGATTTCTGGGGCAATACTGATTGTTCTAGTGGCTGTGTTTAATAGTTATTATTTGTTGCATTTAATTTATTTCAAAGTTAATGAAGCTATCCCCGCTTTTCAATGGCTCATGTTTGGTTTTTTAGCCATTTGCATGAATTTTATTTTCGGAACTTTATTAACAGCAAATGGAAGTATGCGCGTGCTAAATATAACATCTGCAGGCGGAATAATTGTTAATTTCGGATTAAACTTATGGTTAATTCCTGAACATGGTGCAGTAGGTGCAGCTTTCGCATCATTCATAACCCAATCTTTTACTGCAATTATTCAGTTTCTTTATTGTTTGAAAGTGTTCAAATTATCCATTTCCATCAAAACGATTTCAAAATATCTCTTTTTTATTGGTTTATTAATTGCGTTGTCTATCTGGCAAGTTAAAAGTGATTATTTGATTTTCTTTCAGTTCTTACTTGGAACTTCATTGATGTTTGCTTTGTCATTTATAGATTTTCAAAACTTGAAAGAATTGTTTTTAAAAAGCGATAAATTCAAATAAATTCCAAAAAAATTAGTTTATAGGTTAGCATAAATAAAAATCCTAACTTCGCGCTGCAATAGATATGGAAAATCAAAATTTGAATTTAAACGAGGAACGAAACAACTTATTTCGGTTCATCTGGCAAAGCAGAAAACCTTTATTAATCTTTACAGGTATTGTGTTTGTGGTTTCTGTGGTTGTTTCATTATTTATCACGCCGCTTTATTTGTCCTCAGCTGTTATTTTTCCAGCTGCGTCAAGTAATGTTTCATTCTCTGAGCAACGAAATGTGAAAGCAGCGGCAATGGATTTCGGAGAAGAAGAGCAAGCGGAACAATTAGTTCAAATCCTTCAATCTGCAAGAATAAAGGAAAGAGTTGTTAAGAAATACGATTTGTTTAATCACTATGAAATTGACAAAGATGACCCAAATAAAAATTACAAACTTAATGAGGAATATAATGGTCACTTTACATTTACAAGAACGCGTTATGGCTCTATTCAGATTGATGTTTTAGATAAAGATCCTAAGTTGGCCGCGGAAATGGCAAATGACATAGTTGATTTAATTGACACGGTCAAAAATGAAATGATTAATGAGCGAACCAAACCAGCTTTTGAAATTAATAAGCGGAAAATGATGCAGCTTGAAAATGAAAGAGATTCCATTTTAAATATTCTGGACAGTTTATCAAACATGGGGGTTTCTTCATTGGATGTTAGGTCAAACTTATTTCAAGCTTTGGTTGATTCTAAAAGTCCAGCTGAGAAAGCAGAAATTCAAAGAAAAATTGATGTTAATACAAGATATGGGTCGCAGTTTGATGCTTTGGAACATCGAAGAAATGAAATGATTATTAAAATTGAAGAATTTCGCGTTTCATACGAACAAGCAGAATCGGATGCTAACGCCAATTTTACGCATAAATTTATCGTAGAAAAAGCAGTTGTAGCCGATAGAAAGGAAAAACCAAAGCGAATGATTATCGTTCTTGTATCTGTAATTGGAGGGTTCATTTTTGGAGTCTTCTTCCTTTTAATCAAACAACGTTTACAGGAACTTAAATTGAATTCTTAGTGCGTATTTCGCAACAAGCTTTTAATCTAGTCTTTGTTGCTCTTTTGTTAGCAACGCTTTCTGGTTTTTTAATCTGGAAAGATTTATATATTCTTACGTTATTTCCTCTTGGGTTGATGCTTGTCTATTTTGCATTATATCAAACTGAGAAAATTTTTCTTGCCATAGCATTTTTCACCCCATTATCTTTTAATATAGAAGAAATCAGTCGAAGTTTTGGTTTATTTATTCCAAGTGAGCCACTCCTTTTTGGTTTGATGCTATTGTTTACAGCAATGGAAATAAAATCACCATTCTTAAGCACAAAAATTTGGAAACATCCGATTGTATTAGCGGTTTTATTCTATGTTTTTTGGGTTTTTCTCACTGCCATAACTAGTTCCCATCCGCTTGTTTCATTTAAATTCTTAATTTCTAAATTATGGTTTATAGTTCCCGTGTTAATTTTTGGAACTCATTTTTTTAAAAAGGATATAAATAAAATTGCTTTTTTCTGGTTGTTCATTTCGGCCGTATGCATTACAATTATTTACACCTTAATACAACATGCATCCTACAATTTTGGTGAAAAGGAAGGTCATTGGGTAATGTATCCTTTTTTTAAAGATCACACTATTTACGGTGCTATTGTAGCTTTAGTTTTACCCTTGGCATTTATGTTATATTTCTATAAGAAACATTCCTTATTGGTTCAGTCCGTTCTCATTTTGATAGTTACTGTTATTCTTATAGGTTTGTTTTTCTCATACACAAGGGCCGCGTGGTTAAGTATTGTAATTGCAATAGCAGTAGGCACTTTGATTTATTATCGAGTAAATTTTAAATTCCTTGTAGGAATTGGAATTTTTGGTCTTGGGATTCTGTTTTTTCAATGGGACAAAGTTGAAATGGAGCTTGCGCGGAACAAATATGAGCATACTACAGAATCATTTGATGAACGACTTCAAAGTGCAGCAAATGTTACGACGGATGCATCTAATCTTGAACGAATAAATAGATGGAGTTGTGCTTTAGCGATGTTCAAAGAACGTCCCGTTTTTGGTTATGGACCAGGAACATACGCTTTTGAATACGCGCCATTTCAGGAACCTGAGAACTTAACAATTATTTCCACCAATTTCGGTGATATGGGAAATGCCCACAGTGAGTATCTAGGATCTTTGTCAGAAATGGGATTCATTGGTTTATTAGCCTTTTTAGGAATTTTAGTTTCAATATTTTATTCTGGAATAACTCTGTATTATCGTTTTTCTAAAACGGACAAAAAAAATAGAGTCCTTGTATTGGGCATGTTATTAGCTTTGACCACTTATTTTTCTCATGCTTTTTTAAATAATTTCTTAGACACAGACAAAGCTGCTGTTCCAATTTGGGGAATGTGCGCCATGCTAGTTGCTTGGAAAATACAATTGGATGAAGAATTATCTTCCAACCCAAAGTAAAGGATTCAAACACTTTGGAATTCCCCCAGTTATCTGATGCACTTCAAAATGGCAGACTGAAACATTTCCGTCTGAAAGTAAACTTCCAATTGCTTGTTTTGTATTTACTTTAGAGCCAATACTAACGTAAGTTTCTTGTAAATTACTATATACTGTTCGGTATGCCCCATGTTTAATAATGACAACTTTTCCAGCACCGGTAATACTGAAAACACTTGTTACTTCCCCTTCAAAAACTGCTCTTACACCAGCTCCTTTTGAACACGCATAATCAACGCCGTTGTTATTGGTGTAAACATCAGGTAATGTAGGATGCGCATTACGCCCAAAATGCTCAATAACAGAACCGGATGAAACAGGTGCCGGAAGCCTTCCTTTATTTGCTTCAAAGTTTTTACTTACAATAGATCCTTCAGAAGTTTCTGTATAGGTAATGGGTTTAGTAGGCTCTGGATTTTTTACCGGTTCATTTGTTTTCGGACTAGTTGATTTAGGGTTTCCTCCTTTTGGATTATTTTTCGCAATTTGCTCTTGCTCTCTTCTTTTCTTTTCCTCAGCCTCTCTTTTTTTATTTGCTTCAGCTTCTTTAGCTCTTGCAATTGCTTCTTGTCGAGCAATGTCTGCTTTTATGGCAGCATTTATCTTTTGTTTTAGCTCTTCTTTTTTGCGTTCATCCTCTTTAAGTTGGGCATATAGCTTTTGTTCTTCTTGCTTAAATTTCTGATAGGTTTTCTCCTTATTCGATTTATCTTTTTCAATTTGAGCTCGTTCTTGTTTCTTCTCTTCTAGAGCAAGCGATTTAATTTCTTTTTCCTCTTTAATTTGATTAATTTCCTTATGAATCAAGGATTGATGTTGTTGAATTAATGCCATTTGTTTCTTCTGGATTGAAGCTACTTTCTTCAAGTATTTATTCCTCTTTGAAGCTTCATTATAATCATCAGATGAAAGGATGTACATTATTTTACCATAATTATTTCGGTGCTTGTAGGCATATAAGATCATCGCCTTGTATTGTTTTTTTAGTTTCTTAAGGCGCTCAATTAGTTGTTTTACTTCTTGTTTTTTTTCAACCATTTTAATTTCAGCAACTCTCACTTGATTGTCAAAAACGCGAACCAAAGCTTCTCTGCTTTTTATTTGGTTGTCAATTAATTTCAGTTCATTTAAAGAAGCTTGACTGTTCGATTTTACTTTATTCAACAAAACTTTTGTATTGGAAATTTTCTTTTCCAATTTTTGTTGTTCCTTTTTTAATTTGTCACTGCTCGTTTGAGCATTTAACGTGCTGAAAAATAGAACAAAAGCAAGAAGATTAATCGCATTTTTCATAATTCTCAGGGATTATAATAATTAGTTCTTGAGGTTCATTTACTTCTACCTTTTCGTATTCCATTTGTAAAAAAATGTTATTTCTTGGTGTCTTGATACGAATTAATACATTTTTTGGGATGTTAATTCCTTGTTCTATTTGTCTTGAAATATAGTCAACGGTAATTTCTGTTGAATCACTCGGACTCTCAATGATTGTTTTTTTAAGTTCCTTGGCATCATTGGTTAGAAAATAGTTGATAATAATGTCCTCCTTTGCTTTGCGTTCATAGCGTTTCTTTTCTCTTTTTTTGTGTGAAGAGATATTGTATTGGTAAGGATTATTTATTACGAAATACTTTTGTTCTACATTGTAATCAAGGGGTCTTCCGAGAAAAAGTTCTTCAATATTTGTGTAGGTGAAATCAATCCCAAAATTTTCTTTAATGTATGAAAGCGTTTGTATGATGTAGCATTTATCTTTCCTATTTACCAAAGTTATTGTATCATTTGTGATCATAGTTGTTACGACAGGTATTTTCGCGTATGTGATAATAGCGTTTACTGCACTGTCAGTTACAATTTTTAACGAAGTTTTAAATGAAATGTCACGCGTGGTGTCTTTATAATCAACGCTTAACTTTGAATAGAATGTTTTTGGTTTTATATTCGAAAGACTATCTAGCGTTTCAATAAGTTCCTTGTCTTTCTTTTTAGGCAACTTTTCCACAGGAGCCGAATTTTCCAAAGTAGTTCCAAGTTTCGGTGAGCAAGAGAATAGCATGAACAGCCCAATAAATGGAAGAATTCTTTTAATATATTGGGTCATAATAAACTTTGTTAAGTATTTTTTTGTCCAAATTGAGGTTCGTTGATCCAAGTTCTTTGGCTTTTTGCCAATAATCAACTGCCTTTTCTTTCTGTCCTAGTTTTATAGCTGCATCTCCTAAATGTTCAACAATAATTTTATCGTTCGGCAGACCTGAATATGCTTTTCCAAAAAATTCATTGGCAAGCGTGTATTTTCCTTCCACAAATAAGATCCATCCTTTTGTATCCATGTATCGAGCATCTCCAGGCGCAACTTCTAGAACTTCATCAATTAATTTTTCTGCCTTATCTAATTCGATATTATGAAGCGCCAGTCGATAAGCATAGTTGTTTTTTAAAAACAAACTAGTTGGTTGCTTTGAAATCGACTTTTCATAATACAATTTTCCATTTTCCAAATCTTTCAACCCGAAATAGGCTTCTCCCATTTGACAGTAAATTTCTACCTCCAATGCAACATCGTTCAAAATTAAATCCAATCCTTCTTGAAGTCTTGCAATTGCTTGTGAAAATTGTTTTTTCTGAACCTTTGCTACACCACTTAAAAAATAAGGAAGAGGTTGAACCGGAAAGTACTCCAGACACTTTTCACTGTCAACATTTAAGGAATCATACCATTGGTTTTGATATTCCAGTAATAAAATCTGATTCCAAATGGGATAAAGATTTGGGTCGCACATAACGGCATTTTTATAGGATTCCCGTGCAAGTTCCAATTTATTCTCCTTAAAGAAGTAATCACCGCGAATAGAATGTGATTTTGCTTCTTTCGGGTAACGTGTAACCATGTAATTAACAAGAGATTCCATCTCAGGATCTGATTTTTTGAAGTTCTGAATTGAAATTAAAACTTCCATTTTTTGGTCGATTGTAATTCCCTCGCTTCGAACAGCTTCTTTCAAATGATTAAGTCCAGAAATTTCATCTTTGTTTTGCATTTCCATTTCTCCAAGCATCAGTAGTGCCATTCCGTTGTTTTGATCTGCTATTACCAATTCTTGCAACATTTTCATTCCTTCGGCATACTGTTTTCTTTGCATATAATAATCAACGAGGTTGGCAATGATACTCGCGTCATCCGGAAATTTTTTCTTTGCAGAAAGAATAATTTCAAGCCCTTCCTTTTCTTTATTTGAATTTAAAAGAAGTTGAAATTTTTTTACAGAAATTTCAGGAGAAGAAGCAATGTGTTTTTCTAAATTATTCAAAGTGAGAAGTGCTTTATCTGACTTTGCTGCCTTTGCCCAATTCTCAAACGAACCGTAATAGTAAACTGGATTTTGTAGATTGTCCTTTAATAGTTTGTCAAAAATTTGTGCTGCTTTTTCATATTCGTGCAACTCCTGAAACATAAATGCAAGTTCAGTCTGATAGTATTGATTTTTTGGATCAATTTCGCTTGCTTTTTTCGTATGAATCGCAGCATTTTGCAAATCGTTTTTCATCAAATACAATTGAGCTAGTGCAAAATGACTTGCATCATCATCTTCCTCTTCTTTCAAACAAGCATGAAATTTTTCAATTGCGACACTTACTTCATTGTTCAGTTTGAGGCGCACCCCCTCATGGAAATTTTTTATAAATGTTGAAGAATGAACGTGCTTTACCTCTTTCGTAGTGTGACACGAAAAAAGCGTAAGAATTGCAATAAAAATCCAATAAATATTACGCATTCACAGTGGTAAAATCGCCCAGACTCAAATCTACAGGCTTCCCATTATAAACAACTTTTGAGCCAATCATCGAATCGGCAATTATTGTATTTTTCAAAATGGTATCGTTCTGAACGTTTGAATTAATGATATTGCAATTTTCAACTTCCGTTCCTTGTCCCAAGGAGACATGTGGTCCAATTACAGAATTTGAAATTTTTACATTTTCCCCAATATAACAAGGCGGAATAATCACACTATTTTCGATTTCTACTGAGTCGTGTACCAACTGTTTTTGAGCTTCCCAGTCAAATTCCAGAACGCGCTGATTTGTGTGAACAGTAACTTCTTTATTTCCGCAATCCAGCCATTCTGAAACTTCACCTGGTTTGAAAATGTACCCAGATTCTGTCAATCGTCGCAAAGCATCAGGCAATTGATACTCACCACCCTTAATAATGTTATTGTCAATTAGATATTCAAGTTCTTTTCTCAAACGTTGTCCATCTTTGAAATAATAAATCCCAATCATTGCGAGATCTGAAACAAATTCTTTGGGTTTTTCTACAAAGTCAATAATTTCTCCTTGCGCATTCATTTTTATTACTCCAAATGCACTTGGATCTTCAATTTGTTTTACCCACAAAATTCCTTCGTCTTCCTGATTGATTTTGAAATTTGCTCTAAATAAAGTGTCTGCAAAAGCAACAACTACTGGTCCATCTAATTTTTCTGCGGCACATAAAACTGCATGTGCTGTTCCCAAAGGTTGTTTTTGATAATGTATTGAACCAGTTGCGCCTAATTTTTCAGCAACTGCCAAAAGTTCTTTTTCAACTTCATCTCCGAAATCACCTACAATAAATGCAATTTCATCAATTTTTTCAGCGCAAACCGCTGCAATGTCTTCTACCAAACGATGAACAATTGGTTTACCGCCAACCGGAACTAATGGCTTCGGAACTGTTAATGTATGTGGTCGTAACCTGCTTCCGCGTCCAGCCATTGGTACAATTACTTTCATATCTATTTAATTGTTTTTTAATTATTTATTACCAGTACTTCCAAATCCGCCTTCACCACGCTCAGTATCAGAGAGTACTTTAACTTCTTGTAATGAAACTTGCTCCACTTTACAAAAAACAAGTTGAGCGATGCGTTCACCATCTTGAATTTCAACGTTTTCAGCTGATAAATTAATCAGAATTACGCCTACTTCGCCCCGGTAATCCGCGTCAACGGTTCCTGGTGAGTTTAATACAGTTACGCCTTTTTTAAGTGCGAAACCACTTCTAGGCCTTACTTGACATTCTAAACCATGATCCATTTCTAGGTACAACCCAGTTTTAATCAAAGCTCTTCCTAAAGGTGGAATAGTTACAGCGTCATCTAAATTTGCACGCACATCCATTCCTGATGAGCCCGCCGTTTCGTATTGTGGCAGCGGATGGTTTGACTTATTTGTGATTTTAACAAGCATTCAAAAGGTTTGAATTTCAAAGTTACAAAAAAGCGAGGGGCAGCATCTTTAAGGAAGGTTGAGTAATCAACAAAGCAATTAACATAACTTTTTTCATATTCTTGTTGAAAAGTAGCAGTTCATTGAAAGTCGATGCGCTTTAAAAAACTATATTTTTGTTTTCATGACACCAAAAGGAAAACTCATTATCATTGGAGGAGCTGTGGATAAAGGCAGTTTTACCGAAAGCAATTTTGAAGATCAGGTAGAAAAAAACCTGAACTTTTTTGAAAAAGGAATTCTAAGAAGAATTATAAATGAATCAAAAAAAGGAACGGATTCAAGAATTGAAGTAATCCCAACAGCATCGAAAATTCCTGATATTGTTGGTCAGGAATATGCCAAAGCTTTTAGTTTTTTAGGGGCAGATAATGTGGATGTTCTCAAAATTGAGAATAGAGAAACCGCTTTGGCGCAAGAAACTTTGGATAGGGTAAATCGCGCCGATGTTATATTCTTCACTGGAGGCGACCAGTTGCGACTAACTTCAATTATTGGAGGAACGCCAATTCACGATGCCGTGATGAATAAATATCAAAACGAAGATTTTATTTATGTTGGTACTTCAGCTGGAGCGCATAGTGCATCAAAAAGCATGATTTATCAGGGTTCTAGTCATGAAGCCCTTTTAAAAGGTGAAATTAAAATTACCAGTGGTTTAGGCTTAATTGACCATGTAATAATCGACACGCATTTTGTTCAACGAGGGCGAATTGGAAGGTTATTTCAGGCTGTTGTTAGTAATCCGAAAACACTTGGAATTGGTCTTGGAGAAGATACTGGTTTACTCATAAAAGAGGGGAATCAAATGGAAGCCTTGGGCTCAGGATTAGTTATTTTGGTTGATGGAAGAAATGTTTCTGATACCAATATCACGGATGTAAATCTTGGTGAACCGATTTCAATAAAAAACATGGTTGTTCATGTCATGAGTGAAGGGGATCATTATTTACTAGATGAACATAAAATGACCATTAACTACAATGTTTCTGCAAAATAAATAAAATGAAATTATTAATTCACGGAGGGTTTTTCAGTGAATCTTCACAGTCCAATGAAACAAAAATTGCGAAACAAAAAGCAATGGAGCGCATCGCAAAAAATTGTTTTGAATTTTTAGAAAATCATACTGCATTAGAAACGGTTGTATACGCAGTTCAGCAGTTAGAGGATGACACATTATTTAATGCGGGGATCGGTTCACAAATTCAAAGTGATGGTATTATTCGAATGAGTGCATCCCTGATGGATGGGGAATCTAAAAAGTTTAGTGGTGTTATCAATATTCAGAATGTAAAAAATCCAATTCGCATCGCGGAGAATTTACAATTTGTTGATGATCGTGTATTAGGAGGAGAAGGAGCAAACGGCTATGCTAATAAAATAGGTGTTCCTGAATTTTCTAATGAAATTCCTGATAGAAGAGCTGAGTATGAAGCAAAAGTAGCTGCCTCAGGAAAAGGCACAGTCGGCTGTGTAGCATTGGATAAGCAGGGGAAATTAGCCGCCGCAACTTCAACAGGAGGTAAAGGTTTTGAGATTCCTGGAAGGATTTCGGATTCAGCAACGGTTGCAGGAAACTATGCAAATGATGATTGTGCTGTAAGCTGTACCGGAGTAGGAGAAGACATTGTAAGTGTTGCTTTGGCTTCAAAAATAGTAACTCGAGTTACTGATGGGTTTTCAATTAAAAGCGCATTTGAAAAAACATTTAACGAATTAGCTGAATTTGACGGTTTTGCCGGAGCAATTGGTCTTGATAAACAGGGGAACATGTATTGGCAAGAATCTCATCCAAAAATTGTTTTTGCAGCTTTTGACGGTGAAAAATTTACCGTATTTGAATGATGAAAAAAGCAATATACTTAATTTTAATTTGCTTCCTTTCTGCTGCCTGTTCAACATCTAAGCAACTGAATTTAAATGTTTTTTCGATAGAAGACGACAAAAAACTTGGAGCTGAGGTTGCAGCACAAGTAGAAAGTGATTCCAGCGGGTACAAATTTTTGGATTCAATTAAATATGCCTTTGTTTATAAATATGTAAACCAAGTTCGTGATAACATTTTGAATTCAGGTCAGTTGGGACATCGAAATGATTTTAAATGGAAAATAAAAATCATACACGATGACTCTACTTTAAATGCATTTTGTACACCGGGAGGATATATCTACGTTTTCACCGGAATATTAAAGTTTTTAGAATCAGAAGATCAGTTGGCTGGTGTTTTGGGTCATGAGATGGCACACGCAGATAGACGTCATTCTACCCGTCAGATGACGGAAATGTATGGTGTTGAGATATTAATGGAAATTGTTGCTGGTAATAGGGCTGCGATTAAGCAAATAAGTGGTGCTTTAATCGGTTTGAAATTCTCTAGAAATCATGAAAGAGAAGCCGATGAGTATTCTGTTAAGTATTTATGTCCAACCCAATACAATGCAGCTGGAGGAGCAGGTTTCTTTGAAAAAATCCAATCGCAAGGAGGAAGTAAAATCCCTGAATTTTTAAGCACTCACCCAGATCCAGGAAACAGGATAGAAGCATTTAAAACCAATAAAATAAACTTAGGTTGTAAGGGGGAAAATCAATTTATTTCTGAATATAAACAAATGGTGAGGAAACTTCCTTAGTTACTTCAGTAAATGTTTAAATGTTGAACTGATGTTTTTGTGTTGAAATGTAAAACCTTCGTTCAAAATTTTCTGATTTGAAACTTTTATTCCTTCCGTTAATAGAATAACTCTTTCACCTAGAAAAAACCGCAATAATTTTTCCGAAATTCTTGGCATAAAAAAGGGTCTTTTCATTGCTTTAGCAAGCGCTCTTGAAAAATCTATATTGGGAGTACAAGCTGAAAATGCATTGTATGTTCCTTGTAAATTATTTTCAATTCCAAAAACAAACATTCTGCACAAATCGTCCACATGAATCCAAGGCATATGCTGTTTTCCACTTCCGAAAGCGGCCCCAAGGCCCAATTTAAAAGGCAACTTGATTTTTTGAAACGCACCTCCATCTTTGGATAAAACCATTGCTATTCGCAGTTTAGCAACCGGCACAAGGTCGGAAAAAAGTTCACTTGATTCCTCCCATTTTTTTACAAGTTGTGAAAGAAAATCACTACCAAAGTTATCAGTTTCTATATGGACCGTTTCGGATTCAGGTCCATAGCAATTAATACCGGAAGCCGAGATGTAATATTCTAATTTAGGCATATTTGTTGTCAATTTTCTTAGAAAAATAGTTGTATTAACTCTTGAAGATATCAATTCTTGTTTTCTTGCTTCGGTCCATTTTTTTTCGGCAATATTTGCGCCAAGAAGATTAATGATAATATTAATTCTTTCAAGGTTTTTCGTATCCACTGTCTGTAATTCAGGATTCCAGTTAATGTAGCCGCGTTTCTTTGCCTTACGAGTAAGTTTGTAGACTTTGAAACCCCTTTCTTTAAGTACTGAAGTTAATTTTCTTCCAATTAACCCCGTTCCTCCTGCAATAAGAACTGTTTTCATCTATTTTGGTAGTAGTGTAGTAGTGATTGTGAAGATTTAACGAAGAACTAGTTAAATTGTTCTATTTACATGCGTTTTTCTTCTTGAGCATTTCCGCTCCTGTCATTTTCAGATAGTCGGAACAAAGTTGTTTCTTTTCTTTTAACAAAGCATTCGCTTTATTTATCGAATCAGTTGAGGTGTTTCCATTAAGAATGGAATTATTTATTTTATTAAATGCTTCACTAGTTTTCATACAAGCACAAAATTTCTTGTCTGTTCCTTCACAGCTAAACAATATGATGGAAATCACAATAATTATTAATGGTTTTGTCATTCTTTGAAGTGTTATATATTTCAATAATAAAATTACTTAAATTTGGTTTAAGCAATTTCATTCAGTTCTAAAAACAACATGCGGACTACCATAGCTTTTACTTTCTTGGCATTCATTTTTAATTTTGTTGTTTTTGGTCAAAATTGTAATTATTTCATTCAACCTCGAAAGGTAAAGTTAACAAAGGATTTACTTTGTCCAGAAATAATGATAAAAGATCTACAAGAACTTAAAGAAAAACTAAATGAAATCCATCCAGATTTATATGTTTACACTTCAAAAAGCAACCTCGATTCTGCTTACAGAGCCTCAATAATAAAAGTTTCTAATGAACTTACATTATTTGATTTTGCTAAAGTCATTTCAGAATATTTAGGCACAATTAAAGATTCTCATACAGGTTTAAATCCTCGCGAATTACTTTTTTATGGAGATCAAAAACGCGGTACGTTTCCTTTTTATTTGAGAAATTTAAATGAAAAATTTTATATGGATCAAATTTGGACGGATGATGCTTTGATAGGTAAAGAAATACTTCAGATTAATTCCTTTAATTTAAAGGATTTATATAATTTGAGTTATTTGATGACTTCTTCTGAAGCAGATGCTTCCTCGGCAAAAAAAGAAATTACAACGAGGTCAATGAGTTTAATTTTCAATATTGTAAGTGATTTAAAGGTAAAAGATTCAGTATTAATTAAGTTTATATCTGACAGAGATACATTGTTTAAAAAGACCCCATGTTCAAATGTTGGACATTTCTTGAAGTTAAAGGAATTATTTGAAGAAAACCCAGTTAATTATTTTTTTGACAGCCTAAATAGAGGAGTTTTGACAGTCTCCTCATTTGAGCCAAAGAGCATAAAATATTTCAAAAAAGAAATAGATGATTTTTTTAGAGAAGTTAATTTACGAAGTTGCAATGATGTAGTTGTTGATTTAAGAGATAATCATGGTGGATATGTAAGGGCTCAAGAATATTTATTGAGCTATTTGAATTATAAAAAATTAAATCATGAGATAGAATATGTCTATAAACGAAGTGATTATGATCGTTTTTCGCTTCTACCATTTTACCAGAAATGGCAGTTCAGACAACGAGCCAAAAAAGTTTATCCTAACGGGGTTTTGAGTAAGGAATTTGATTTCTTTAAAAGTAAAAATGGAAGCGTAAAAAAGATAATATATGATTATCTCCCAAAAAATGATTTAAATAAAACATATAATGGGAAATGTACTTTGTTGATGAATGGATTTTCAATGTCAGCATCTGTTCTATTTGCCGGATGGTTTAAAAGCTCTGAACGAGGTGAAATTATTGGAAGCCCCTGTCTTGGAACTATGAGTGGTACTTTTGGTAACAGTGCTCAAATTCGATTGTCAGAAACAGGTTTACCCATCATTATTGCGACTTTGAAATTTAATCCTCAGCACACAAAAAACATCCAGTTTCAGGCAATTGAACCTAACAAAAACATTTTCTATTCCGTAGAAGATATCAAGTTACGTAGAGATCCGGTATTTCATTATTTGAATTTAGGAACTAAGTCCCAAATTAATTGAAGTATTCTTTGAGGTAAATGTAAAAAACAATAAGTGTTCCGTAGCGAACGAATTTTCCAATTGCAATAAATAAAAAGGATAAATAAACATTTACACGAAAAAATCCGAGTGCTACACCGATAACATCTCCTATTATAGGAAGCCAAGAAAATAAGGCCAACCAAGCTCCATATTGATTTACTCGAATTTTCCAACTGTCTATTCTCATTTGTGTTACTCCTAATTTAGTTAGCCACTTCGGATTTCCAAGGTAACCAATGAAATAGTTCAGCCAGCCTCCAAGAGTATTGCCAGAACCGGCTACAAATAGACAAATAATGGGGTTATACCCGATGGCAAGCATTCCGGTTAGAAATAACTCTGATGCAATTGGTAGAATTGTAGCAGCTAAAAAACAGGTAATAAATAGCCCAATATAACCGACTTCAAATTCCCACATGGCAATAATTAGGTTTTATCAAAACACTATTATTTAAATTAAAACGACAAAAAAGAGAGGCTGTCTCGTAAGGGACAGCCTCTCTAAAATTATTAGTTTGTAGAATTATTTCTTAACAAATTTTTGTGTGCTGATTGAATTAGCAGTTTTAATGTTCACACAATAAACTCCTGAAGACAATTTGCTTGCATCAAAATTTGTGAAATGAGTTCCTGATGAAAGTGCTTT
This sequence comes from Flavobacteriales bacterium, assembly GCA_947454395.1. Classification (GTDB taxonomy): domain Bacteria; phylum Bacteroidota; class Bacteroidia; order Flavobacteriales_D; family Crocinitomicaceae; genus UBA952. Next base: position 20,587 of record CANGLG010000005.1, read on the forward strand.
TTCAGTAATTGAATAAACACATTTTCCAGTAAGATCCATCACTTCTATTGTTGCGTCTTGTGAATTTTTTAATGAGTAAGCAATTGTTGTTTCACCAGATGTTGGGTTTGGGGAAATGAAACCAAATGTAACATCATTTTTAAGCTCATTTGTTGATAATGAATTATCAAAATTTAATTCAGTAACAATTTGTGTTCCAGAATTAAACCAGTTATCTCCTGGAGTTGAACCAAAATCACCAAAAATATGAGTTGAGTTATCATCATCAAAAGGATTTTCCAAATAACAGAAATGGTTGTTTAAACCTCCATCGTGACGAACTACAGCAATGTAAAAGTTATCACCCAAAAGAGTAGGGATTCCAGCTGTAGCGGAATGGAAGTTTAATGTAACATCTTTTGGTGTTGTTCCTGTAGGAACCATTGTTGATGTAATAGGGAAAGTCCAGTCTCCCGCCTCGTATACGTGAGCGTCATTAAAAGTTGAGGCAGTAAGATCATATAAGTACAATTGAACGTATAACTCTCCACCAACAGTTGTTGGGTAAGAAGTAGATTTTCCTATTTTTAAATTCACACCATGTAAATCAGCATCTGCAGGAATATAGAAAAGTGAACCAAATCCCATAGCAATACTTTCAGTTGATGCAGCTCCAAAATCTTTACCTATACTTGCTCGATATAACGGTTGTTCAAAGTCTGCTTGACCATAAATGCCATTCGTAATTTTAAAAGTTCTTAAATAACTGTTGTTTGTTGTGTCTTCATCCACTTGGTCTGCAACTAATTTCGCATCAACAGTGTAAGTTCCTATAGCATAAGTGCTCATATCAATTGTTGAAACGAAAGTGATAGTATCGTATTCACCTGTGAAATTATTCGTAAGAACTCCACCACTTTGTGTGTCATTAACCCCTGTTCCAGTAACAGTTAAAGCCAATTGCGTATTTGAAGGAATTAATTTACCGAGATTTTTAACTTTCGCCTGAATTGTCAACGCTCCAGCAAAATTTTGAGGAATACTTGTATATTCAAAATCCGTATTGATGTCATTTAACCACATATCTACAACTTTGAAATCATAATCTGGTCTTTCATAGATTTGAATATCATCTATTAACCAGAAGTAATGCGTGTTTGCTTGACCGTTAACATCAGTATTCAAACCATCCCAAGAAAATTTAATTTTTGTCGTAGCAGAAAATGTTGTTGTATAATTAGAAAGGTCAATCGTATAGTTTAATGGTTGTGCAATATCACTTGATGCCTGATTTCTATCAACTCCTAAATCAACCGTTATAGGATTGGTCCATGTTGTTCCGCCGTCTTCCGAAATACTGATTTTAAATGGAATTTCAGTAACGTGGCAACAATACATTGCTTCAGTTTTGAATGTCATCATAACTCCATTTGTAGCTGCAGATAAATCAATATCTGGAGATACAACTGCTCCACTTACTGGTGTTGAAGCGAAATTTGTTTCACCCGGATAAATCGGTCCAAATGAATTCCAAGCTAAATAAGCACCGGTTAATTGATCAGCATAACCATAAGCACTCATTGGATGCGTTGTTTTCAAACTCCAATAAGCTGAATCTGGAGCTACATTTTGAACCCATGTTCCGTTTGTTGTTGTTAAACCAGCAGTACTAGTCCCAAAGTTTTCCGTCCAAAGTACATTAAGTGCTTTTTCGGAAACAACATTAACTGGTTTTTTTGTGCCTTCTACAACCTCACTTGGAGTTGTTTTTGGACTTGTAATTTTTGGTTTTACACCAAAATTATATTCTTTCCCAAGTCCCTGTCCAAAAGACATGTAAGACAACGAAAAAGCAAAAAGTGTTACGTAAATTTTTCTCATGATATAAAATTTGTTAGCAAATATAAACCTAAAAAGTTGATTTGTCAACGGTCCTTTAAAAAAGGAAGTATTTTTCGTATTTCCTCTAAATCTTTTTTTGATAGAACGGCTTTAAAAACAAGTTCATTCCCTGGATTTGAAACAATTAAATCTTCACCTAATGGATTATTCACATTCGAATCTCCTGAATAATTTAATTGATTTTCATCTGTCCCAATGCGATTAACACCGATGACATAACATTGATTTTCAATAGCTCGGGCTTTCAATAGTGTTTTCCAGTGTTGAGCTCTTTTCTCAGGCCAATTTGCCACATAAATAATTAAATCATAAGCAGCATCTCCGTTTTCTACGATTCTGTTTCTTATCAATTCCGGAAACCGTAAATCATAACAAATCTGGAGGTTAATTTTCCAGTTTTTGTAGTGAACTATCTTTTCGTTTAGGCCAGCTGTAAAAAATTTATCTTCTCCTCCTAAACCAAACGATTTGCGCTTGTCATAAACTTCAATACTCCCATTTGGAAAAACAAAAACTCCTCGGTTGTAATAATTTTTGTTTTCTTCAATAATTATCGATGTATAGAATGCTGAATTTAGCTTATCTGCCCACTTTTTTAAAAATGTAATTCCATCAGATTCCTTCCATAATTCTGCAAGTTCTTTGACATTCATGCTGAAGCCCGTTTGAAACATTTCGGGTAAGATTATCAAATCTGTTTTCTCTAGACTTTCAAAAATCGTTTCGTATTTTTTTAAGTTTGCCTTTTTATTTTCCCAAACTTGATCTATTTGAACAAGTGTGACATTTAAATCTTGCATAAGCGGTCGATTGCATTTGTAAGTGTTTCAGTTTCTTTTGCGAAACAAAAACGAATTAGTTTTCGGTCATCTCCATTTTCATTGAATACGGACAACGGAATGGTTGCTACGCCAAATTCAGTGATTAACCTTTTTGTAAAATTGATATCGTTTTCAGATGAAATACTCGAATAAGAAGCTACTTGAAAATAAGTTCCTTCACATGGTAATAATTCAAATCTACTGTTTTTCATGCCTTCTCTGAAAAAGTCCCTTTTTTCCTGATAAAATTTTCCGAGTGTTGAGACGTCAATTACTTTCAAGTATTCAGCCAATGTTGCTTGTGCAACACTATTGACACAAAACACCAAAAATTGATGCACTTTTTTTATTTCTAACATGAGTTCTTCCGGTGCAATCAAATAGCCTATTTTCCATCCGGTAATGTGGAACGTTTTCCCGAAGGAGGAAACGATAATTGATTTATTTCGCAAAATTTCACTTGAATGAGCGGATAAATGTTTGTTTTCAAAAGAAATATACTCGTATACTTCATCAGAAAGAACAAGCAGATTTGGATGATTTTCAACTGTTTTTTCAAGTGATTGAATGTCATTTTGCTTCCAAATTACCCCGCTTGGATTGTGCGGATTATTCGTAATAATTAAGCGTGTTTTTGAATTTACATTTGCTTCTATAAAATCCCAATCAGGCAAAAAATGTTCATTTAAAGGTATTCGAACAGGTCTTCCACCAGCTAATAAAATGGGTGCTTCATAACAGTCATAACTCGGATCAAGAATGATTACTTCATCTCCTGGATGAACCAAAGCTTGAATTGTCGTAAATATAGCTTGTGTAGCACCTGCAGTTACTAACACATTTGTTTGCGGATTTACCTTTCTTTGATATTGTTTTTCAACTAGTTCAGATATTCCTTCCAGTAAAGCAGGTAAACCAGCCATAGGAGCATATTGATGCACATTCTCTCTGGAGTTTTTTGCAAGAAGTTCAGACAAAACTGAATCAATTGGGAAATTGGGAAATCCTTGCGACAGATTAATTGCCTGATAATCCAACGCCATTTTAGACATAACCGTAAATATGGTTGTGCCAACGTGAGGGAGTTTGCTCGTTAGTTTCATAAGTTAAAGTTAATGTTTCTATATTTGATTTACTTAACTATATGCATTTCGAAATTAAATTGATTATCTTAGTTAATTCAATTTTAAACTATGTATTCTAAATTTATCTCATTCATCTTTATTTTTTCTTCTATTTGGGTTTCAGCACAAAAGGATATCCAAGTTTCTGATACAATTCAGATAAAGAAAGACGTTAAAATGACAATTGAAAGTGGTCAAAAAGTTTTAACCATAGAAACCATGGAATATAAAAATGGAAAAGAAACTTTGACAAAAGAAGTTTTTATTGGTGAAGAGGCAGATCAAAAATTAGAAGAGTTAAAAAAAGAACAATTAATCTCCGAGAATGAACCAGAGTTAAAAAGTGAAATCTGGGATGACGTTCGTTATGAAGAAGTTGACGGATACAAAAAACTTACCATCATTCACAATGAAAATGGGAGTGTCACTGAAAAAGTATTCATCGGTGAAGAAGCAGAAAAAAAATTAAAGGAGCTTCAGGATAAAAAAGAATAGAAAACGTTGTTCTGTATTTTAAACTTGAGCAAGTTTTTACCCATTCAATTTTTTAACCATTGTCAAAATTGTAGCCAAAGCAACAGTTTCTCCGGTTTCATCATACACATCCACTAAAAACTTTACAATGCCTTTTGGAATGTCGTCCTCTGAACGTTTTTCTTGGTCAATTTTCTCTTTTACTGTAAAACGAACCCCGATTGTTGCTCCCGGATAAACAGGTTTTGTAAATCTTGCTTCATCTAATCCATAATTCAACAACACCGGACCTTTTTTCGGGTCCACAAATAAACCAGCTGCTTTGGAAAGCACGAAATAACCGTGAGCCACACGTCTTTCAAAAATGGTTCCTTCCAACGAAGTAGCATCCATGTGCGCATAGAAATTATCTCCGGATACATTAGCAAAATTCACAATGTCAGCGTCTGTTACCGTATGCTTGTGCGTGAAGACTGTTTCACCAACTTTTAATTCTTCAAAGTGTTTGCGGAACACATGCGGATTGGCTTCTGGCATTTCAGCTCCTACCTGGAATTGTTGTGTAATCTTCGTGATGGTTGTTGGGTGTCCTTGGATAGCCGTGCGTTGCAAATAATGCAAAACACCACGTTTCCCACCCATTTCTTCTCCTCCACCTGCGCGACCAGGACCTCCATGTGTTAACAATGGCATTGGCGATCCATGTCCAGTACTTTCTTTCGCACAATCTTTATTCAATACTAAAATTCGTCCGTGCATGCTGGCCGCACCAACCACGTATTCCGTTGCTTCTTTATCATTTGGTGTTACAATCGACGAAACGAGAGAACCTTTACCCATTTTTGCAAGTTCGATGGCATCATCCAACGTTTTGTATGGCATGATTGTCGAAACCGGACCAAACGCTTCAATTTCGTGAACATCTGTTTTTGTAAATGGATTATCATTTAAAAATAAAACCGGTGAAAAGAAAGCTCCAGTATTTTTATCTGCGCCCGTTACTTCGAAATTGTCCAAATCACCAAAAATGATTTCTTGAGATTGTGCCAATTTTTCAACGTTTGCTCGAACTCGTTCAACTTGCAATCTTGTTGCTAAAGCTCCCATTCGAACTCCTTCTACACTTGGGTCACCAATTTTAGTTGAGGCCAAGCGTGCAGCAATACCTTTTTGAACCTCGTCAATCAAGTTTTCAGGAACGATAATTCGGCGGACAGCTGTACATTTTTGCCCTGCTTTTATTGTAATTTCTTTAACGGTTTCTTTAATGAATAAATCAAACTCTTCAGTTCCTGGCGTTGCATGCTGTCCAAGAATAGTTGCGTTTAATGAATCAGCTTCTAAGTTGAATGGAACACTTTCTGCTGCAATTTGTGGCAATGCTTTCAACATTTTTCCTGTGGCAGCGCTTCCTGTAAAAGTAACGACATCGCGACTGTCAACAGAGTCAATTAAACCACGACCTAGACCACAAACGAGTTGCAAAGAACCTTCCGGTAATATCTTTGAATCGATGATATCTCGCACCATGACTTCGGTTAAAAAGCTCGTAAACTCGGATGGCTTTACAACCGCTGGAACACCTGCCATAAGGTTAACGGCGATTTTTTCCAACATTCCCCAAATCGGGAAGTTGAATGCGTTGATATGTACTGCTACTCCTTCTTTCGGAACCATGATGTGATGTCCGATAAAGGTTCCATTTTTAGAAAGTGGAGCTGCAACCCCATCTACATAATAGGGTAAATCAGGAAATTGTCTCCGCAAAGAAGCGTTTGCAAATAAATTCCCAATTCCTCCCTCAATATCAATCCAGGAATCAACTTTGGTTGCTCCAGTCCAAGCGCTCACTTCGTAATACTTTGCTTTTCGTTCCATTAAAAACAAAGCAAGGGCTTTTAGCATTCTACCTCGTTCTTGAAAAGTCATTTTACGCAATGCACGACCATGTTTACGTCCATACTCCAATACATCTGAGAAATCAATTCCTGCCGAAGAAACAGTTCCGATTTGATTCCCATTTATGGCATTATAAAGATTGGTTTCAGTGCCTTGACCATCTACCCAATGACCTAAAACATAATTTTGATAACGTTGCATAACTCCTTTGATTTACCTTGTAAAGATAATAGATAATGCGATTTTGAAAGGGTAAAATTAGATTCTTTGTTTTATTTAATCCAGAATATCGATACAAAACACCTTGGTGCTGTCCAAAGATGAATAGATGGTCTGCCCGTTTCCATATTCATCTTTTTCGTAAACAAAAACGAGCAAACTATCTCCAAGTGTTTGAGGATTGAACCAATTGTTATTTTCAGATGGACCAATTTGGTTAACACCCGATTTTGGAACTTTATTCATCGTAAATTCATGTTGATTCAAAATCCGTTTCAATTCTTGAGGACATGTTTCAAATTCTAGCCAAATAGCATAGTCAATTTTCGGAACGATTTGATCCTGATAATTTAAAACCTTCAAGCATTCATTTTCAGGCTTGCCAAACAAGGCCGAATAAATCTCTTCTCCAGTTCTTGGTTTCAGGGTTTCTGCTACTTTGTTATAGGATTTATTGATAAACGAATATGCAGTCCAAAAAGAAGTGCCAAGTGCGATTAAAAGTGTAAATAAAGAACTAATTACTATCACGCGATTTTTTCTGAAAACACCAATAAGAAGTATTAACAAGAAAGTAACGAAAAATGTCCCGGAAACAATAGACCAAATTATAATTTCTTTCATTTTAGAACTAAATAATTTTTGAAATCCCCCTTGTGAAGGGGGACAAAGGGGGATGATGTTAACTTTTTTAAGGAGATTCAGTAATTGTAATTTTGTTTAATGTCACCCTCCTTACTCCTCCCTCAAGGGAGGAAGATGTACATTCAAGTTATTTTGAATCTAAAACAACCAACGAATCAAATCATTCCCATTGGCATAAACCATTAATCCGAGTAAAAGAATAATTCCAAAGTACTGTGCGTATTCCAAAATTTTCTGAGGAGCTTCTTTACCGGTAATCATTTCATAAAGCAAAAACACAACGTGCCCGCCGTCTAAAGCTGGAATAGGCAAGATGTTCATGAAAGCCAAGATGATAGAAAGCAATGCCGTATTCAACCAGAATAATTGCCAGTTCCAAACAGCAGGAAACATATTTCCAATGGAGGCAAAACCTCCTATAGAAGAAGCGCCTTTTTTCGTGAATACAAACTTAAATTGCGAAACGTAATCGGTTAAGGTATTTGAACCGTATTTAAATCCGATGGCGATGCTTTCTCCGAGTCCATAATTTTTTGTTTGGAGGGCAGTTGAATCTATGATTACTTTCGCATTTGTTTGAAAACCAATGGTGCCGTCAGGCTTAACATTTGATTTCAAAGTAATCGTATCCTTACCCCGTAAAACAGTTAGTTCTACCGATTTTCCTTTACAAGTAAATAACTCACTTTGTAAATCATCAAAATAAACAATCGGTTTTTCATTTACCAATAAGATTTTATCCTCTTTTTTCAATTTTGCCTTCTCAGCAGGAGTACCTGGAATGATATCAGCTACCACATTTGCCTTTGATCGCAAACCGAAAGCAGGTAATGCCCCAGCTTGAAAAAATTCTTGGTCAACATTATTGGGAAGCGTGATGTTTTCTGTTGAACCATCTGCATGTTTGACTGTCAATTTTCTAGCATCGCGCAATAGGATTCCTTTGTTCAAATCATCTAGGTTCAATACTTTTTTACCTTCCAAAGAAAGTACTAGGTCACCTGATTGAATGTGGTATTTTTTAAGGTATGGGTGAACGCTAAGTCCTGCTTGAAGTTTGTCTTGTTTTAGTTCAGTTTGACCCCAGGTAAAAATCACACCGATGTAAATTATGAAACCCAAAATTAAATTTACGGTTACCCCACCAATCATGATGATTAAACGTTGCCACGCTTTTTTTGACCGAAATTCCCAAGGTTGCGCCGGTTGTTTCATTTGTTCGGTGTCCATCGATTCGTCAATCATTCCGGCAATTTTGACGTAACCACCTAATGGCAACCACCCAATTCCCCATTCAGTTGAATGTTGGTCTTCACTCCATTCTTTTGGTGATTCTTTCGTAAACCAAGCTGTCTTTTTTACTCCGTTTACTTTTTTATATCGAAACAAAGAGAACCAAGGGTTAAAAAACAAATAGAATTTCTCAATGCGTGTTTTGAATAATTTAGCCGGTAAAAAGTGACCCAATTCGTGAAGGGTAACTAAAATCGCCAGGGAAAGAAATAATTGTGCTGCTTTAATCCAGAAATCCATTTGTAAAATTTTGAAAGACAAATATAAGGTTTATGAAATACAAGGTTGAGAATTGAAAGCCAAATGGCGTTAATTTTAAGAACTTTCAATTAAGACTTAAGGTTGTTCAACTTCTCAAATGCATCCTTGATGTGTCGAACCGGCTCAATGACCATTCGGAGTTTATCGTTGTTTTGAACCAAGCGATATCCTTCACCAATCGTCATAATTCTATTTAATAAATTGGTAAATGTTTCCGTTTCATAAAAAGCAGATTGTGGATTAGAAATGAAATAACCCACCAATTTAGAAGACTTGATAACCAAGCGTTCCAAACCAAGTTCCTGTGCCAACCAACGTAATTGAAATGAGAACAACAATTCTTTCACTTCTTTCGGAAGTGGTCCAAAACGATCGACCAATTGCTTAGCATAATTGTCCAATTCTTCTTGATTTTTCAAGTTGTCCAGTTCTTGATACAAACTCAAACGTTCGTTTACATTGTTCACATAATCATCCGGAATCCGAACTTCCATGTCCGTTTCAAAAATGCAATCATTCACATAAGAACCAAATGTGTCTGTCTGACGTTCATCAAATAATTCCTTGAATTCACTTTCTCGCAATTCGTTCATGGCTTCATTCAAAATCTTCTGATACATTTCAAATCCAATTTCAGAAATAAATCCGCTTTGTTCGCCGCCAAGCATATTCCCGGCTCCGCGAATATCCAAGTCTTTCATTGCAATGTTGAATCCCGAACCTAAATCAGAAAACTGCACCAAAGCTTCCAATCGCTTTCTTGCCTCTGAGGTCAATACACTGAATTTTGGCGCAATTAAGTAACAAAATCCTTTTTTATTGCTTCTTCCAACTCGTCCGCGCAATTGGTGCAAATCACTCAACCCAAATTTATTGGCATCGTTGATGATGATTGTATTTGCATTCGAAATGTCAATTCCTGATTCGATGATGGTGGTAGCCAAGAGCACGTCGTATCTTCCTTCGATGAAATCCATCATGACTTTTTCGAGCTGCGGTCCTTCCATTTGACCATGGCCAATTCCAATACGCACTCCCGGGCAAAGTCGCTGAATCATTCCAGCAATTTCCCGAATGTTCGATAAACGATTATTCACAAAAAACACTTGTCCGCCGCGGGTAACTTCATACGCGATGGCATCCCGAATAATTTCTTCATCAAAGGAAATAATTTCTGTTAATACCGGCTGTCTGTTTGGTGGAGGCGTGTTGATGATGCTCAAATCGCGGGCGCCCATGAGTGAAAATTGCAGGGTTCTTGGAATCGGAGTCGCTGTTAAGGTTAAGGTATCGACTGTTGCACGAATGGTTTTCAATTTGTCTTTTACCGCCACTCCAAATTTCTGCTCTTCATCGATAATCATTAAACCCAAATCCTTGAACTTTACACGTTCGGCAACAATGGCATGCGTTCCGATTAAAATATCAATTTCCCCTTTTTCAAGTTTTTTGAGTGTTTCCGTAATCTGTTTTGCGCTTTTAAATCGATTGATATAATCTACATTGCAGGGAAATTCAGACAAGCGCTCTTTGAAACTGCGGTAATGCTGTAACGATAAAATGGTTGTTGGTACCAAAACTGCAACTTGTTTGGAATCTGCAACCGCTTTAAAAGCAGCACGAATCGCCACTTCTGTTTTTCCAAAACCAACATCGCCACATACCAAACGATCCATTGGACGAGATTCCTCCATGTCCTTTTTCACATCTTGCGTTGCTTTGTATTGGTCGGGTGTGTCTTCATACATAAAAGACGCTTCCAACTCGTTTTGCATGTATGTATCCGGAGCAAAAGCAAATCCGGGTTGACTTCGACGTTTAGCATACAGTTGAATCAAGTCGAAAGCCAATTCCTTTATTTTCTTCTTCGTTTTATTTTTGAGCGTGCTCCAAGCTTGCGTTCCCAGTTTATTCATTTTGGGAACAGTTCCTTCTTTTCCGGTAAATTTCGAAATGCGGTGCAGCGAGTGAATACCGACATAAAGTACATCCCCGTCCTTGTAAACCAAACGAATCGCTTCTTGCGGCTTGCCGTTTACATCAATGGTCTCCAAACCGGAAAATTGTCCCACACCATGATCGATGTGTGTAACGTAATCCCCTTTTTGAAGGTTGTAAATTTCTTTTAGAGTAAGTGCTTGTTTGGCTTGTTTGAATCCTTCTTTCAAGCGAAAACGATGGTAACGCTCAAAAATCTGATGATCGGTATAGCAAACCAATTTCAATACGGGCGAAATAAATCCTTCATGCAATGCTAAGTTCATCGGAGTAAATTCTACACCACCGCCGATGTCTTCAAAAATCTGATACAAACGTTCAATTTGTCTGGGTTGGTTGGAGAAAATCAAATTTTTATACAACATTTCCTGACGTGCCAACAAATCAGATTTCAATAATTCAAAATTCTTGTTGAAACTTGGTTGTGGTAAAAAATCAAATTTAATTGTTTCGTTTGCTTTGAATTGATAATCTGGTCCCCACTCAACAAGTGAATAGGTTTCAATTTCTTTTTTAAAGTCCGTTTGATTCAAATAACGTTCCGAAGGCAGTGTATGCTTTACCGTTTCAGGTAAATCCGTGTAAATTTCAACGGCTTTGTTGTATTCTTTTTCGAGGATTTTTTCTGTTCGCTCGTAAGATGTCATCCAAATATTGGCATTTTTCCCAATGAATTCAAAAAACGAACCGACTCCTTCCAAGGTCAATTGTCCTTGAATATTTGGAATAACATTAAAAAATGAATGCGTTTTTACGGAGAGTTGTGTCGCAGCATCAAAGGTTCGAATAGTTTCTACCTCATCGCCAAAAAACTCGATTCGAAAAGGCAAATCATTGGCATAGGAATACACATCAACGATTCCTCCTCGAATAGAAAATTGTCCGGGTTCATACACAAAATCAACACGTTCGAAATGGTATTCCAGTAAAAGTTCGTTGATAAAATCAATGGAATAGGATTTTCCGACTTCCACCCGCAATGTATTTTCTACAAGCTTCTTTTTGGTCGGAACCTTTTCAAAGAGCGCTTCTGGATACGTCACAACCCAAGCATTGGAGCCATTGGCAATAC
>CANGLG010000006.1 GCA_947454395.1 Flavobacteriales bacterium
AATTAAGGTGGATGAAAATGGACAAATTACCTCTCAAGGGAAACAAATTAGTCAGGTGTTAGTGGATGGGGATGAGTTTTTTGGTTCAGATCCAACGATTGCAACCCGCAACTTAGGTGCCAAAGGTGTAGAATCTGTTCAAATTTACGAGAAAGAAAAAGAGAATGCAAAAGCAGGTGAAGATGATAAAATTCAGGTACTTGATTTGAAATTAAAAGAAGATGCTAAAAAAGGATATTTTGGTAAAATATCTGGAGCGACTGACTTTGGTTTGATGAAAGATGTTCCGTTCTATGAAACAGAAGTTCTGGCCAATAAATTTAAGGGAAAACAAAAAATTTCAGTCTTCTTACTCAGTTCAAACACACCGAAATCAAATTTCAAGTGGGGCGACATGAACAAATTCGGACTTGAAAACGAACGAAATAATTCCGGAATGACAATGTGGAATCAAAACAACAACGGCAATACAAACGGAATCCCTAAAACTTTGAAAGCTGGTGTTTATTTCTCTGATAAAGTCGGAAAATCGGGTAAAATCGGGTTCAATTACGCTTATTACAACAACGAACTAGAAGCTTCTGGCTCAAGTTATTCTCAATATTTTTTATCAGATACAACCTATTTCACTAAAGATTCAAGTCGAAATATTTCAAAAAATGAATCTCACCGAATTAACTTTAATTTTTCTACAAATTTAGACTCACTAACATTTCTTGAACTTAAACCTAATTTGAATTTCGATGGAGCTACAACCGACAACACGAGCATTTCTCAGTTTATCGGAGAGACTCAAATTAAATCGCTCGAAACAAACATTCGCAATACAAATGATTCAAAGGGAATAACTAGTAATTCGGAAGCGCTACTTCGAAGAAAATTCAAAAAACCAAGAAGAGAAGTTGAATTAAAGTATTTATTAAGTTATTCCAACAACAATACCATTGGGAAACTTGAAAATAGTTCTCAGTATGCAGATACTACCTTTACTTTCAATCAGGAAAAAACGAATGACAATTCCTCTGTGAATCATTTCACAACGTTGACATACACTGAACCTTTAAACAAAAGAATTAAACTTCAATTGGAATATCTTTATGAATTTGGGGATGTGAAACAAGACAAAAAAGCGTTTGATTTCGATCCTACAACACAATCTTTCAGCACAGAGAATTCATTTTTCTCTAATAATTTCGATAATATTCGCCAACAACACCGTGGAACAATGGTTGGAATTTATGAAAATTCGAAACACACTTTGACAGGTGGAATTGGATTTAGAAATATTGCTATTGAAAATAGAAATTTGATATTAGATTCAATCATTCCTCAGAACATAAGTAACTTTTTACCACAATTCAGCTACCAGTTCAAGCCAAGTATTAGCAAGCGCTTTAGTCTCTTTTATACAACAAACTCACAACAACCGGGAATTAACGATTTACAGCCAGTTCCTGACAATTCTAATCCAAATCGGATTCAAAAAGGAAATCCGGATTTAAAACCAAACTACATTCACAATTTAAAAATTAATTTCAATACATGGTCAGCACTTTCAGGACGATATATTTGGAGTGGGATAAATGCAACCTATACGGATAATGCCTTTGCCAATTCAACAACATTTAATCAATTTGGTCAGACGGAATCTAAAACTGTAAACGTTGATGGAAATACATTTGCAAATTTATTCGCTGGCGCAGGATTACCGCTCTTTAATAGAAAAATTGAAATTTCGCCCAATGTTAATGCTTCTTACATGCGTTACACAAACTATATCAATAACGCAGAGAACATTACTCAAAACAGAAGCGTTTCTGGTGGGCTTGAACTTGAACTAAAATTAGATTCATTACAAGTAACAATATCCAATGATTACAGTTTCACAGACCCTATTAGTTCATTGGCATCAGCGTCAAATACTCCTTACAGTATGCAAACTTATCGTTATGATATAGAATGGCAACTACCATTTCATTTTAAAATAAAAACAGATGGAAAGTACATTATCAACTCGCAAAGAGCAAGTGGTTTTAATAAAAATATTTTTGTTGTAAATGCCGAATTATTGCGAACATTTCTTCCAACGGAGAATTTAATTATTTCAGTTTCTGGTAACGATTTGTTAAACCAAAACTTGAACCTTCAAAGGCAAATTAACGGAAATGTAATAACTGACAACTACACAAAAATTATCACACGTTATTTTTTATTGCGTGTTACATACAAATTTAATAACAATAAATCCAAAGAAGATGAGTGGAAAGGCTGGCATTAAACAGGGTTTTGTTGTCCTGTTTTTATTTGTTTTCAGCATTGGTCGCTGTCAATATATTCATAGTGGGAAAATAACTTTTGAAAGAAGAACGAATCTGGAAAAACGATTCAATGATCCTCGAATGAAACGTATGATAAATGAAAATAACAAAATCCGAACTGAAGGATTTCAGTTAATTTTTAATGATACAAGTTCATTATTCAAAGCAATTCCTGAAGAAAAGTCCGACGAAATGTCTTGGATGACAACAAAAAACAGTTATTACCAGAACCTTAATTCAGGGAAACAAATGACCATTCTAGGATTGTTCGGGCAAAACGTTTATATCTATGATTCATTGCCTCAACGAAAATGGAAAATCACAGACAGTAAAAGAACAATCAGTGGATATGATTGCAGAAAAGCAATTTATCAAAAAAATGACAGTACAAGACTATATGCATGGTACACATCGGCATTGGTTCCAAGTGTCGGACCGGAAGGATTTTGTGGTTTACCCGGAACTATATTAGGCTTGGCAACTGAAGATGGAGGAATTATTTATTTCGCTAAGAAAATTGAACTTTTCGTTCCCAAAAAAGAAGATATTATTCTAGAAGCCGGAAAAAACAAGACATTCTCGCTGAATGAATTACGTATCAAAATAGAAAAAGATTACGGAAATACCCCTTGGGGAAAACGTATGTTTGATGATTTATTTCGCTGGCTTTAAGCTTGATGTGTTTTAAACTTCCCTTTATCAGTCAAAATCATTAAATTTGCTACCCTTCCTTTGATTAAAGGCAATTGGTAATGTGGAAATTAGTCGCAAATTTTATTTTAAGAAATCGTTTTTTTGTTCTCGGAACAATGACGCTTCTTACTGTATTTTTTGGCTATTACGCTTTAAACGAACTTAAACTCGACAACAAATACGGAACTGTTCTTCCAAAAGATTCGCCTGCAACTGAGCAATACAAAAAGTTCAAAGATGAATTTGGAGAAGATGGCGGGGGTCTCGTAATTGCCATACAACCTGATTCACTCTACACAGAAAAGAATTTTTTAAAATGGAAACAACTCGGTGATTCAATTCTTCGAATGAATGGTGTTGTATCAGTTCTATCTGAAGCGACTTTATTCTCTATTAAGAAAAATCCTATCGATAAAAGATTTGAGATTCATCGGATATTTTCTGACATCTCTTTTAAAGAAA
Source organism: Flavobacteriales bacterium (assembly GCA_947454395.1). GTDB lineage: Bacteria > Bacteroidota > Bacteroidia > Flavobacteriales_D > Crocinitomicaceae > UBA952. The sequence goes on from CANGLG010000006.1 coordinate 3,474, forward strand.
AAAGCATAGATCAAATAAAAAAAGAAATAAAGTTAAATCCCATTTATGATGGTTTGCTTTACAGCCAAAAGAACAATGTTTCACTAATGATGATTCGTTTGGATGAAAAAGATCTTTCAGACCGGATAAAATCAAAAGTTGTTTTGGATATTGAAAATCTGGCAGATAGTTATAAAAAAGATTTCGGGAAATTACATTATGCGGGGCTTCCTCATTTGAGAGTTGTGATTTCAAACCGGATACAAAATGAAATGTATTGGTTCATTGGATTATCTCTTTTTGTGACCTCAGCACTTATTTTTTTGTTTTTCAGATCGTACAAAGCAATTGTCATTTGCAATATAGTTGTTTTCATTTCTGTTATTTGGTCACTTGGAAGCATTGCTTTTGTGGGCTATCAATTGTCAATACTGATGGCATTAATTCCGCCGTTGATGATTGTTATTGGGGTTCCAAACTGCATTTATTTACTCACGAAATTTCATCAGGAAATAAAAATTCATGGGAATAAAGTAAAGGCCCTTTCTCAAGTCATTCAAAAAATTGGAACAGCAATGTTTCTAACCAATTTCACAACAGCAATTGGTTTTATCACTTTCGCGTTTACTAATTCTGAGAAGTTAACTGAATTTGGAATTGCGGCAAGTTTTAATGTGATGATGACCTTTGTTTTATCACTATGTTTGTTGCCAATCTTTGAATCTTTTTCAAAACCACCTAAAAAACATCACCTTCGCCATCTTGATCGAAAATTTTCAAAATGGGTAATAAACATCGTTTTAACTGTTACTCAAAAATATCGCATCGCAGTGTACGTACTTCTTGTATTATTAACTGTATTCAGTATCAATGGGCTACGAAAAATTACTGTTACAGGAAACATGACTGATGATTTACCTGCTAAAGACCAAATTGTACAAGACTTGCATTTCATTGAGAAGAATTTTGGGGGTTCAATACCTTTTGAAATAATAATAAATTGTTCTGATAAAAACATAATTGACAGCTTATCAACCTTATCAAAAATTGAAGAAATTCAACAATATCTTGCTCAAGATCCAGACTTTTCGAAAAGTTTTTCCATAGTTAATTACATGAAGGAAATTAATTTGATTTACCATGGAAACAACCCTGAATTTTATCGTTTGATGGATGAAAAAGAGAAAAAGAAGATGAGGAATTTCATCTCCTATTTTAATATAATCAATGGAGATGAAGGAGGTTTATCACTAAAAGATTTAGTTGCTGCTGATGTGGGTTCTATTCGCATCAGATGTCAAATGAAAGATCTTGGCTCTTACGAAGTTTCACAAAAAGTAGATAAAATAAAACCAGTGATTCAAAACATTCTTGATCCGAGTAAAAAACAAATGACAGTTTCATTTACAGGAACTTCTGTAATTGGTTCAGAGGGTACTAAATACCTTGTAAACAACTTAATTTCAAGTATCATTTATGCTATTTTATCAATTGCACTTTTAATGTTAATTCTTTTCCGATCTTGGCAAATGGTGTTGATTTCAATGATCCCAAATCTCTTTCCTCTATTATTTACAGCTGGGATTATGGGTTATTTTAACATACCACTAAAACCGTCTACTTTATTGGTTTACAGCATAGCTTTTGGAATTACTGTTGATAATACAATTCATTATCTATCTAAATACCGGCATGAATTAAAGCACAAAGAATGGGATATAAAAACGTGTGTTTTGGTTGCCATAAAAGAGACTGGTTTAGGAATGTTTTATACTTCCGTAGTATTGTTTTGTGGATTTTCAGTATTTTCATTTTCTCAATTCGGTGGAACACAGGCGCTAGGAATTCTAATTTCAGTGACTTTGTTTATGGGCATGTTAACGAATATGATTGTTCTACCTACAACATTATTTACCCTCGGAAAAATAGTAAACACTAAAAAATTTGAAGAACCTTATTTCGAAGCTTTTAGCGAAGAAGATGAGGAAAACAATGAATAATACAACTACATTTTAACTAACCTAATAATTACAACAATGAAAGGAATTATATTAGCTGGAGGTTCAGGAACAAGATTGCATCCGTTGACACTCGCCGTAAGCAAGCAACTCATGCCTGTATATGATAAACCAATGATTTATTATCCGTTGTCAATCTTAATGAGTGCTGGAATTAAAGATATTCTTATTATTTCAACACCCCATGATTTACCACATTTTGAAAAACTTTTAGGAAATGGTGAAAATCTAGGTTGTAGCTTCCAATATGCTGTTCAAGAAGTTCCAAATGGTCTCGCACAAGCCTTTGTAATTGGTGAGAAATTCATTGGAAATGACAAAGTTGCTCTAATTTTAGGCGATAATATTTTCTATGGAGTTGGAATGGATGCATTACTAAAAGAAAATAATGATCCAAACGGTGGAGTTGTTTATGCTTATCATGTTAGTGATCCAGAAAGATATGGTGTTGTTGAATTTGACAAAAATATGAATGCCATTTCAATTGAAGAAAAACCAATAAAGCCAAAATCTAATTTTGCCGTACCGGGTTTATATTTCTATGATAATTCAGTAGTTGAAATCGCAAAAAATTTAAAGCCATCTGCAAGAGGTGAGTACGAAATAACAGATGTTAATGCGGAATATCTTAAGCGAGGGCAATTAAAAGTTGCTGTTTTAGATCGTGGGACAGCATGGTTGGATACAGGTACATTCACATCACTAATGCAAGCCGGACAATTTGTTCAAGTTATTGAAGAACGTCAAGGATTGAAAATTGGTTGTATCGAAGAAGTCGCATACAGAAATGGATTCATTTCAAAAGAGGAACTAAAACAAATTGCTGAACCACTTGTTAAAAGTGGCTACGGTTCATACTTACTCAATCTTATAAAAAGGAAATGACATTCTTACAGCGACATACAGATTTGTTGGAAAAAGAGATAAAACAAATTGAATTACCATTATCTCCTAACAACTTGTATGATCCTTTGCGCTACTTTCTGATGCTTGGAGGAAAAAGGATTCGTCCGGTTTTGACTCTAATTTCAGGAGATTTGTTTGGAGCTGATTCTAGTCACTGTAAAAATGCTGCACTTGCCATCGAATTATTTCACAATTTCACGTTAATCCATGACGACATCATGGATAATGCTCCACTTAGAAGAAGTCAGCAAACAGTTCATGAAAAATGGAATACAAATATTGCTATTCTATCTGGTGACGTTTTATTTGTAAAGGCATACGAGCTTCTGAGTTTATGTTCAGAAAAACACATAAAAGATTTGTTGTGTATCTTTTCAAAAACAGCAAGAGAAGTTTGCGAAGGTCAACAAATGGATATGGATTTTGAAACACGATTTGATGTTTCCGAAACGGAATACATAGAAATGATTCGTTTGAAAACATCCGTTTTACTTGGTTGTGCACTTGAAATGGGAGCAGTCATTGGAAATGCGACAATGGATGAAAGAAATCATATCTACAACTTTGGAGTGCATTTAGGAATTGCTTTTCAAATTCAAGATGACATTTTAGATTTGTTTGGGAATCCAGAAAAAGTGGGGAAACAACCTGGAGGAGATGTTATAAGTAATAAAAAAACACTTCTTTCAATTCTGGCAAAACAACTAGCATCAGAAAAAGAACTTCGTCTTCTATCTAATCTTGAAAACGAGTTGGACTTAAAGAAAAAAGTAGAAGAAGTTCAAGCAATTTATACACAACTGAATGTAAGGAATGTATGTAAGCAAAAAATGGATGACCATTTTACAATTGCGATTAATTCACTTTCTAAAATTAACACCCATAAATCAAAAGAGGAATTAATTCAACTTGCTGAATTTTTATTTAATCGAGACCATTAATTCTCTCTAAAATTCTGATTTTTATCGCAAACAAAATGACAGCACTGCGTCAGTAAATTCTTCAGGTGCTTCAGCATGTACCCAATGTCCTGCATTCTCTATAGTTACAAGGTTTGAATCAGGGAAATACGATTCTATATCCAATAAATCACCATCCAGTATGTAATCTGATAATTTACCTCGGATAAACAGGGTTGGAATAAAAACCTCTATAAACGGCAATTCACTCAAAATTTCAGACATTGATTCTTTAAGAACTTTGAAATTCACTCTCCATGCGAGCTTGCCTTTTTCTTCCCAATATAGATTTTTAAGCAGAAATTGAATTACACCATTGGAATCAATAAATGAATTCAATATCTTTTCTGCTTCACTTCGAGCTGAAATCGAAGACAAATCAATACTTTCAAATGCTTTTAAAATATGTTGATGATGTAGTGGATATTCTTTTACTCCCATATCTACAACAATAAGTTTATCAATTAATTCTGCATGTTGCTGAGAAAAATGCATGGCAACTTTTCCACCCATAGAATGTCCAAGCAAAATAACTTCTTCTAAATTTAATTTTGCAAATAATTCATAAAGGTCATTAACCATTAATTCATAAGAAAAATCATCCGACCAAGGGGAATGACCATGATTTCTTAAATCAACTAAAATCACACGAAAATAGGAAGCAAATTTCTTAGCGTGGGTTTGCCAATTATCTGAAAATCCAAATAAACCATGTAAAACAACCAATGGCTTACCCTCTCCTAATTCTCTATAGTAAAGCTCCAATTTATTGTGTTATAAATGAAGATAGTATTCCTAATAAATTAGGCAACTCAATTGTTTGTTCTGCCATATTTACTTTTGATTTTTCATTCTGAGAATTAGAAACTGTAGTGCCAATTTCTGAGGTCCCTATCGGATATGCTTTAAATTGTTTATTGTTAATTTTCTCAATTTTTCTTACAATTTCAGCTTGACTGATTAATTGATTATCATACTGAATTTTCAAAGTTTGTTTTTTTTCTCCTTCTTCAAAATCGACCTCAACTCTTGCAACTGCATTGGTTAGAATTAATTCCTTTCGAATTGCACCTCCACAACCCATTTTACAAACCATTCCTTCAACTTCAACAATCAGCGTTTGATTTGGCTCGACCTTTTCTAATTTCTGTTGCTTCGATTCTAAAGTCGAAGTGTTATTAGGTTCAGATTTACATGAAATCAAAAACACCACCAACCCGATTATTAGAAATTTAACAAAACCCTTCATGAAATATATTTATTACAAAAGTATACAGCTTAGACCTCAATTAAAAACTTTACTTAATTTTATTTGATATTTTTATTTTAACAATCATCTCATTGAACAATATTAATTGAATAAAGTTTAAATCATGATTCAAGAAGTCATTGTTTTCCTTTTAATTTTTTTGGCCTTTGCCTATTTAAGTCGCATATTTTGGAGAAATTATTTCAAGAAAAACAAAAAATGTGATGGCTGCGCAATGAGTAAAGTAACTGAATCAGCTAAATAATCTGTAATCTTTCTCCCTATGACCGAATGTCAGCTTTATAAATACAATCAGGGATTTTATGCCATTGTTAAAGAAGAACCGACACATTTCGTGAATGATTTCGTAGAAAGTGAATTAGACTTAGATTATATTTCCTGGTTGAATTTTCATGGGTTACATGACCGAAATTCGATAGAAAAATTATGTCAAAAATTAAAAATTGATAAACTATCTATTGAAAGTATTTACAATTTTTCAAGACGTCCAAAGATAGAGGAATATGCTGATTATATGTTTTTTAGTGTTAAGTCAGCACTTCCAAATGAAGAGGAAACAGTTTTGTTAAATCAGGAACAAATCACCTTTATTTTAGGAAAAAACTACCTTATTTCCTTTCAAGAAAAGTCTTCAGATCATTTCACTGATGTTCGCGATAGAATCGAAAAAGCAAGAGGGAAAATCAGAACAAAAAATGCGGACTTTCTTTTATTTAGAATGCTCGAAGCAATTATTGACAATTATTTTGAAGTTCTTGCAAGTATTTCAGAAAACATTGAGAAAATTGATGCGAAATTACATTTTTCAGAAAGCAAAGCAATTTTCAAAGAAATCGAACTTGAAAAAAGAAAACTCATTGAACTTCGAAAGATCGTTCAGCCCATGCGTGATGTAACTATGCAACTTGAACACAGCGAAAGTACTTTTTTAGACCGGAATAATTTTTATTATTTCGCTAATCTAAAATCATCGTGTGTAAGTGCACTTGAAGAAATAGATGCGAACAAACAAATTCTTGATGGAATGTCCAATTTGTTTTATGCAGCGCAAGGACAAAGAATGAACGAAATAATGAAGATGCTTACCGTTGTTAGTTCCTTGTTTATTCCGCTCACTTTTATCGTTGGTGTATATGGAATGAATTTTGAATTTATACCAGAATTAAAATGGAAATCTGGGTATTTTATTATTTGGGGGATTATGTTGACAATAATTGCTTTACTAATGATTTACTTTGTTAAAAAGGGCTGGTTAAAAAGAGATAAACAATAATGTCAAAATACTTTAGTCTATTTTTACTATTTACGCTAGTTGCGAATCTTGCTTTTTCTCAAAAACATATTATCAAACCTGTTGATTCGACTGATATCACATTTACTGGGACAAAAATCAACCCCTATTCAATGGAGTATGATACTACTGGAAAGTTACAGATTAATGGTTATCTAGACACATACTACGCTTATTACTCTGATTCTTCTAATATAAATGGATATGCAAAATTTCCTACGATTGCACCTAGAAAGAATCAAATCAGCATGAACATTTTACAGTTGTCAGTAAAATACAATTCTAATTTATTTCATGGCACAATAACAATTTTTGGTGGCGATTGTCCAAAATCATCGTGGTCAGAACATTTAAATTTTATACAAGAAGCTAACATTGGATTTAAAATTGTAAAAAAACTTTGGTTGGATGCAGGATTTTTCAGGACACACATTGGGTTAGAATCTATTCAACCTCGAGAAAACATGACTATGAGTTTGGCAACAACCACTTACTTCGAACCATATTTTTTAAGTGGTATAAAACTCACTTGGCAACAATCTGAAAAACTAGCTATTCAATTGAATGCATTTAATTCATTTAATCAATTTTTAGAAACAAATAAAAATAAGGCTGTTGGATTTTCAGTCGCTTATGCACCGAATAAAAAAATATCAAGTTCCTTATCATCTATTATTTGCGATGAAACATCATTAAACGTTGTAACAAAACACCTTCGACTCTACAATAATTTATGTGTTGTTTATAAAGACACAAAACTTATAATTGGTCTCGAAGGAAACTTTGGTTTACAAAAAAACTCTGTATTAGTAAATTTTACCAAGACAGCTTTCGTTTATAGTTCATTAATATCAATGAAATATCGATTTACACCAAAATGGTCTTCATATGTTCGAGGTGAATTTTTCAACGACAAGAATGAAGTGTTGACTGGACCTGTGATTAGTGACAATCATAATATAGTTGGTGTTCAAATATATGGAATTACACACGGTTATGAGTTTAAGCCAATTCCGAATAGTTATTTTAGAGTTGAATGCAGGTATCTTAACAACTACCACGATAATATCTTCTATATAAAGAGCAATCCTAGTTACTCTAGATTTGAGTTCATTGCCGGGCTTGGATTGTGGTTTTAGTTCATTGTTAACATTCTGTTAAAAATATGCTAGACTCTAAAAACCTCATTACATTTGAATTATAAAATTTAAACCATGAAAAATTTATTCTTGTCTTTAGCACTTTTACTTGGAGCAACTATTGCGACAAACAAAGTATCCGCACAAATTGAAAAAGGTGCGAAAATTGAGTTTAACAAAGAAACACATGACTATGGAAACATCAAATATGATGGAGATCCATACTGTTCATTTGAATTTAAAAATACGGGAGATGAGCCGTTAATTATTTCAAATGCGAAAGGTTCTTGTGGTTGTACGGTTCCTGAGTGGCCGAAAGAACCAATTGCACCAGGAGCAAAAGGAGTAATCCGTGTTAAATACGACACGAAACGTCCAGGTCCAATAAATAAAAGCGTTACAATTACTTCAAATGCTATTAATGAGCCAAACAAAGTTATTCGTATAAAAGGAGAAGTTGGTCCTGCTCCTGAAGTTGGAACTCCAGTTAATAACTCTGGTGCACCAACAAACAATTAATTTGAAAACAGCTTTTTTAGTTTTTACCTTATTTATTACCGCCATTGGCTTCGGTCAAGTGGCGGTTTTAAATTTTAAATATCAGACCGTAAAATTTCCCAAAACGAATGAAGGAGCTAAACTTCATTATATTTATGAGTTTAGTAATGATGGCAAGGCTGATCTTGAATTTTACTCATTTGAAGCAGAGTGTACTTGTACAGAAGTTAAGCTGCCAAATAGTCCTATAAAACCGGGGGAATCAGGCCGTATTGAAGTTTCATTTGACACGAATGGAAAATATTACTATCAAGATAGAACCATTTATCTCTTAACAAATACTCGTAAAAAAAGAGAGAAAATAAGATTTAAAGTATTTGTAGAGCCTAAGCCTGTTGCTACAAAACAAAATTAATTATCTAGGTAAGTACTTACCTCTTTGAAATCTTTAGCTGTTTGATACCATCCTTTTTCAGTGCCTTGTCTTAAAATTTGGATCGTTTTCATGCCTGCAGCTTCTGCAGCTTCTAATTCTTGCTTAATATCGGATAAAAATAAAATTTGTTCTGATGGAAGTTGAACTTGTTTGGCAATAATACTATACGTATCGATATCTCTTTTCATACCCGTTGAAGTATCAAAGTAATTAGAAAAATAAATTGTTAAATCACCATAAAGACTGTATCCAAAAATGAGCTTTTGCGCTGTCACAGAACCGGATGAGAAAACGGAAAGTGTAATTCCTTTTTGATACCATTCCTTTAAAACTTCAGGAACTTCTTCATAAACGTGGCCTTTTAAAATCCCCTGTTCATATCCATCTTTCCAGATGATTCCCTGTAACGTTTTTAAAGGAGTAATTTTTCTATCAGAATTAGCCCAATCAAGCAGTTTTTCAATTACTTGCTCGTTTGATTCAATACTCACGCCTTCTTCAGTAGCAACTATTTCCTTCACTTGTGAGAATGCATCAATAACTTCTTGATTTTCCGTCAACGATAGAAGCTTAAAAATATTTTGCTTAAAATAAGGAAAGAGTACATCGTACACATACGAAACTGATGTCGTTGTCCCTTCAATATCTGTCAAAATACACTTAATATTTTTCGACACGTTCCGGAAATTTAAAATCACTAAAATTATTTTCTACTCCTGAATCGGTATAATGTGGAACCCAACCGCTCATATCTATAAAAATTCTTATTGCTTTCACAAATGGGTTTGATTCTCCTGCATCAAACCAATGTTTAGTTCCTGAGGGAACACTTATCAAATCGCCTTTTTCACACAATAAATTAAAAATGGGCTCTGTTTCAAGGTTAAACCAAAACAAACCTTTTCCATCTACAAAAAAGCGAATCTCATCCTCTGTATGGATATGTTCCGCCAAAAATTTATTTCGAATAGCAACATAATTCTCAGTTAAAGAATTAATTGATATTACATCAGCAGTTTGATATCCTCCACGAGTCATAAATGGGTTTAAATCCTTTGCATAGGCATTTAAAATTTCCTCTTGGGTTGCTGTATCTTCAAAAATTACATCACATGTCCATTGATCAAAATAAATTCCTCTTTCATTGAAAAACTGTTTTATATCTTCGGGATTGATAATAGTTATTTCTTTAGAAGGGATTGATAAAATTGCCATTATTTAAATTTATTTAGAACTAGTTTACACTCACAAAGATAATCCAATGTTTCAAGGTGCCTTTTTGCTTCAAACAAACTAGTTCCCCAGGCATAACTGCCATGTTTGCGTATAATAAAACAATGGTTTACCAACTGAGCTTTTTTATAAGTCATCTCTTTTTCAAAAAACAACATTTCTTGAGAATTATCAAGGATGGGAATACGAATTTGATTTTGATGCGTAGTTTGTCCAGCGAAACCCTTTTGAATTTCATATCCTTCAAAGCGAACGTCTGAATGCTCAATACTTGACACCATGACTGGATTGACGCTATGACTGTGTAAAATAACTCTGGTCTCGGGAAACAATTTGTAGATGAAACAATGTATTAGCGTTTCTGCAGAAGGTTTAACATTTGAATACTCCCCAACAGCATTTCCTTGAATATCAATTTTTATGAAATCTTTGTCATTAAATTCACTTTTGTCCACTCCAGAACGAGAAACCCAAATTTGACCTTCCTCGTCTTTGAAGGAATAATTAGTGGACGTTGCAGGTGACCAACCTTTACTATAATAATTTCGGATAACTTTTGCTAAGTCCTGATGTAAAGACATATTTTATTGTTTGCTTTTCTGCAAAATTAAAACAGATTATTAAATAAGACACAAGAACCTTACATTCAAGCTTTGTGCTTTCCTAAAAATAAAAAAAGCGCACCAAAGATGCGCTTTAAACATGTTTTGTTGTTTGTTTACTTTGCGAGTAATTCTTTAGTAATAGAAGCAATTAACTTTCCATCTGCCTTACCGGCTAATTTTGATGATAATAATCCCATTACTTTACCCATTTCTTGGGGACCAGTTACACCAAGTTCTGCAATTGCATTTGCTACCTCAGTTCGTACCTCGTCTTCCGAAAGCATTTTGGGTAAATACTCTTCAATAACTTTTGCCTGAAAAAGTTCTTCCTCTGCTAAATCTTCTCTGCCTTGCGTTTTGTATAATTCATAAGTTTCCATTCGTTGCTTATGTAATTTCATACAAATCTTCATAGCAGCCTCCTCACTTACTTCTCCACCTGCGCCTGAAGTTGCCTCTAAAAGTAATTTAGATTTAATATCTCTTAGTGCAGCTAAACGCTCCTTCTCCTTTGCAAGCATTGATTGCTTGATGGCTTCATTAATTTTAGCAGTAAAACTCATTAGTCTACGTTATCGTGTAAGAAATTATTATTTCTCAATCCAGTTCGCCCTTCGCTGTCTGCAGATAATCCGAATCTAGAAAATGATTCTTCTGAGCTTGGAGTAGAATGATTCAAATTAATATTCCTTCTCACAAATGCAGGCTCATTTTCAAACTCTGTAATTCCTTCCGCTTTTTTCAATTTTGCAGTATATTCTTGAATTCTAGAAACACGCTCCTGAGATTTTCTTTGTTGTTCTTCTGGAGACAAAACTCTTTTCGTTTGATCCATGTTCAATTTCTCATGCGTATCATCTTCAAGCATGTGACGAACTACTTCAACTTTTTGAATTGGTTCTGGACTTACTGTATTTTCAAACAATGTAAAAGGTCGAACTTCCTCTTCTTTTGATTCATTTACAACATTGGATGTTTCAATTACGTCCCATGTAAATTCTGGCTTTGATTCAGCTACAGGCTCATTCGTAGAAAATTCAATTGGAGTAGTTAATTCTTCTTTCGTTTCATACGAAGAAACTGGACTTTCAAAAATAGTTTGCGTTGTCGGAGTTTCAACAATAGAATTTACTTCGGGAGTTATTTCAGAAGTTGTTTCATTTTTTACTTCAAACAAATCAAATGATTTCTTTTCCTCTACCACAGGTGTAATCGGACCTGATGGAATTACATTTTCAACAACCTCTTCTGTTTTCAAAAAAGGCTCTTGCGTCAATTGTTCTTGTACTGTTTGGTTATAAACTGGTGCTGTTTCAAAAGGAGAAACAAGTGGCGCTGTTATTTCCTTTTTGCTTTCGTCTTCCAACGTAACAATTTTTCTTTCAGGTGCTTTTTCAAAGCCAGTTATTGGTGTCGAACTAAAACCTGTTGCTATCAAAGTAATGCTTAATTTATCACCTAATGAAGCATCAAAACCATGACCCCAAATTACATCTGCAGTAGCACCGGCAGCATCTTGAATGAAATCAGTAATTTCAGTAATTTCATCCATCATTACTTCTTTGCTTCCGTATGTAATGTTTAACAATACATATCTTGCTCCATTAATGTCGTTATCATTTAATAATGGTGATGTAAGCGCAGATTTTACAGCAACGATTGCACGATCTTCGCCTTCCGCAATAGCACTTCCCATGATTGCCTGACCACTGTTTCTCAATACAGTATTTACGTCATTGAAATCAACATTGATAATTCCAGTAACTGAAATCACCTCTGCTATTCCCTTAGCTGCAACAGTTAAAATATTGTCTGCATGGGAAAAAGCATCCGTTAATGACATATTTTTTCCAAACTCACGAAGACGTTCATTGTTGATAATAAGTAATGTATCAACATTTTGACGCATTCTTTCTAATCCCTCCTCTGCCTGTTGTCTTCTTTTTCTTCCTTCAAAATTAAACGGAACAGTTACGATACCAACTGTCAATATACCCAAATCTTTTGCAACTTGCGCAATAACTGGTGCCGCACCTGTACCTGTACCACCACCCATTCCGGCAGTAACAAATACCATTTTGGTGTTTTTAGAAAGCAATTCTCTAATTTCTTCAATATTTTCTATTGCTGCATTCATTCCTACTTCAGGAATCATTCCAGCACCGCGACCTTCTGTAAGAGCAGGACCTAACTGAACTTTATGAGGTACAGGAGAGATATCAAGCGCTTGACGATCTGTATTACATACAATAAAATCCACACCTACTATTCCTTGGTCGTACATGTGATTAACAGCATTGCTTCCTCCGCCCCCAACGCCAATTACTTTGATAATTGAGCTTGTGTCTTTTGGTAAATCGAATTCCATATTTCTTAGTTATTTGTTTGTTATTTTAATTATCATCACTATCATCAAAGAAATCCTTCGTTCTTCGAAGTAACTTCTCAATAAATACACTTGTTCTTTTTGGATTTGAATGTGTAATTATTTGTTCGGCTTTCTTCTTTTCCTCAAAAATCGTTTCATTTGATTCTTTTGGAGCATTTTTATCCATTGTTTCAAAACCGCTTAAAACTAATCCAATACCGGTGGAATAAATTGGACTTGCGAAATTTTCTAGATCATTTGTGTTAGCAAGATGTTCTGTTGGATATCCAATTCTTGTATCCATGCCAGTAAGGTATTCAAATAATTGTGTTAAGTGTTTTAATTGTGCTCCACCACCAGTAACTACAATTCCTGCAATTAATTTTTTACTATAACCTGAATTTTTAATTTCATAGTTTACCAATTCAATTATCTCCTCCATTCTTGCTTGAATGATACTTGCAAGATTGTGTAAAGTAATTTCTTTTGGCGGACGATTTCTTAGTCCAGGAATACATACAACTTCGTTTGTTTTACTTTCAGATGCCAATGCACTTCCGTAGCGAACTTTCAACGCTTCTGCATGTCTCTGCATTATTTGACAACCTTCTTTTATGTCTTGTGTAATCACATTACCTCCGAACGGAATTACCGCGGTATGTCTAATTATTCCATCTTGAAAAATAGCAATATCAGTAGTACCTCCACCGATATCAACTAAAACTACACCCGCCTCTTTTTCCTCATCACTTAAAACAGCTTCGGCAGATGCAATGGGCTCAAGAATAATTTCTCTAACATTTAAACCAGCTCTTTCAACACAAGTTTTGATATTCATTATGTTTGAAACTTGACCTGTTATTACATGGAAATTCGCTTCCATCCTTACCCCTGCCATCCCAATTGGATCCTTGATTTCAGGCTGACCATCAACTATATATTCTTGTGGAATTACACTGATTATCTCTTCTCCCGGACTCATCACGAGGTTAAACATATCATCTACAAAGGCATTAATATCTGCCTGAGAAATTTCACCATTTCTGTTTCTTCGTGTATACATTCCTCGGTGTTGAAGGCTACGAATATGCTGGCCAGCGATACCAACATTTACATTTCGAATAGATAGTTCACCTTCAGGACAATTTCTCGTTTCCTCAACGGCAGCAAGTATCGACTGAATTGTTTTTTCAATGTTTGAAACCACACCGCGCATTACGCCTAATGATTCACTCTTACCCATTGAAATAATTTCTATTTTGTTGTGCTCATTTTTCCGCCCAACAAAACATGCGATTTTTGTAGTTCCGATATCTAATCCAACTACAATTCTCGAACGCTTCACGTTACTAGACGCTTCTTTTTCTACATACAATTTGTCCTTCATACTTGACACTAATTTCGCTATACTTATTCCAACCTTCGTAAGGCATTGCCTCTTTATAAAAAGTTTTTAGCCGACCAAATTTCTCAGCAACTTCTTTATCCGTGTAAGCCGTTCCGAAAACTATTTTCTGATCTCCAACCAGCGGAACCAAAACAAAATCTCCGTCTCTTTCTAACCAAGCTTGCCCTATGAGTTTATACAATAGCGGATCGTTACAAACATAATTGGAAATCCGATATACATCATCAATTTTTTTAATACTTTTCAAGGAATCATTGTTAATAAAATGAAGTACAGATTCACTACTAAATCGGTCATTGATATCACCTGAAAAAATGATAACTCTTGCCGTATGATTTGTTGATCGCTCCATTAAAAAGCCATCCTCATCGAGGTAAAAACTTTGACCAAACGAATTGTAAATTCGGGCTATTGGCTTCCTTAATTCTACCTTAATAAACCATTTATTTCCAATTTCTCGAAAAACATTTACGTTTTTCACCTCCTGCATGGAACGGATGGACTTTTCAATTTTTTTTATATCAAGCTGCTTATTTTTTTGTTTACTGAAAATAAGTACTTTGTCTTTCAAACGGGTAGTTAATTCAGACTCAGTTAAAAAAGCATTTTCTCCATCTACGTGAATAGAAATGTCTGGAAATGCGATTTGTTTTTTATCTTCCTCTTTCGATGCAAATACGAACACCGCAATTGTTCCTGAAATCAACAATATTCCCAAAGCAATTTTCATCCAGTTCTTCATGGCTCAATATTGGATTTTAGAATTTCGGTAAGAGGATTTACTATGCGATCAACGTCTCCAGCACCAATTGTGAGAAGCACTCCTTCATTAAAATTGGAAAAGTGCTGTAATACCTCAGAATGTGATTTAAGTGACTTTTTTTTCGAATTTATTTTTTGTAATAACCACTCACTTGTAATTCCATGAATAGGTTCCTCACGTGCTGGGTAAATAGGCATTAGAACTAATTCATCCAAACGCGAAAGTTCTGAAGTGAAACCATCTGCAAAATCGCGGGTCCGTGAAAACAAATGTGGTTGAAAAATTCCACTGATTTTTTGATTAGGGTAAAGCATTTGAATAGAGTCAATCAAAACTTTTATTTCTTGTGGATGATGAGCATAATCATCAATATAAACCATTTTTTCTGTTCGAATGCAATACTCAAAACGTCTTTTTACACCACTAAATGTTGCCAATCCATGCCTAATTGATTGTTCATCCATTCCCATTTCATTTAGTAGTGCAATGCAAGCCAAACCATTTTCCGCATTGTGAATTCCTGGAATACCAAATTGAACATTTGTCCAGAAGGTATTTTTCAACCTAACGTCACCAAAAAGGAAACCTGATTTCCAACTTAGATTCTGAACACTGTAATCTGCAGTTGTAGAATTGTAAGAATAAGTAATTTGCTTTGCCAACGAATTCAAACCAAGTCCTTCTTTTTGAATTAAAAATCCATTTATTTCAGTTTTCATTGCATATTGACGAAAGCCCTCTTTGAACTGATCTTCGTTCCCATATATATCCAAATGATCCGCATCTACAGCCGTTACAATGCTTGCAAAAGGGGATAGATTCAAGAAAGAACGGTCAAATTCATCAGCCTCAATCACTGTTAAATTACTATCTTCAGAAAGTACAAGATTGGAATTGAAATTTGTGGCTATACCTCCCAAAAAAGCATTGCATTTCCAGGAAGACTGATTTAAAATATGAGCTAACATTGAACTCGTTGTTGTTTTTCCATGAGTTCCTGCTACACACAACCCTTTAGATTGACGGGTCAAAATCCCCAATACCTCAGCGCGCTTATAAATTTTAAATTTATTACTTAGAAAGTAATTGTACTCTTTGTGATTTTTAGGAATTGCAGGTGTATAAACCACCAATGTTTTTTCTTTATCATTGAATTCCATTGGAATCTCATCTCCCAAATCTTCAAAATGAATAAGACATCCTTCTTCAATTAATTTCTCAGTCAAACTGGTAGGTGTCTTGTCATATCCACCAACCAAAAGACCGTGATAATTAAAATACCTCGCTAGTGCCGACATTCCAATTCCTCCGATTCCTAGAAAGTAGACATTTTTATAGTGATATGAAAAATCTAATTGGTTTGTCATTCATCCAATATTTGTTCACAGACATCGACAATCTCGACTACTGCATTTGGTTTTTCTAATTTTTTAATTGATTCTGCAAATTGCTTGCAACGTTGTTTGTCCTTAATTAGCTTTAATGCTTCTTCCACAAGGTCCTCCCTCGCATCTTCGTCTTTTATAAGTATTGCCGCATTTTTGTCAACCAGCGCCATTGCATTTTTAGTTTGATGGTCATCCGAAACGTTTGGTGAAGGAACAAGAATTACAGGTTTTCCAACAATACTTAACTCAGAAACAGAAATAGCGCCAGCCCTTGAAATAATTACATCTGCAACTTCATAGGCGCAATCCATTCTAGAAATAAATTGATTTAAATGGATATTTGTTAAGTTTTTTCCAAACAACTCCTCTCTTAATGTATCATAATAGTGTTTTCCCGATTGCCAAAGTAACTGCACACCTTCTTGCTGAAACAATTCAATTCCATGAACCATGGAGCGATTTAGCGTCTTAGCACCGAGGCTACCTCCGATAACAAGTACAGTAGGCATTGACGGATTTAATTTAAATATTTCAATCGCTTCATTTCTGTCACTTTGTTTACCATTTAATTCCTTTCGTACCGGATTTCCGGTTAAAACGATTTTTGTTTTCGGAAAATACTTTTCCATTCCATCATATGCCGTACAAATACATTTTGCCTTTGCAGCGAGCATTCGGTTTGTTTTTCCCGGAAAAGAATTTTGTTCTTGAATCAGTGTTGGAACACCAATTAAATTTGCCATTTTCAATGTTGGACCACTTGCGTAACCACCAACTCCAATTACCAAATCAGGCTTGAATTTCTTTATTATCTTTCTTGCTTTCAGTAAACTTTTTAAAATTTTAAAAGGCAACAAAAAATTGGAAAGTTTGAACTTGCGCTGAAACCCAGCAATATGCAATCCTTCAATTTTATAACCTGCTTGCGGCACTTTTTCCATTTCCATTTTACCGGCTGCACCAACAAACAATATTTTAACTTTTGGATTTCTACGCTTGATTTCATCAGCAATCGCAATTGCCGGAAATATATGTCCTCCAGTCCCTCCACCTGAAATAATTACGCGTTCAATTATCATTTTTTACATTTTAATTTGCAAAAGCACCTTGTTCTTCTTTAGATTGTTTTTGTAGTTGGTAGGAAAAAGATTGAATAACCCCGATAGAAACACAAGCCATGATTAAAGCAGAACCACCCATTGCCATAAAAGGCATATTCTGGCCAGTTACCGGGAAAATCCCTGTGCAAACAAGCATATTTATACTTGCCTGTGTTAATAAATGAATGCCAATTCCCAAACAGACGTATGATTGAAAAAGATCATCTGTTTTCAAAGCAATTCGTATTATTCGGAAAAGTAAAATTAAATATAGTAAAACTAAAAGTACAGCTGAAACGGACCCGAATTCTTCCACAAAACTCGAATAATAAAAGTCAGCATAAGCTTCGGGAGTGTAACTTTTAAGCTTTCCATCACCCACGCCAAGTCCGAAAAAAGAACCAATGTGAATTGCCAATTTAGCATTATTTACTTGCGCATTTTCCACATTTGAAATATCATCTTCCATTCTATTATCAACACGATTTACCCATGTTTCATAACGAGGAAGTAAATTTAATTGTGGAACAGCTAAATGGATAGAAACTGTGAGTGCCACAAGAGTAATTCCCCCAGCAGCCATCACAGCCAATTTTGTCAGTGGAACACGACCAATAAATAACATGGTCATTGACAACATAAAAAGCATTGCAGAGGTAGAAAAGTTATCCTTTAGAATCAGCGCACAAATAACAACTACCGGAATCATCAATGGAACAATTCCTTCCTTCCAATCATTGAGTTTTTCCTTTTTCCTGACTAGCAATTTTGACAAATATAAAATCAAGGCTAGCTTTGCAAAATCGGAGGATTGGAAAGTAAGTTGAACTAAAGGAAGTCGGATCCATCTTCCAGCACCATTTACTTCAACTCCAAAAAACATCGTGAAAAGCAAAATTCCAATTGCAAGGTAATAGCTGAATTTCACGAGTTGAGATATATATTTGGAGTCCGTTCGATGTATCATATACATTGAAATAAATCCAATAATTACGTAAACCAAATGTTTTGATAAATACTGAAATGGTGACCCTCCTTCAATTTTAACTAGTATAGGCACAAAACTATACACAGTAACTAATGAAAAAGCCATCATAAAAATAGTTATGATCCAAATTACAGGATCTCCTTTCAAGTATTTCAGGTAGTTTCTCATTTTAGCTGAACTAATGATATAAACTCATTGAATCTGTTAACATAATACTCTGCTTCTGAATCAGTAGTAGTAAATAAAAAGACGCCTGGTTTGAATGTATTCTCATTTAACAACTTCAAAGCATTTTCAAATTCAGCAGAATTTTGAAAGATCGATTTTATTTTCACTCTTGAGTCCAAGATGTTATTCTCCTGTAAAACCAATTCGATTTCAGTTCTATTTCCTATCCAATATACTTGAAAAGGGAAAGAATTAATTGTTGACCTCAAAACTTCGATATTCGGAAATACCCAACTAAACGCATCCATTCCGAACAATTTTCCACGTGATTGCAAATTGGTTTCATTCAATTTCAACAACCCGTTTTCTCTTGCTGAAATCAGCTGAGATTCAATTCGCTTTAATTCCTGTTCGCTCATAAAGCTCTAATTTTATAACATTCTAACAGCATGTTTAAACTGAGTACCTCGGTCCTCGTAGTTTTCAAACAAATCAAAACTAGCGCACGCCGGTGAAAGAAGCACTGTCTCATCTTTTGTTGCCAAACGATAGCCATAAGCAACTGCTTCCACGGCTGAATTTGCCTCTACAATTGTATCTACCACCCCTGTAAATGCTTCTATGATTTTGTGATTATCAACACCTAAACAGATGATTGCTTTTACTTTTGACTTCACTAAATCCATCAATTCGCTGTAGTCATTCCCTTTATCAACACCACCAACAATCCAAACAGTCGCATTTTCCATACTTTCCAAAGCAAACCAAGTGGAATTAATATTGGTAGCTTTTGAATCATTTATGAATTCGATTCCATTCACTTTCGCTACAAATTCCAAGCGATGTTCTACGTTTACGAAGTCTTCCAAACTTTCACGCACAATATCCTTACGGATTTCTACCAATCTTGCTGCGATGCCCGCTGCTAAAGAATTTTGGGTATTGTGCTTACCCTTAAGCGCTAATTCATGAATTGACATAGTTAACTGTTCTTTTATGTTTATTGTTATTTGTTCGTTTGTTGCAAAGCCACCCACTTTTATTTCTTCATTTAATGAAAAGGGGGCTAGTTTCATTTCAAGGTTTCTTTTCTTAATCTCTTCTTGTATGACTGGGTCATCAAAATTGTATATGAACCAATCCTCGTGTGTTTGATTGTTTAGTATTCTAAATTTCGAATCCACGTACTTTTGCATTTGGTATTCATATCTATCCAAGTGGTCCGGCGTGATGTTTGTTAGAACACCAATATCTGCTTTGAAGTCAAACATGTCATCCAGCTGAAAAGAACTTAATTCTATCACATACCACTCATGGTCGCCATCAGCAACTTGTTTTGCAAAGCTATGTCCAACGTTACCGGCCAGACCTACATCCCACCCTGCTTTTTTGAGAATGTGGTGCGTAAGCATTGTTGTTGTGGTTTTTCCATTACTTCCTGTGATACAGATTTTCTTTCCCTTTGAATAATATCCTGCGAATTCTATTTCAGAAATGATTTTAACTTCTCGATTTCTTAAACCAACGATCAATGCTGCTTTTTCGGGAATTCCAGGCGATTTTATTACTAAATCAGCTTTGAAAATCCGATCCTCATCATGAGCACCTTCCTCAAATTCAATTTCATGGTTTATCAATTCCTGTTTGAAATCATCTTTGATTCCACCTATATCCGAAACAAACACATTCCACCCTTGCTGTTTTGCAAGAATTGCAGCACCAACACCACTTTCACCAGCGCCCAAAATCACAATATTTTTGCCTTCTCCCTTCAATTTACCTTAATTTCAAAGTGACAATTGTGACTACCGCTAATAAAATCGCTACAATCCAGAATCGCGATACAATTTTGGCTTCATGCAATCCTTTTTTCTGATAATGATGGTGAAGTGGAGCCATTAAAAAGATTCGCCTTCCCTCTCCAAACCGCTTCTTCGTGAGTTTGAAATAACCAACTTGAAGCATTACAGATAAATTCTCAATAAGGAAAATCCCACATAAAACAGGAATCAATAATTCTTTACGAATCGAAATTGCAAAAACGGCAATGATTCCTCCCAAAGCCAAACTTCCTGTGTCACCCATAAAAACTTGTGCAGGAAAAGAATTGTACCATAAAAACCCGATACAAGCTCCGACGAAAGCACTAATGAAAATCACAAGTTCCTCCGCATTTGGAATGTACATTACATTGAGATAATCAGCGAATTTTGCATGTGAACTTACGTATGCTAAGACTGCTAAAGCAATTCCGATAATTGCGGACGTTCCTGTTGCCAAACCGTCTAATCCATCTGTCATATTTGCACCGTTGGAAACAGCGATAACAATGAAAATCACAATTGGAATAAAAAGCATCCAACCGTATGATTTTTGCCAATCGCCAATCAGCCAATTGTAATTAAATTCATTTCCTTTGATAAACGGAATGGTCGTCGTCATATCATCCGTACGAATCCATTTAAAATTCTCTCCTTCGTTTTGAATGTGGTGTTGTGAAACGAATTGTTCATCTGCTTTCAATTGGTAATCAGCCGGAACGCGTTTGTGAACTACAACATTATCTGAAAAATAAAGAATACAACCAACGATTAATCCAACACCAATTTGCCCAACGACTTTGAACTTACCTTTCAGTCCTTCTTTGTTCTTTTTGAACACTTTGATGTAATCATCCAAAAAACCAATTATTCCAAGCCAAACGGTTGAAAGTAACATCGTTATTACATATACATTATGAAGTTTAGCAAATAAAATAGTTGGGATTAAAATTGCACTTAGAATGATAATTCCTCCCATTGTGGGCGTTCCTGATTTTTCAATTTGTCCTGCCAAACCTAAATCACGAACTGTTTCACCGATTTGCTGTCTGCGTAATGCTCCGATTATTTTCTTCCCAAAAAAGATTGAAACAATTAGAGAAGTAATCAAAGCCATTGCTGCTCTGAAAGAAATGTAATGAAATAATCCCGCGCCAGGAACATTCATCTTATCTAAATAATCAAAAAGGTAATAAAGCATTATTTTTTCAGTTGGTTAAACAATTCTTCTGTTATCTTTAAATCATCAAAATCATGTCTGACACCCATGATTTCTTGATATTTTTCGTGGCCTTTTCCTGCTATCAAGAGAATGTCTCCTGTTTTCGCCAAAGAAATAGCTGTTTTAATTCCTTGCTTTCGATCTTGAATCGTTAGCGTTTTTTGTTGTTGATTTTCATCAAGGCCAGCTTCCATATCTATTAGAATAGTGTTTGGATCTTCTGTTCTCGGATTGTCTGATGTAAGAATTACTTTCGAACTTAAATCAGCTGCAATCGAAGCCATTTTAGGTCTTTTAGATTTGTCTCGATCTCCACCGCATCCAACAACCGTAATTACCTCTTCCGTTCCTTTGCGAATTCCTGCAATTGTTTTTAAAACATTCTCCAATGCATCTGGTGTGTGGGCATAATCAATAATTGCTGTAATTCCTGTTGAACTTCTTAAATACTGAAATCTACCTTCAACGGATTCGAGGTTACTTATCACCCGCAATGCTTCAAGTTCATCCATTCCAAGCAAAGAGCTCACACCAAATACAGCTAACAAATTATAAGCATTGAAATCGCCAACTAATCGGGAATAAACCTCTGTATTGTTTATTGTCATTACCAAACCAGAAAGTGCATTTTCAATTACTTTACCTTTAAAATCGGCTGGTGTTTTTAGAGCAAATGTTTGCTTTGAAGCCTTTGTATTTTGCATCATAACCAAACCATTTTTGTCATCGGAGTTAACTAATGCAAATGCATCCTTCTCAAGTCCATCAAAAAAAGCTTTTTTAACTCGGATGTACTCTGCGAATGTGTTATGATAATCCAAATGGTCATGGGTAATATTAGTAAAAACACCTACCTGGTATTTCAATCCTGCAATTCGATTCTGATGAACAGCGTGTGAACTAACTTCCATGAAACAGTACTCGCAACCTTCTTTCACCATTCTATCAAGTAAAAGATTTAATTCAACTGCATTTGGTGTTGTATGCGTGGAAGGAATAATATCTTTCCCGATTTTATTTACAACTGTTGAAATTAAACCAGCTTTGTAACCAAGGTCCATGAAGAGATTGTAAAGCAATGTAGTTGTGGTCGTTTTTCCGTTGGTGCCAGTAATGCCTATTAATTTCAATTTTCTTGATGGATTTTCATAGTAATTGCAAGCCATCATCCCAAGCGCACTTGAAGTACCAGAAACTTTTATAACTGTCGCGTCCCCCGGAAGCTCTATATTTTCTTGAATTACAAATATCCTACATCCTTGACTATAGGCTTGACTTACAAACTGATGGCCATTTACCGAGAAACCTGCAATTGCAAAAAATACAGTTCCATTTACAGCCTTTCGAGAATCAAATATAAGCGCATCAACAGTTTGATCAACTGTTCCATTCACAAGTTCAAACTGCACATTTTCCAGTAACTGATTTAGCACCTTCATTTCAACTCTATTTTTATTAGTTGTCCGTTTGTAATATCTGTTCCAGCCAAAATTGATTGATTAATTACTTTTCCATAACCTTTTAACCTAACTACAAGTCCCCTGCTTTCGAGCAAATAGATAGCATCTTTGGCCGTCATGCCATAGACATTTGGAACTTTATTTTTGTCAACAAGTTTTCTATTTAAATGAACTGACCCTTTTAATGTGTCCGTATTCAACCATTCACCCTCATAGTTCAATTGGTAGCGAACATTTAGTTGTTTTAAAACAGAAGTGATATCTCGTTTATTTCCAGATTTTACAAATGGCAACTCGGAAGATTTTTGTTTACCTTCATTTATTGCGTCATGATACTTCAATGTTGAAGCATATACTTTGTTTGCGATAGCTGCGAAAACGGTTCCGGAAACAGCGGCTCCATAATAAGCAACTTTCGGTTTGGAAATAACAACTATACAAGAGTAGATTGGGTCGTCTGCAGGAAAATAACCTACAAATGAAGCTTGGTACGAACTGTTTTTTTCGTCGTTGTATTGTTTATTATCACCTACTAATTTTGCTGTACCAGTTTTACCAGCAATTTTAAATTCAATACTTTTTAATGCTGTTCCAGTTCCATCAGTCATTACACCTTTTAAACACTCTTTCATGATGTCGAGTGTTGATTGAGAGCAAATTTTCTCTCTTAAAACAACTGGCTCAAACTTTTTAATCGTTTGTCCTGAACGTCTTATTTCCTCAACAAATTGAGGGCGAACAAGCTTCCCGTTATTTGCTACCGCATTGTAAAAAGCAAGTGTCTGAAGTGGGGTTTGCTGAAAATCGTATCCAATTGCCATCATAGGAATTGAAAGCGCCCACCATCCTGGTTTTCCTGGACGAGGAACATTCGGCGCTGGCTCTCCTTGTAAATCGATGCCCAAAGGTTCAGTTAAACCGAATTGCTCAATACGAGCTAAAAATCTTTCTGGCTCTCTTCGATAAGCACGATAAATTATTTGAGCAATCACATTGGATGACTTCTCAAATGAATGTTTAATCGTAATCCTACCATATCCAATTCCATGATTTGAATCCGTCAAAGTTTTTCCAGGAAAAACGTAAGAACCAAAGGCATCAACTTTGTCCATGATATTGATTTTACCATCTTCCAAGGCTGCCATCAATGAAGCAAGTTTGAAAGTTGATCCTGGTACTTCTCTTGTACCAATAGCGTGATTGAATCCTTCTATGAAAGTTCCTTTTTCAGTTCGATCCAGATTTGCCATTGCTCGAACAAAACCAGTTTTCACATCCATCACGATAACACAACCATGTTCGGCTTTCATGTCTCGCAATTGCTTTTCAAGTTCTGAATGAGCAAACTCCTGAATATCTTTATCAAGGGAAGTAATTACATCTGCTCCTTCGACTGCCTCTTTGGTTATTTGACCTGTTTTTTTCCAACCAGTTGAAATTTTATGCTCGATTTCTTTGCCTTCTTCACCCTTTAAGTAATTGTAGAATGCACCCTCAATTCCAACTTTCAATTCTTCATCACCATCATTTTTATAATATCCTAATGTTCTTCTGAGCATATTTCCGTTAGGAAATTGGCGTTGAATATTTTCATCGGTGTCAATGATACCACCCTTCATTCTTCCCTTGCGGAAAATCGGAAGTTTGTTCAATTTCTTTCGCTCCTCATTGGTAACATGCTTTTGTATTAGCAAATAACGTGAGCCATTTGCTCTAGCTTTACGAATATCATTTTCATATTCTCGTGCCGTTTTTTTCGGGTACATTGAATTCAAACCCTGAGCTAACTCTGATACTTCTTCATCAAAAAGTTTTTGATCGACAACTGTTGGATCCATATGGACATCATAGTAAGTCACAGAGGTAACAAGAGGAATCATGTTGCGATCCAAAATATCACCCATTCTTGGAAATCGACTAACGGTTCTAACAGGCAATTTTTCATCTTCTGAATCGAAAATATTTTTTCTACCTTCAAATTGCAACGAAACAGTTTTGTAAAGCACCAAAAGCATTAAACCTACAAAGGCAAAATAGACCAAGTACGCTCTGTAATACAAGAAATTCTTTGTGTCCTTACTCATTATCTTTCTTTATTACTCGAATTACTTTTGTTGCGTTTTGTGTTTCTTTTAATTCTCTTTTTTCTAATTTTTCAACTAGTTTATACCTTCTGGTGATTGTTTCAAGTCTTGCTTTAGCTTCGATATATTCGGCTGCATTTTGATCCACTTCCTGCTGTGCTGCTTCAATGTCGTCCGACAATTGTTTTCCGTAATACCCTTTGCCAACAACAAGCAACAAAAGGAAAATAATAAAGAAGATGTAGTTCAAATTATTTAATACAAATTCCTTTGTCAGAAAATCACCATTCAAAATTTGCGTAAAAGAACTCGTCTTTGTTGGACGCGACGCAGATTTTGACTCCTTTTTGGAATCAACGTTCGGCTGCTTTTTTGGAGCCGACTTTTCTTCTTTTGAATAATCTATATAATCGTTATCCGACATTTTTTTCTGCTATTCTAAGTTTTGCGCTACGTGCTCGGGTATTTCGTTGTATTTCTTCTTCATTTGGAACAATTGGATGCCTCACCACTTCTGTCAATGGTTTTAGCACATTTCCAAAAAAATCCTTTTTTACTTCTCCTTCAAAAGAGCCACGTTTCATAAAGTTTTTCACCAATCGATCTTCCAAAGAATGGTAGGAAATAACAACCAAACGTCCATTTGGAGCGAGTAAATCTGTTGCTTGCACCAACAAGTTTTTCAATACTTCCAATTCTTGGTTCACTTCAATTCGAATGGCTTGAAAAACTTGTGCAAAGAACTTATGATCTTTAAATTTCGGAGCAAAACGATTTAAAACCGCCATCAATTCTCCGGTTGATTGTATTGGTTTTTCAGTTCGTTTCAAAATGATTTCTCGCGCTAGCAAACGTGCATTGTTCAACTCTCCATAATTTTTGAAAATCGAGGTCAATGCCGCTTCGTCATATTCATTCACCACTTTAAAAGCGTATAATTCGGCATTTTGATTCATGCGCATATCTAGAGCGGCATCTTCACGAATTGTAAACCCTCTTCCAGCTTCGTCAAATTGATGAGAAGAAACTCCTAGATCTGCTAATAAGCCATCGATTTTGGTTACTCCAAGTAGTCGCAAATGATTTTTTAGGAATGAGAAGTTTGCCGGAACAAAGTAAAAATTGGGAGCTTCCCAAGCATTCTTCTTTGTATCCGGATCTTGATCAAAAACTATCAATCTTCCCTGTTCATTTAAACGACTGAAAATCTCACGAGAATGACCGCCACCGCCGAAGGTAACATCAACGTATGTGCCCTCAGGATTAATCTGCAAAGCATCAACGCTTTCTTTAAAAAGAACCGGTATGTGGTACGTCGTATTATTCTCCATTGTCCAAATCACCCATTACTTTGTCCGCTAAATCAGCGAAACTCGCCATGTTTCCTTCAATCATGTTGAAGTATTTGGATTTGTCCCAGATTTCAATTCGATCATTGTAAGCAATGAGCATTACCTCATTTACCAAACCAACCCGCTCCATGTGAGCTGTCGGAATCAAGATACGACCTGCATTATCCAATGCTACCTGTTTTGCTCCTTGGTGGAACAAACGGTAAAACATTCGATTATCAGGCTTAAACAAGTTCATCTTAGAAAGCTTTTCGCTGATTTTCTCCCAATCCGGAAGTGGATACAGCGTCAGACAATCTTCAAATCCTTTATTTAACATGAAATCACGCTGAGACGCAGCAGAGAGCTGCTTCCGTAATCCGGAAGGAAATAAAAACCGGCCTTTTTCATCCAGCTTTACTTCAAATTCTCCTACTAATCCTGCCATAGCGTTAATAATGGGTAAAATTAATGGATTTTTTACCACTTTTTACC
This sequence comes from Flavobacteriales bacterium, assembly GCA_947454395.1. Taxonomy (GTDB): domain Bacteria; phylum Bacteroidota; class Bacteroidia; order Flavobacteriales_D; family Crocinitomicaceae; genus UBA952. The sequence continues at coordinate 30,403 of CANGLG010000006.1, forward strand.
ACTCATTTTTGATTTGTTGATAACTTCTAACGTATAGCGATTCAAAAGGTTACTTTTTAACAAGTATAAAAGAATTAAAAACGCTTATTTTAAAAGAATTATTGAATTTTGTGGGAGATTGTGGGAGATTTTTAAACAATGTGTTGAAAAGATAGATTTCATTATCTTCTTGTAACATCAACTCATTAAATGTTTTTAGAATAAACTACTTTTGTGGCGTGTCAACAAATACAAAAAGCTGGGTATTATTGTTGCTTCTTGCTTGCATATGGGGAAGTTCCTTCATTCTAATGAAAAAGGGAATGTTTGCCGATGACCAATCACCCATCTTTTCAGCGACACAAGTTGGCGCCCTTCGCATGTTAATTGCCTCTAGCGCTTTACTCCCATTATCGATAGTAAACTTGCGCAAACTGAAAGCAAAAAAAGATTTATTGCTTTTTGCCGTTGTTGGTTTCTGCGGTAATTTTTTTCCTGCATTTCTATTTACCTATGCTGAAACAGGCATTTCATCCGGCTTTGCGGGTATGATGAACAGCTTCACTCCGATTTTTACAATCGTTCTTGGTTTTCTTGTTTTTGGTCACCGCCTAACCGCCATTCAACTCTCAGGAGCATTCATCGGGTCTATTGGGATAACCTGCCTGATATTAACCGGACAGAACGTTTCCTTTTCCGGAGATTTAAAACATATTTTAGCAGTTGTTTTAGCCACTTTCTTTTATGGCATCAGCTTAAATACAATTAAATACAAACTTCAACAATATACCTCCGCGGAAATTACTTCTTTGGCATTTGCAGTTATTTTCATTCCGGCATTGCTTTGCTTTTTCATACTTGATACAACAAGTGTTTTCAAAAATAATGTTCATGCCTCTGAAGGATTTTCTTACATAGCGATGCTTGCTTTGGCAGGAACAGCAATTGCTACCTTTCTTTTTAATGGAATTTTACGAATTTCATCAGCACTTTTTGCGAGTAGTGTCACCTATTTTATTCCAATTGTAGCAGTAATTATCGGACTTTGGTTCAAAGAATCGATTTCAGTTTATCAAGTTTTGTCAATGATTATTATTTTGGGAGGCGTGTTGTTTGCCAATTATGGAGGAAGGTTCTTTACGAAAAAAGTATCTGAATAATCCTTGGATTTATTTGTCTATTCAAAAAAAAGAAATATCTTTGCCTTCCTAATTTTATAAACAAATTAAAAAAAGCTATTATGTACGCAATTGTAGAAATAGCAGGGCAGCAGTTCAAAGTGCAAAAAGACCAAAAGGTTTTTGTTCACAGATTGGCAGCAGATGCAGGAGCGAAAGTCGAATTCGATCGCGTTTTGTTAGTTGACAACGGTGGAAAAATCAGTGTTGGCGCCCCGGCTAT
>CANGLG010000007.1 GCA_947454395.1 Flavobacteriales bacterium
AAATGGAGGAACACCTAATTATTCTTACTCTTGGTCGAATGGCTCTTCATCTCAAGATTTATCTGGAATTCCAAAGGGTTATTATAGTGTTACAGTTACCGATGCTTTGAATTGTTCTGTTTTTATTGATACGAATATTTATGAACCGAATTCTCCATTATCTGAATTTGCAAATATTCAAAATGTAGACTGTATTGGAAATAGTACAGGAAGCATAATTGTCACCGCTGCTGGAGGAACTGGAAATTATACTTATCTATGGAGTAATGGATCAACGAATAATACCATTTCAAATTTAATTGCTGGAAATTATATACTTCAAATTAAAGATAGTTTAGGGTGTTTGTTAAATCAAAACTACTCAGTATCACAACCAACTGCACCATTGTCAGTTACTGGTGTAAAAACAGATATTTCTTGTTTTAATGGAAATAATGGTACGATAAATATCACCGTTAGTGGCGGAACTGCTCCTTATTTTTACAGTTGGAGTAATTCTCAAACTATTGAGGATCTAACGAATATTTCAGCTGGAAATTATACTGTGATTGTAACGGATGCAAATGGCTGTAGTGCGTCTTTTAATTTTTCACTTTCTCAACCTCTTTCTAATAACTTGACATTAAGTGCAACAGATGTTGGGTGTTTTGGAGCGAATACAGGAAGTATTGATGCAACAATATCTGGAGGGAGTGCCCCATATATTTATTTATGGAACACAGGAGCTACAACTCAGGATGTAAGCGGTTTAATTGCCGGAAATTATACTTTGACAGCAACTGATGCTAATGGCTGTGCAACCTCCTCTTCTGTAACGATAAGTCAACCTGCTTTTGCGAATACTTTAAGTGCAGTAATTTCAAATGCACTATGCAACAATCAACCATCCGGAGCCATTGACTTATCAATAAACAGCGCAAATTCAGGATTTTCTTACTCTTGGAATAATGGCGCTTCTACACAAGATATCAATGGTTTGATTTCTGGGAATTATACCGTTTCCGTATCTGATAACAGCGGCTGTATTGTTACAGGAACTTTTAATGTGGGACAACCAGATGCAATTACTGATAATTCACTAGTTACCAATGTTTCTTGCTTTGGCGGAAATAATGGAACAATTAATATAACTCCTATAGGTGGAACAGCACCTTACCAATACAATTGGTCAAATGGACCGTCAACAGAAGATATTACGAATTTAACTTCTGGGACATATTTCCTAACTATAACTGATGCTAATAGTTGCCAACAAAACTTTTCACTTTCAGTAAGCCAACCGAATGATAGCTTAAGCGCAACCGGAATAATAAACACTATTACATGTAATGGTTTTAGTGATGGTGGAGTTGATATAACGATTCAAGGTGGTACAGCCCCATATACTTTCAGTTGGACAAATTCTGTTGGAACTCAGGACATAGTAAATGTTACTGCAGGCAATTATACAGTTACTGTTACTGACGCCAAGGGATGTGTTTTGAATCACACGTATTTAGTTTCTGAACCTCCTATGCTAAATTCAACTTTTTCAGTAACCAACGTAGGATGCTTTGGTGATTCAACTGGAGCAATCAATCTTGAAGTTACCGGAGGAATTGAAGATTACATTTATTTATGGTCAAATGGCGAAACCACACAAGATATTGATACATTATCAGCAAACAACTACAACGTAATAATAACGGACGCTAATGGCTGTGTGCTTTCATCTGACACTGCTGTTAATCAACCCGCTAACGGAATTAATTTAACATTAACGGCGACAAATGTTTCGTGTTTTGGATTAACGGATGGCGCAATTGATTTAACGATTCAAGGTGGCAGTTCTCCATATACCATCAACTGGAACACGGGTCAAATAACTGAAGATCTTCAAAATCTACCTGGTGGAAATTATATTGTAACCGTTATTGACGCAAACGGATGCTCTGCAAATGGGTCAATAAATATTATTCAACCTACATCACCTCTTTCAATTTCAGGATCAACAACTAACGTTAATTGTTACAACGGAAGCAATGGTTCAATTGACGTTACAGTTTCAGGCGGAACTTTCCCTTACACATATGATTGGTCAAATAATGCAATCTCTCAGGATTTATTGAATATTGGTGCTGGAGCTTACACAGTTATAGTAACAGATAATAATAACTGCACTATAAATGCCAGTTATTCAGTAACTCAACCAGCGTCAGGAATTTCAATTTCAAACAATGTTCAAAATGTAACTTGTAATGGTGGTTCCAATGGAGCAATCAATATTAATGTAAACGGTGGCTCTGGACCTTACACCTATTCTTGGTCAAATATGAGCGTTGATGAAGATCAATTCAACTTAACAGCTGGAATCTATACCGTTCAGGTCACAGATGCCATTGGTTGTTCACTTTCATCTAATATAACTGTTAATGAGCCTCTAACTGCTGTTTCAATAATATCTACTATTACAAATGTGACTTGTTTTGGGCAATCAACTGGTGCAATAAACATAACTACCTCAGGCGGAACTCCAGGCTATTCTTTTTTATGGAGTAATGGGGCAATTACAGAAGACATATCTGGACTGGCTAGTGGTACATACACTGTAAATATTACAGATTTCAATGGCTGCGTACTTTCTACACCTATTTCTGTCAGTCAACCTTCAGCACCTCTTACATTAACATCAACACATACCAACATACTTTGTTTTGGTAACAGTACTGGAAGCATTAATTTGACTGTAAATGGTGGAAGTCCAGGATATACCTATTCTTGGAATAATGGCGCATCTACTGAAGACATTAGCAATTTAGCAGCTGGAACCTATACCGTAAATGTTACAGATATAAATCTTTGCAACGCATCATTGAGTGTTGTAATTACACAACCTAGTTCAGCTTTAACAGCAACTGAAACTCATCAAAATATACTTTGTTATGGTGCTAATAACGGATCTATTGATTTATCTGTAAACGGTGGAACACCAAATTATACTTATTTATGGAATACTGGTGCAAATACACAAGATGTCTCAGGATTGATCGCCGGAAATTACTCAGTTGCCATCAAAGATGCTAACAATTGTACTATTAATCTTTCCGTAATAATTACACAACCAAGTGCACCTCTTACTTTACAAAATGCTATTACAAATGTCAATTGCAATGGGGAATCAAGTGGTTCAATTGATATAACAGTAATCGGTGGAACCAGTCCATATACATACTATTGGAACACAGGTGCATTAACACAAGATTTATATAATATTCCTTCAGGACAATATACGCTTGCCGTTACTGATGCAAACAATTGTGTTAGTTCGGCAATTTATAATGTGTCGCAACCTTTAAATGCGCTTTCAGCGACTTATACCGAAACGGCTGTAAGTTGTTTTGGACTTTCTAATGGAGGAATTCAAGTATCTGTTACTGGAGGAACTTCTCCTTATACAATTCTATGGCCGGATAACACAACGGGCGTATTTCATAACAATTTACCTGCAGGAAATTATCCAATACAAATCACAGATGTTAATGGTTGTCAATTTAATTTAATGGCGACTGTCACTCAACCAGAAGAAATCGTTACTGGATTTACTTATGATGTTTCAAGTGGCTGTGCTCCGTTGACTGTTACTTTTACCAATACTTCACAGGGCAGTGCCACTAATTGTTTATGGGATTTCGGTAATGGACAGACTTCAAATAGTTGTGGAACTGCGACTTATACATTTGAAAATCCGGGTTGTTATACTATTAGTCTTACAAACAGTTTAGGAAACGGATGTTCGGGAACACTTTCAATGGACAGTTTGATATGTGTACTGGGCGGACCGATTGCAGATTTCTCTTCAACACTTTCAACTAATGTTTTCTATAACGGAGAGGTTCAATTTAACAACTTATCAGTTAATGCAACTGATTATACCTGGGTTTTTGGAGATGCAACATCAAATTCAAATGAAGAAAGTCCGAGTCATGCCTACCCTGTTCAATTGGCAACGTCATACGAAGTCATGCTTATCGCCGCCGATTCAAACGGATGTATTGATACTGTAATTAATATTATTACTATTGACGAAGATTACAATGTTTATGTTCCAAACACATTCACCATCGATGAAAACGATGTAAATGAAACCTTTATTCCAATATTTTCGGATTATACTCAAATTAAAAAATATAAACTGATAATATTCGACCGTTGGGGTGAATTAATTTGGGAAACAACTGACTATTATTTACCTTGGGATGGACGTTCGAGAGGCAAAAATTGTCAAGATGGTGTATATACTTGGAAATTGTTATACGAAGACAAGAAGTACGGAAATCGAACCCTGTTAGGACATGTAACCTTATTGAGGTAAATTAATCCTCAGAATAATAGTCATTTGCTATAAAGTAATCAAGCATTGCTTCTTTAATTAAATGTTGTTGCTCTGAATGATTCAAAGAAGGCAACTCTTTAATTAAATTGAAGTGCGGCCAATTATCGTCATCTCTTTGCTCAAATTCATAATAACCGTATGGTTCTAATAATGTGCAAATAGCAATATGAAGTAATTCTGTCTTCTCTTGCTTAGAAAATGTTTTATGACCTATTCCAAGTTCATTTACTCCGATTAAAAACAACATTGCCTGAACATCCATTCCTTCTCCAAATGTCAGTTCTAAATGAGTTTTTAATTTTTGAAATCGTAATTCAATATCGTAGTCCATTTTATTTTATTACTCTGAAAAGTCAATTTATCTCTACAAGTTGTCTAGAATGGATTCTTCAGAAAGTTTGTTTAAATGTTTTGCTTTAGTAGAATTTAATTGAATTATTTCAAACGGCGCGGGAATCTTTTCGCACTTATTAATGAATCGCAGTAACTGTTTCGCATTATCAAAATTCTTTGCTTGTTCTACAACTGCAATTGCATATCTATCAGCGTAAAATCCCTTTTTGGTTTGATTTGGAAAATAGATTGTTCTGCCCTTCGAATTCATCAAGGTTGAATCTGTTTTTAACAAACTTGCTTTGTGAAATAGGAATTGATGCGAAGACGAACTGTCCGTTCCTGAATCGTAAATTACCTGATTTTTTACAAAATTTGCTTTCCATTTTTTGAAACTCCCTTTCTTGTTTTTCCGCAAATGATATTTAATCTGTGCTAAAAAAACATCCAACTCATCATCATTTGGAGTCGCATATAAAAAGTTATTTGTTAAGTCTTTGTATGTTTTTGGTCTTTCCGTTGAATCAGGAAAATAAGAAAAAACATAGGGGTCAATTCCAGAAACTAACCATCGATTTTTCAATATCGGTTTAAATGAATTTAGCTCTGATTTCGCAAATTTATATTCAAATTGATGGTATTTATTATTTTGTAAGCTTTTTACATCTTTCAGAGAATTCACAAAAACCAAATCAAACTCTGAATTATAACCGAATTTCAGAAGATGTTTATTTATAGAATCTGATGTTAAATGAACTATTTTGACACGAATTCCGGTACGTTTTTTAAAACCTTTGTAATATCGAGCATCTTGTGGAAATAAAAAATTAGATGCAATTATCACCTCCATATTCTTTCCTGTTTTTGCAGTTTCCAACCCACAGGAAGATAGAAAAGAAATAAATATGAAAATATAAATAAGTAACCTCATCATAGTACTTTTAGTGATACTGTCATTTCAAAAATTGCCACTTGTTCACCTGCTAAATTCAAGGCAATTACATTTACCATTTCATTAATTCGCTCCTTGGATTCAATGCTTTTTAAAAGAGCATTTTCAACTTTCTTTCCTTCCATACATTCGAAACGTATATTACTTTCGGCTCGTTTTATAAATTGAGCATTCATCGCTTTAAAGGCAAAGGAAATTTTTTTACCGTATTTTTCAGAAAAATAAAAAACATGAATTCCTGCAGCAATATCAGCACCTATAGCTAATGCACCAAAATACATAGAGTTGAGATGGTTTTTTGTTCGTCTTTTCAAATTAATTGAAACACAAACATTATCTGCATCTATAGAAACCAATTTTGGTCGTATAAATCCGATCATTGGGATTCTAAATAAACCCAACAGGAACAATTGCCAACGTATTTTCTTTATTGAAACTTCCACCTGTTATCCTCCCGTTAATTTTTTTATTTCATGAAGTTTCATCAGAGCTTCAACTGGCGTAAGCGTATTGATGTCGATGCTTATGAGTTCATCGTGAATTTGTTCCAAAACAGGATCATTCAATTGAAAGAAACTCAATTGCATATTTTGGGATTCGCTCAACACTTCTTTTTTTGACTTACTGTTCTTTTTACCTCCTACTGCTGCATGAGAACTTTCTAAATCCTTCAATACTTGTTCCGCGCGATGTATTACTAACGGGGGCATACCGGCCATTTTAGCGACATGAATTCCAAAAGAATGTTCACTTCCTCCTGGAATTAATTTTCTTAAAAACAAAACCTTTTTAGCGGTTTCCTTAACTGAAACATTATAATTACGAATTCGGTCAAAGCGCTTTGACATTTCATTTAATTCGTGATAATGGGTCGCAAACAAAGTCTTACATTTTGATTTTGGATTCTCATGAATAAATTCAGCAATCGCCCATGCAATAGAAATCCCATCATAGGTACTTGTTCCACGACCTATTTCATCCAATAAAATCAAACTTCGATCTGAAATATTATTTAGAATACTCGCGGTCTCATTCATTTCTACCATGAAGGTTGATTCTCCCGAAGAGATATTGTCCGATGCTCCTACGCGAGTAAAAACCTTATCTATCAAACCAATTTTTGCTTCATTAGCAGGAACAAAACAACCCATTTGTGCCATCAAAACAATCAAAGCTGTTTGTCTCAAAATAGCACTCTTTCCACTCATATTTGGCCCGGTAATCATGATGATTTGTTGACTTCCATTGTCCAAAAACACATCATTTGCAATGTATTCTTCACCTATTGGCAAACGTTTTTCAATCACCGGATGCCGTCCATTCTTAATATCAAGAACAAATCCTTCATTGATTTCCGGTCGTTTGTAATTATTCTCTTGGGCAACTTGCGCAAAAGAAAACAAACAATCCAAACGTGCAATTACAAGTGCGTTATGCTGAATGGGCTGAATGTAATCGGCCATATTATAAACCAAATCCTGAAATAATTTCGTTTCAATAGCAAATATCTTTTCTTCAGCTCCTAGAATTTTCGACTCGTATTCTTTTAATTCTTCAGTAATGTAACGTTCAGCATTGACCAATGTCTGCTTACGAATCCAATCCTCTGGTACTTTGTCTTTGTGGGTATTTCGCACCTCAATGTAATAACCAAAAACATTGTTAAACGAGATTTTTAGACTTGGAATACCAGTGCGTTGTGATTCTCTTTCCTGCAACTGTTCCAGATAATCCTTCCCATTGTATGAAATTTCTCTTAAATCGTCCAAATCACGATTGCTGCCTGTACGAATAACCGGCCCTTTGCCTATTTGTCCAGCAGGCTCATCTGTGAGTGTGTTTTCAATTAACTGAATCAATGTTTCACAGGCATTCAGCTGATCCATCATTTTTTTCAATGAAACAAGTGATTTCTCCTGTAATAATTCTTTAATCGGCTGAATTTGCAATAAAGTTCGACGCAGATGCATTACTTCCTTTGGATTGACTTTTCCAACCGCTACTTTCGAAATCAAGCGCTCTAGGTCTCCAATTTCTCGCAATCGTTGTCCCAATTCGAATGAAATTTCTTCATTCTTTGTAAGATAATCCACAACATCGAGTCGTTCGTTGATAGGCTTTTCATCTTTCAATGGCAAAACCATCCAACGTTTCATTAAACGGCCACCCATTGGGGTGTAAGTTTTATCCAAAATGTCTGCAAGCGTTTTTGCATTTTCATTCGTTGAATAAACCAATTCGAGGTTTCGAATGGTAAACCGATCCAACCAAACGTACTTCTCTTCTTCAATTCTTGAAATAGCAGTGATGTGTCCTAAACGCTGGTGTTGATTTTCACTTAAATAATAAAACACGGCTCCTGCAGCAATTACAGCAAGTGATAAATTTTCAATTCCAAAACCTTTCAGTGTTTTCGTACCAAAATGTTTATTTAAACTTTCTTGCGCGAACTCCTCGGTAAAAGCCCAATCTTCTAACCTGAAAGTGTAATGATTCTCTCCGAATTGTGCTTGAAAATCTTTGGTTCTGTTCTTTTGGTAAATAATTTCACTGGGTTCGAAGCCACTGATAAGTTTGTCAATGTATTCTTTATTTCCTTGAGCAACCAAAAATTCTCCAGTTGAAACATCCAAAAAGGCAATACCATGTTCGTCTTTTCCAAAATGAATGGCGCACAAGAAGTTATTTTTCCCTTGTTCTAATACTTGATCATTAAATGAAACACCTGGCGTGACTAATTCTGTTACCCCACGTTTGACAATCGTTTTTGTCATTTTTGGATCTTCCAACTGATCGCATATTGCAACCCGTTGACCTGCACGAACTAATTTAGGTAAGTACGTGTCTAAGGAATGGTGAGGAAATCCAGCTAGTTCAATTTCTGAGGCTGAACCGTTTTTTCTTTTCGTTAAAATTATCCCTAAAATTTTTGATGTTTTAATCGCATCTTCACCAAATGTTTCGTAAAAGTCACCCACACGAAAAAGCAATAAAGCTTCCGGATGACGGGCTTTAATTTGATTGTATTGCTTCATCAAAGGGGTTTCTGCTACAGCTTTTTGGGAGTTCACTCAGTTAAAAATTTAATAAATTAAAACAAAGATTAAAGATAGAAATAATCTAGCAAGAAGATAAGTTTTAACTTCGCATTCCATGAACAAAAAACTCAAACTCTGGGAGCTTCAGCGGGTTTCTGAAGAGGATTTCAAACTTCAAAAGAAAAACCCGATTGTCATCGTATTAGACGACATTCGATCGCTAAATAATATTGGTTCTTTTTTCCGAACTGCAGACGCTTTCAATATTTCGAAAATTTATTTGTGCGGAATCACAGCATGTCCACCGAACAAGGACATTCATAAAACTGCTTTGGGTGCTACAGAAACAATCGAATGGGAATACCGAAAAAACATCCAAGAGGTTTGTGAAGAATTGAAAAATGATGGCTTTACCCTCTGTTCGATTGAGCAAACCGAAAAAACAACTTTTTTGCAAAACATTCATGAATTGCCCGGAGATGCTTTCGCTCTTGTGTTTGGAAACGAAGTCAATGGAGTTAATCAAGAAGTTGTAAATAATTCTGATTACGTAGTTGAAATTCCGCAATTCGGCACAAAGCACAGTTTGAATGTGAGTGTTTGTGCTGGAGTTGTCATGTGGGAATTTTGTAAAAAATACATCTAGTTTTTATCAAACAAAAAAGGCTGTCAGAAAAAACTGACAGCCTTTTACTATTGATGTAATCTAATTATTTAATCACAACAGTTTTAGTAGTTTTTCCTCCATTTGAAGAAACAACCACGATATAGCTTCCTTTTGCAACATTTGAAGTAGCGAAAGAAACTTGTTGAACTCCATTCGCGTTTGTCAATTCTTTAGAAGAAACAACACGTCCTTGAAGATCCATTAAAGACACTGAATAATCAGCATTTTTTGCGTCAAAAGAAACATTTACTAAATCAGAAGCTGGGTTCGGATAAACCGACAATTCTGCAGCTGTCAATTCATTGATTCCGCTTGCGCTTAATGCAACATCATTTGCATTAACGATTTCTCCTGTAGTTTGATCAATTAACACTGCAACCACTTTCATATTAGCTTTGTTGCTTGTTGCAGGAACTGTATATGGAAATGTTTTTGTAACTGATAATCCATCTGTAATAGCTGCAGGAACAGAACCTGCTGAACCAGAATAACCTCCAAGTAGAGCTCTACCTACATGATTATAAACCATGTTTGCAGCGGGAACAGGATCTGGTAAAGACTCATATCCACCCATTGGTCCAGATGCGCCGCCTGCATAATAATTCGTTTGATTATACCCAGCTGCTGTTCCCGTAACATTATCTTCCACAATAATACCACCGATTCTGTAGTTAGCAGCAGCAAAAACAGTATAGAAAGTTGCAGTAACATCAATTGTAACTGAAGAACCAGCTCCATTAGAAACAACTGAAATTGCAGCTGGAACAGCCAATCCAATTCTTTCTTGGTAATAAGATTCAAAAGCTGTTTCAGAAACACCTTGGTCTAACATTGCTCTGTCAACATTACATCCAGGGAATCCTGAGAAATTCGCACCTGCATCGTAAGCAGCTACTGTCATTGGATCGCTATTGTGAACAGCAATACCAATAAAATCATTTGGATGAGCATTATACATTGCTTCCATAGCCACAGCGCCTCTTGGACACCATCCACACCATGTTCCTGTACCTTCTTCAATAATTACTTTCTTAGCAGGTGCCTGACTAACTGTGTTGAAAGGCGCACTTGCTGTGTTATTAGCAGGATTTGCATCAACTGCTGAATTAACGTCAGTGATATTAACATTGATTGTTTTTTCAACAGCAGTGGCATAAGAAATTGCCGTTGGGTGATTAACATTAGTAGAAGCAAAAGGGGCAATATTCAGCCCAGAGATAACCTGGCTATGAGATGTTCCATCGTTCCAATCAATTGTCAAGGAAGTAATTGGATCTGAACCCAAATTAGTTACATTCATTGCTAAGGTATTATTGGAATTGAGTAATGAATATCTGTTTAAAGTTACAGAATTCAATCTCACATCCGTTGCCGGTGGAGTATATACAGATACATTATCAAGTGCAAAACCTGATGCCCAATCAGCCATATCATCGTGATGGAAAGCCACCAACACATTACTTTGACCAGCATATGCTGATAAATTTGTTACTAATCCATTTTGCCATGCATCAGAGGGATCTAATGTATAAATTGTAGTCCACGTAGTACCACCATTTGTACTTACTTCAACTGTTGCTACTGATCCATAAGCACCATTATAAAAAGCGTCAAAACTCAATGCAACAGCAGTTTGAGAGGTTAAATCTAAAGCGGGTGTAATTAACCTGTCCATATCGGCAAGATTAAGTAACAAGGTTTGATCATCATTAGCATCGTCATTTGACGCTGCATAAGTCGTATGGGATGGTATAGCCCAGTATTGACTCCCTAAACTTGCTCCAAATACCCAACCAACAGAGGGTGTACTTTGAGACCTTGTCCAACCTGTTGGCAAAGCTCCACCTTCAAAATTCTCAGTAAGTATCTGAGAATTTGCATTTAATGCTAACGATAATAACGCTGCAGAAAGTAAAATTCTTTTCATTATTTATAATTTTATGATTCTGCGTAAATTTAAGATAATCTTTTGATTATGAGAAAAAAACTCGTTGTTTTTTCTGGGGCTGGGATGAGTGCTGAAAGTGGAATCAGTACGTTCCGAAGTTCAGGTGGTTTGTGGGAAAAATTTAACATAAAAGAAGTCGCTACACCTGAAGCATGGAGGGAAAATCCTGATTTAGTGACTGATTTTTACAATCACAGGAGAAAACAAATAATTGATACAACTCCCAATGAGGCGCATTTTTTAATTCAAGAACTTGAAAATGATTTCGAGGTTGATGTAATAACTCAAAATATAGATGACCTACACGAAAGAGCTGGCTCATCGAATGTTTTGCATCTTCATGGAAATATCAGATTTGCAAAATCATCGGGTCCAGATCAGGAAAAAAAATACTATCCCATAAATGGATGGGAATTAAAACCAATAGATATTTGTCCGAACGGCTATCGACTAAGACCACATGTGGTTTGGTTTGGAGAGGATGTACCAATGTTTAACCAGGCCATTGAATTAATAAAAATGCTGATTGTTTTGTTGTAATTGGAACTTCACTACAAGTCTACCCTGCTGCCGGATTAATTCATTATTGTAAAAGTGGCTGTAACAAATGGATTATTGATCCTGCATCGAATGAATTATCTGTCTCAGGTGGATTTATAAAAATAAATAAAAGTGCAATTGAAGGAGCAAGATTATTAAAAGAAGAACTGAAAAGATAGATTATTTCTTTTTAGCCTGTTCTTTAATAAACAATTCTATGGCACCTACCATGGATGGAGCTTTTGGATGGGGTGCGTGTACATCTAATCTTAGGTTATTTTTCATTACAGCATTTGCCGTCGTCGGACCAAAAGCGGCAATTACCGTTGAATTTTGTTTAAAGTATGGAAAGTTTTTAAGAAGTGACTCAATTCCCCCTGGGCTAAAAAACACCAACATATCGTAATAAACATCCTCTAAATCTGATAAGTCTGCAGCTACAGTTCTATATAGTATAACCTTCGTGAATGGAATTCCATGTTGCTCAAGTGTAATTGGTATGATATCACGTAAAATATCTGTACAAGGCAAAAGAAATTTTTCAGTCTTATGCTTTTTCATTACCTCAACCAAATCATCTATTGTCTGCTTTCCAAAGAAAATTTTTCTTTTTCTATAAGTAACGTACTTTTGGAGATAGAGTGCTACCGCTTCCGAAATACAAAAATATTTCATGGTGTCGGGAACTTCAAAACGTGTTTCTTCTGCAATTCTAAAAAAGTGGTCAACCGCAACTTTAGATGTTAAAATGATTGCAGTATGTTCAGAAATATTTACGCGTTGAGCTCTAAATTCCTTAGCATCAACTCCTTCAACCTTAATGAAAGGACGAAAATCAATTTTTAATTTATACTTCTCAGCTAAATCATAATAAGGCGATTTTTCACCTTCCGGTTTTGGTTGAGAAACTAAAATTGTTTTTATTGCCAAAGCACCTTTAAATAAAATTAAACTTCAGAATTTTTCTAACAAATACATCTGAAATAATCTAAAAAGAATAAAAACAGGTAGTATTTCAAGGGTGCAAAGATATAAAAAAATATAATACCATCTAATTCTACTTCTGTATGTAATAAGAAATCCTTTTATAAAACGAAACATTGTGATGATAAAAACGACAACCAAAAAAATAATACCGAAGACATCATTAAAGCGCGTATTTAAGACCCAAAAAAGAGCTATTAGTAAAAAAATAATTCCACCCAGAAACCAAACTTGATTTGTGACTAAAGAAATATTTTCTGTTATTTCAGATTGTCCTGAAAAGAAAGATGTTATTCTATATCCAACTTGCTGTATTAAAACATAAGAAAATGATACAATTACTGCAGCCAATAAGGAAAACCAGAGGTTTGAATTACTAAAAAATAATAGGAACGAACAAAGAGTCAATGAAATAAAGAAATTAAGAATTAAAGCAAAACTTGCTCCCCGACTTAATCTAGTTCCTTCGCTAAAAGATTTTTCCTGAGATTTTAACTTGAAAAAACCTTTACCAACGAGTAAAAAAAACTGTGGGTTATTTATTCTTCCGATTCCAATTATCGAACTGCAAACCAATACAATCATCAATAAAATGCTTGTTATTTGAGTTTGACGCTCATATAATTCAAAACTTATTTGTAACATGATTTGTTGAAGATGCATGGGACACAAAATTAATTAGAATATGAATACTTGCCTCATTTTATAATTACTTACTTTTGTACCACAAAATCAAAGAAAGTATGAAAACAGATTTGTATCAGCACCCGGATCATTATGCAATGGATGATTTATTGTCAGATGAACACAAATTAGTACGTGATGCAGCGCGCGCATGGGTGAAAAAAGAAGTTTCCCCTATTATCGATGAGCATTATGAAAATGCCACCTTTCCAAATCATTTATTGAAAGGCTTAGGAGAAATAGGTGCTTTTGGTCCTTATATTCCAGAAGAATATGGAGGCCCAGGACTTGACCAAATTTCGTATGGATTGATAATGCAAGAGCTTGAAAGATGTGATTCTGGATTAAGATCAACTGCATCTGTACAGTCATCTCTTGTGATGTATCCTATCTGGAAATACGGTTCAGAGGAACAAAAACAAAAATACCTACCAAAACTTGCAACAGGAGAAATGATGGGTTGTTTTGGTCTGACAGAACCAGATCATGGTTCGAACCCAGGCGGAATGATTACCAATTTTAAAGATGCGGGTGATCACGTAATTCTTAACGGGGCTAAAATGTGGATTTCAAATGCCCCATTTGCTGATATTGCTGTTGTTTGGGCAAAGGACGAAACCGGTAGAATTCATGGTTTAGTAGTTGAAAGAGGTATGGAAGGTTTCTCAACTCCAGAAATGCATGGAAAACTTTCATTGCGCGCCTCTTCAACTGGAGAATTGATTTTTGACAATGTTAAAGTTCCAAAGACGAATATTTTACCTGGAAGAACTGGTTTGGGTGCACCATTGAGTTGTTTGGACTCTGCTCGTTTTGGTATTGCTTGGGGTGCTCTTGGCGCTGCAATGGATTGCTACGATCAAGCTTTGAGGTATTCTAAAGAAAGAACGCAGTTTAATGTTCCAATCGGTGCATTTCAATTGATTCAGAAGAAATTAGCTGAAATGATTACAGAAATCACAAAAGCACAATTACTTACGTTGCGTCTTGGTCAACTAAGAAATGAAGGAAAAGCTACTTCAGCACAAATTTCAATGGCAAAAAGAAACAACGTTGAAATTGCATTAAACATTGCTCGTGAAGCAAGACAAATCCATGGTGGAATGGGAATTACAAGTGAGTATTCGATGATGCGTCACATGGCGAATCTTGAATCTGTTGTGACGTATGAAGGAACACACGACATTCATTTGTTAATTACAGGTATGGATGTTACTGGAATTCCAGCATTCACAAGAGAAATGCCAGATTTGAAGTAAGTTAAAGTTCGTCGTTGGAAATATTCTTATCTCCGCGTAATAGACGAATTCTTTTTCTTGCCTCTGCTGAAAATAAACTGCCCTTGTAGTCAATCGCTAAACGACGATAGTACTCAAGGGCTTTTTCTTTGTCGGTTAAAATGTTTTCGTAAATATCTGCAACACGAAAGATGGCATCATCAGCTAAAATGTCCTTGCCATGAAACTTAACCAAATCCTCATAATAATCAATCGCTTGTTGCCACTGTCCTTGCATTTCTAATGCCTTTCCTTTTCGGAATAAAATTTCATCAGCAAGCGAATGATAGGGATAGTTTTTTTGGATGCTATCAAATAAATCAAAGGCTTCTTTGTATTTGTGTTGTTCGATTAACAATTCAGCATTTGCAAACCATGACATTGCCTGAAAATTACTGTCCAAACCGTAGTTATCGGTTATAATCACTGAAAGTTGCATTGCATCATTTGCAATCATTTTAGACGTGGATTCTTTCAAGACATTCAATTGTGATTGCGCAAAATCAAACTCACCATCGAAATAAAAAACGCGGGCATTCTTATACTTAGCTTCCTGACCAATTGGTTCAAATTTGAAATCATTATCTACTTGCATATAAAGGATGGAAGCTTCCCAAATATCGCCACTCAACACATTGATATCTGCCAATTGCATTTTAACTTGTGCTTTTTGAATATCCGTTAAACCATTTATTTTCAATGCCTCATTCAATTCTGTTTTTGCCTTTTCAGCTTTATCAGCATAGAACGCTTCAATCATAGTTTGTTCTATTATCATTGGCAAGGTAATTCGCGTTCTACCCAATCTATTTAGGGCTAATTCGTATGTTAAGATTGTGGAGTCGATTTCTGTTTGAGAATAATTTCGATTCGTTGTTATTTCCAAAAATCTTGTATTCAGTAACGCTTTGTATGCGGGAACAAAAATCTCTTTATTTTCACCAAGCGAGATAACATAGTTAAAACACTTTCTTGCGACGGAGTAATTTTTATTTTCAACGCAGATATTGCCCAAGTCATAGACGCGATAACCATCTCCTTTAAACCTTTTATCCAAAGCAATCACTTGTGTGTAGGCCCCTTCAAAATTTTTGTTTTGAGTGAACATCCAAATGAGCATTTCTGAAAAAACTACTGGAGCGTTCATTTTTTGGCTTTTGGTCAGCAACTGTTCTTTCAACAATAAATAATCTTGGTTTTCACTATTGCTTAAATCCAGTCGCATTGCTAGAGCGGCCTCAATTGATTCTGCCATCCCAGGTTGTGTTTCAATATAATCCAAGTATTCGCGAATCATTTCTTTTTTGTTCCCCATCAAGGAATATAAGTCTGCAAACTGAAAATTAAAAGGATAATAACTCGCTACTTTTTTTCCTTTGTCCAAAACCAATTTAGCAAGTTCTAGTTTTTGCTTTGCTACCAGAGCCTGATAGAGTGAGATGATTTGAGCAGGATTGTCAGGAATTTCGTCAACTAATTCCTTGTAGGTTTTTTCTGCTTTTTCAGTTTGACCGATGTCTTCATAAAATTGGCCTAACATAACTTTAAGTTCAACTTCAGCTTTGTTTTGACTGATTTGTTTCTTTATTAATTTTTCAGCATTCTTATAGTCTTTTGTTGCAACCAAGCATTCGAAATAGCGATTGAAATATACTTTAGTCGGTGAGGCGTTAAAAATCTTTTCATAATAAGAAACCGCCTTATCAAATTCTCCTGTTGAATAATAATGTTGGGCCAGCTGAATATCGGTTTCAGTCTGGGCTTTCAAAAATCCCGAAAACAATAAAAGAAAAGAAACTATTAGAATTTTCATTTTAAACTATTTTTTCACGGACTGTTTTTCCCATTCAGAAACAATACTGTCCAAATCATTGTACTCTTTATAAAAACGAGGTATGGATTTCGTCTTTCTTGAAAGGTAATGATTAAACATTTCACTTATCATGGCTACTTTTCTTTGTTCATATTGGATATACTCATTGTATTTTTCTTGTTCTCCTCGTTTATTTTCTATATCCGACTTTAACAACTTCAATGCCTTTTCCTCCTCTTGAATCATTTTATTAATAGTTGAATACTGGCCAGGAAGCGTTTGTTTGCCCTCTTCCTTTTCTTTTTCAAAAAGCATTTGTAATTCCCTAAACTCATCGACTTTTCTACCAAGCTTCATGTCAATTTTATCAAAAGTGTAATTACTTTTAATACGAATCATAAGAGAACTTGCCATCAGACGAAGTTCAACAACGGAATCAATCTTATTGACAAATAAATTACTTTTTAAAGAATTTACATCAGTTATCATTTCAGAAACTTCTTGTTCCTGTTTTTTTAGGGTTTCACTTTCACATGCAACTAGCATCAATCCTAAAAAACTTAAAAATAAAATCTGTTTCATTGGTGTTCTTCCTTTTTTGAGAGATAAAAATCATTCACGATCTCTATTTGTAACGCTAATTTATTGGTTGTTTCTGTTTTTAACACTTTATAATCCGTTATTAATCCGTCAAGTTTTTGAACTTTTTCGTTCTCAAATTTAATGTAGCTATTGTATTTATCTCTTTTTCCATTTCCTTCTGAGATATCCTGTTTTAATTTTTTCAAAGTTTTTTGTTGGATAACCAGTTCATCTTTCAAATCCTGAAAACTAATTTCCAAGTCTGAAAAATCGTCGATAAGTTGAGAAAGGTTAGCTATTTTTTTTGCTTCGGTCTCCTGAATTGTATCATCTTGTAAAAGTTGAGCCATATTATTCAGCAACTCTTTTCCCTTATTAAATTCGGGGTTCAAGTCACTTATATTTGCTTCATTTAATACCAGTAATAATGAGTCTGTTGTTTTTTGTAAATCACTGATTTTCTGTTGTTGATTCGTTTTATCTAAATCTGCGCATGAAGCAAAAATCAAAAGAGTTATGAAGATGAAACAAAAACGCATGGAATAAAATTAAACAATATCTCATTCTTTATGAATGGATTGACAGAATTTAACCTTTTATTACAATAAATGGATAATAGGAATTACAAATAAAAGTGATTATCACGGCCAGTGTCCAACCTGTATACACTTCTATTGGTCGATGTTTATTTAAATAAAGTCTTGATGCAATTGTCAAACCAGAAGCGATTATTGCCGCGAGGATAATCCAAAACTCAAAATGCAATTGTTCTTTGTAAAAAGCAAAAAGAAAACCAACCAATATCCCAGCTCCTCCAGCATGCATTGATATTTTGATCCACCGGTTTATAAGCATGAATAAAGCAGTAACAAGTCCGCCAGAAAGCGGTAATGCATAAAAATACTTTGGTAATACATTGTTAGGCGCCTTGTATATAAACATCAAAAATAAAACCATGCAATAAGCAAACATGATGATTAAAGGAATGTTTCGTTCTTTTTGATTTTCCATATCAATGGTTGATATAACTTGACGTTTGTGAAGAGCAAAAAAAGACAACCCGGGAGCCAAAGCACTGAAAATAAAAAATAAGGTCAATACCTGTGTTTTTAATTCAGGGGGTAAATAAAACATTGCGTTTTTATCAAGTAACAACGGTTCTGATGGAAGATATAGGGTTAAAAGCAAACCATAGGTTGGCATAAGTAAGGGTAAAAATACCCAAGAAAAAAAATGGGATAACGCGCTTCTCATACTATAGTTCTTTTCTCATTCGTGCCACAGGTAAATTCAATTGTTCACGGTATTTTGCAACTGTTCTACGAGCAATATTATATCCTTTTTCCTTTAATAATTCCATGAGTTTTTCATCGGTTAATGGGTTTCTTTTATCTTCACCTTCGATCGCATTAGATAATATTTTTTTCACTTCTCTTGTTGAAACTTCCTCTCCACTATCTGTTGAAAGTGATTCGGAGAAAAAATATTTCAGTGGATAAATTCCGAAGTTCGTTTGCACATATTTACTGTTTGCTACTCTTGAAATGGTAGAAATGTCCAAACCAACGATGTCTGCAATGTCTTTCAAGATCATCGGTCTTAGTTTCGTTTCATCGCCAGAAAGAAAATATGCTTCTTGGTAATGACGAATCGCGTCCATTGTGAGTAACAAGGTTTGTTGCCGTTGTTTAATTGCATCAATAAACCATTTAGCACTATCCAGTTTTTGCCTAACAAAAGTCAGTGCTTCTTTATCTGATTTGGAAGCTTTTGCTCCTTCCGCGTATGATCGAAGCATGGATTCATATTCTTTGCTAACCTTTAATTCCGGTGCGTTTCTGCCATTGATAGAAAGTTCAAGAGCTCCTTCATTTTCAAACAACATAAAGTCCGGGATAATCTGCTGATAATTTTTTGCGGCTTCACGCATGGAACCTCCCGGTTTTGGGTTGAGCTTCAATATTTCATCGATTGCTTCTTTCAGGTCTTCGTCTTCAATTTCCAGCCGTTTAGCTATTTTTTCGTAGTGTTTTTTGGTAAACTCTTCAAAGAAATTTTCAAGGATTTTTTTTGCTGTGAATCGCACAATGTCGCCGTCTTGTTTGCGATTTATTTGGAGCAATAAACACTCTTGGAGACTTCTTGCCCCAACTCCGGCCGGATCCAATTCCTGAATGAGCGTTAATATTTCTTCTATTTCTTTTTCGGTCGCATCAATGTTCATTGAAAAAGCTAGGTCGTCTACAATTGCTTCCAAATCACGGTTTAAATAACCAGATTCATCAAGGTTCCCAATCAATATGTCTGCAATCAAAAACTGTTTGTCGTCAAGATCCAATAAATGCAATTGCTCTGTCAGTTTTTCTTGAAAAGACTGCTCTCCCGACAAAGGAATTACTCTTTCCTCATCGTCTTTTGAGCTGTTATTTGCTTGAGTTTTATAGTCAGCAACGTCATCGTCCAAATAATCTGACAAATCAAAATCATCATCCCCATCTGAATCATTATCTATGTCATCATCCTGATTATCAAAATCATCGTCAACCTCATCTGCTCCTTCTTCCAACGCAGGATTTTCTTCTATTTCCTGTTTAATGCGTTGATCCAATTCCATGGTTGGAACCTGAAGCAATTTCATCAACTGAATTTGTTGCGGAGAAAGTCGTTGCTCGAGTTTTTGAGTAAGATGTTGTTTTAGCGCCATGAATTAATTCATTATCGGTTGCTCAATTACCTGATAGATTTCCCAAGTAACGCGGTCATAGACATAAATAAGCAAGTGCATGTTTGCCGCATTGTAATTCCCATCCAGTTGATTTGGAACCTCAAAGCTGTAATTGACATAATATTTTCCGTTTGTCACATCCGAAGCTTTCAATACCCGGCCAAATGTCTTTGAGTCTATGTTCCCTCGGTGAATGTCTCGATGAACGTACGTATGATTGTGTGTGTTATCACTCATTTTTTGATCACCAACCAATGAATCTTCAATTAAATAAGCAACGACAGCCAAATCATTTGTGATTGTCTGATCTATTTTTTCAACTTCCACATGTAAAAATGCTCCTTTTGTTGATGGATAATAATTTAATGCAGACTGCATATTTACTTTCAAATCATTATTATTAACGATGGAATTGGTCAAGTTGGTCCAAGCGGTTGGGCTTAAAAAAATATTTCCCGAGTTAACTCTGTTTACCGTTCCTCTTGGGTTTCCTGAAAAACCACCGTCATTGGTTCCAAAATAAGTACCTATTTCCAATCCTTGTGGGTTGGTGAAATCAACAGGATATTCCGGTGGAGAAACAGACTGAAAATCACCAATTCCTGATGGACCCGAGTGAATAGATGCAATAAAAATGCGATCTGGATTTCCGCTATGTAACTGATGTGCAAGATCTCCTGCAGCCGGACAATAAACACATTTGTGTCCTGTAAAATCCTCGATCAGAACATTACGATTTGTATTTGTATTTGTATTAAACACAGGCCACTCATTTGCCAAATAATCAGACCAATTACCCGGATATAGGGTTGTATCCAACTCCATGGATTGTTGTTTTGGATATGGGTTTTCTACATGATCGCAGGAACTAAATAATGTGACAGCAACCAAGGAAACAATGAAATAAATGTTGGCTCTCATTTTAAAAACTTTGAGTGAAACTTAATGTCAATCCATTTGAAGCAGGAACAAAGCGACAAACGCCACCAACACAAAACAAACCTGCTCTTTGTCTTCCGTAAGAAATTGTAAACCGCGTGGCATCACGAATGTAACCACAAGTAATTATTGGGTAATTCACTCTTTTGTCTGCATTTGGATTTCCGTAATTGTATTGATTCATAAAACTGAAAAAATAGCTTGGGGAAATGGTATATTCTACCAAAGCTGTGGCCCAATTTCCTTTGTCTTTAATTTCACCGTTTTCACGTTGAACAAATAACCCTTGAAGTTCCATTCTAAGAGAATGTTTTGAATTAATCTTATAAGCCAGTTCCAAAACACCAATATTGGAATGAATTATTCCTTTGGAATCGTTGGAGATTTTAGCGACGTCATTATTGATTTTTATGCTGTAATAACTAGCGATTAAACTGAACTTCTTGTTGAATTTTTTAGTGATGTTTAAATTAATGTCCTGCCAATAAATCGAATCGCTTTTATCAAAAGGTCTTGCTATATAAGTGACACCGGTTGAATCTAAAGGATTAATTCCACTGGTGTGGTGATTCGGACGGAATGTAGTAGAAAAATTTCCGCCGATTGTGGTGCCATACTTTCCGCCTAGTTTCGTTCCTTTTTTGAAAGTATACAATAAATCTGCTTGGTAAGCAACTTCACCAATGGGTTGTGTGGCATAGGGATAAAGCGTGGCAACAAGATTATACGTGTGGGTTTTATTAAGTGATGGCAAATAATTAATGAAAACATCCTGTAAATCTTTGTTTCGATCCGATCTGTAACTCATATTATCCACTGATTTTCCTGAAACTAAAAAACCGAAGCCTTTTTTGGTGTAGCTCATGTTAAAAACAGCCGCGTGACCATAATTGAAAATTTTGTTGTTATCTACAGAAGGATCTTGTTCTTTTCGAACATATTCAGCATCGAAATAAAGATTTTTATAGCGAATTTTAGTTCTTCCTCCGTACGTGGCAACATTTTCAGGTAGAATAAGTGCATCGTCATCATCTGCTTGGTACTTACTGACAAAAGAGCCTCCCAAAACAATGTCTAACGGCATTGAATCCAATTTTTGAATCGCTTCGTTTAAATGAATTTCAGCATCAATTCCTCTAACTATTCCGGCACCATGAACAATTTTTCCTTGTTGGAACGACAAACGCTGATAACCATAAACTCCTTTCAAAACAACACCTTTTGTCGGTCTAACAATTAAACGAGCCCCATCCATCATGTTATCATATCCCAAAGCCCTGTCTTCATAAGCTCGGAAAGCCAAACCGGAACCAAATTGCTCATAAAATGAACCAATGGTTACATCTACAAAATCATTGGAATAGCCAACATACCTCATCCCAATACCTGTACCATCGAAGCGATTTGGATAACCCTGAATTCTAGGTAAATAAGATTCCATTCGCATTCCTGCCTTAAAATTTCCGTAAGTGTAAAAAACATTCATGTAAGAATTGAGCAATCCTTTTTGAGCAGGTTGTTTCGCTCCAATTATAGAATCTTCATTCAAATACTGAAAAGTTGTTTCAATGTTTCCAGTCAAATTCCCTTGACTAATTGCAGAAAAACATAAAAAGACATAGACGATTAGCAGGTAATTTTTTATCATCCGTGTTTTATTTTCCTGTTAATTTTTTTATTTCCTCAAAGAGTTTTTCCTCGTCTCCTGGCGCATAATTGTTGTGCGAATAAACAATGTTTCCATCCTTGTCAACTAAAAAAGTATGAGGAACATTATTTACTCCCATTGCTCTTTTGAAATCGCCGTTCGGATCCATTAAAACCATGTAATCCCAAGCTTTTCCATTGACATATACAGGAACTTGGCTTTTTGTTTTTTCGTCATCAATTGATACAGCAACAATCGTAACACCTGTTTCTGCCTGCCAGTCTTCGTACAACTCATGGATGGTATTTAATTCCTTTTTACACGGTGCACACCATGTAGCCCAAAAACTAAAAACAACCGGACCGTTCAATCCAAGTTCAGCAGTATTTACCGCTTTGCCATTCATGTCTTTTAACTTAACAGCGGGGATTTTTTTACTATCCAACTTACTTTCAGAATCGTGTTGACAATAAACGAACATTGACGAAACGAGAAGGATGATTAATGTAAATGCCTTTTTCATAATTCTATAAATTTAATTTCTGCGGGTTTCCAAAAACCTTGCCGAAAACCAAAGGTAAAAAAAAATGTAACTATGACTCCAATTTGTTGAAGTTTGGTTTTTTGGTTTCTTTTTTTTATTTTTGTTAATTACTGATTTAGTTTTTTATCATGAAACACATATATACTCTTATTTTTTTTGTAGGTTTTTCGCTGTTAAGTTTTTCACAAAACAACATCGATATATTTGTAACTGGAAATACAATTGAGGTATCTGGAGATACTCTTTTTTACAATCCAACCACCGGAGATCCTTTTGATGTTTCTTTGGAAATTAAAAATCACACCGGGCAAACTCATTTCTGGAGAGTTACACGCAGCAGATTGAACGTGCCTTCATCTTATGTTGATTATTTATGCTGGGGACATGCTACAGACCCTTTTGGAGGAACATGTTATGGGGCTTCAAACATGCCAGGAAATATTTGGACTACCCCACAAGGTGATGCCTTTTCTATTGCAGATGGAGAATATGGTAAATTAAAAATCAACATTGATTTGGATGAAACCATCAATGGTCAAGGGCATTACCGCTATTATGTTTCTGATAATGGAATAAGTTTCAGTGATTCTGTTGACATTGTTGTTAATTTCAACTCTGCAGCGGTAAAACCTGTGAAAGAAGACATCAGTGTTTCAATTGTTCCAAATCCAGCTACGGATTATATTCAAATCTCAATGACAGGAATTGAAAATGCTTTTATGAAAGTAGTTGATGTTTTTGGAAGTACAATTATGAAAGAGAACATCGGTTCGTCCAAGAAAATCAATGTTTCTGATTTTAACAATGGGATTTACTTCCTCGTTTTTGATGTTCCAGGTAGAAAATCGTTTACTAGAAAAGTTATCATTCGTCATTAATAATTTTTTCATTTAAAATGAAAATCCAGACAAGTAACTTTGTCTAACTTCGTATTATGTCTAAAAAGAAAAAAGACCCTGCATCCGGAAGGAGAAAGCAAGGGGTGTCCTCTATTGTTATGCGTGTTTTTGAACGCAATCCCGACGCTGAATTAACACACAAGCAGGTAGCTTCTTTAGTGGATGCCAAAGACCCAGCTTCGCGTCAGCTCGTGTTTGATTGTTTAAATCAGCTTGCGACAAAAGGGGCGTTGAAAAGAATCAACCATTTTACGTTTGCATTATCAGCAAAAGAAAATCTATTCGAAGGTAAAATTCAAATTACACAACGTGGCGCAGCATTTGTGGTTTGTGATGGTAAAGAGAAGGACATTTATATCGCACCTCAAAATGTTAGTCAAGCGCTAAATGGTGACATTGTTAAAGTACGTGTATTCAAACAAGGACAAAACCGGGATGAAGGTGCCGTAGTTGAAATTAAAGAAAGAGAACGTGTACAATTTGTTGGCACTATCAAAATCACTGATAAATATGCCCTTTTAATTCCTGACAACAATAGAAGTGGGATAGAAATTTACATTTCGAAAGAGAACCTCAACGGGGCGAAAAACGGAGAAAAAGCACTAGCAAAAATTACCGTCTGGCCTAAATCGTCTGACACTCCATTTGGAGAAGTAATTGCAGTGTTGGGAATGCCTGGTTCGAACGACACAGAAATGCTTTCCATCCTTTACAATCAAGGAATAAATCCGATATTTCCGCCTCAGGTTTTGGAAGAAGCTGAATTTGTTCCAATTGATTTGGATCCGGAAGAAATAAAAAAACGAAGAGACTTTAGGAACATCCTCACATTTACAATTGACCCGTTCGATGCAAAAGATTTTGATGATGCGATTTCATTTCTACCACTTGAAAATGGAAATATTGAAATCGGGGTTCACATTGCAGATGTTAGTCATTACGTCACTCCTGGCTCTGCCATGGATGCCGAAGCTTTGTTGCGTTCAAACTCGGTTTACTTGGTGGATCGTGTCATTCCTATGTTGCCGGAACAATTGTCAAATGTTGCCTGTTCGTTGCGTCCAAATGAAGATAAATATAGCTTTTCGGCTGTTTTTGAAATGGATGAAAGCGGAAAGATTTATAAGCAATGGTTTGGAAAAACAGTCATCCACTCAGACCGTCGTTTTACCTATGAAGAAGCACAAGAAATCATTGAAGGAAAACAAGGTGATTTTGAAGGAGAAATTCGTAAATTAGATAAAATCGCTAAAATATTGCGAAAAAGCAGATTAAAAAAGGGTGCGCTGAGTATTGAATCGGAAGAAATGCGATTTAAATTGAATGAGAAAGGTTTGCCGGATAAAGTCGTAATAAAAACCTCAAAAGAGGCCCACAAGCTCATTGAAGAATTCATGCTTTTAGCAAACAGACAAGTGGCAACTTTTCTTTCAAAACCTGAAAAAGGTCGAGATCCCTTTCCTGTCATATATCGCGTTCATGATTCTCCTGACCCAGCAAAGATGGAAACATTTGCAGTTTTTATTGAAAAATTCGGACACAAAATTGATTTACATGATCCGACCAAAATTGCTGAAAAACTCAATGCGTTATTTGAAGAGTTGCGAGAAGAAAATGAATTTTCGTTGATTCAGACCATGGCAATTCGATCCATGGCAAAAGCCACATACGAAACCGAAAACATTGGTCACTACGGACTCGCGTTTCATCATTATACACACTTTACTTCTCCTATCCGTCGCTACGCAGATTTAGTAGTTCACCGCATTTTACAGGAGGAACTAACGACAAAAAAACACCGTTACGGAAAAGAACTCAACGACATTTGCAAACGCATTTCCCGCAATGAACGAAAAGCATCTGATGCAGAAAGAGAATCTACGAAGTATTTTATGACGTTGTTTGTAAGCGAACACATCGGAGAAATTTTTCAAGGAACCGTTTCTGGTATTGCTGAGCACGGTTTGTTTGTTCGAATGGATGAAAACCACTGTGAAGGAATGGTACCTATGAATGCAATTCCAGGAGACCGATTCTATTTTGAACAGGAAAAATTCAGAATTGTCGGTGCAAAAACCAAGAAAGAATTCAATTTCGGAGATAAGGTGCTTGTTAAAATTAGCAACGTCAATACGCCTAAACGCCAAATTGATTTGGAGTTGGTGGTGTAATATTTAATTCAATTATTTTAATTCCAAATTGTTACCCAAGCGCTTCAATCCTTTCGCAGTCATTAGCGATTTCATTTGTGTAATTCCCACTTGGTTCAGTTGTATTATTCTTTCTTGAGAATTCATTCCCTGCTGAATTAACAAAGCGTTAATGCTTTCCATGTTGCTCAAAACAACCAATTGGTCAAGTGTTGCCTGATCTCGTAAATTTCCTTCGAATTTCGGATTTTGATTCTTCTCTACCTATCGGCAGACAGGCATTGTTGGGCAGTTATCCCAAATAAGGCGACATTTAATAAATCGGCTTCATTAACATAAACGATTGCTGCTTGTTCTTTCGTTAATGTTTTTGGAATTAAGTTTTCCTTGATGGCATCCGTGTGAATGTGGTAATTGATTTTTGAAATCATTCGTTGCACTGACCATTGAAGATTTTGGTGATTGGTTTCAGCTTCTTTAAGACGTTGGAATTCCTTGATTAAAAACAACTTGAAAATTGGGTTAATTGCTGAACAAAATTCAAATGCAATGTCTTTGTGAGCATAAGTTCCTCCATATTTTCCGTGAATAACAATAAATCCAATGGCATTTGTTTTCTCTTTCCATAGCCCCGGACTCAAACCAAAAGTTGGAAGACCAGCTTGAGTTTTAAAGTGGTCAAATTCGACCACTTTAAATTCTGGGTTGTATAGTTTTTCCCATGTGCCAATAAATTCTAAAGTTGTTCTTGTTCGAATCCAGTTTTTGATTAAATCTGCTGGTCTTATATTTTCTCCCTGACTTTTTGCAATATCAGTTAATGAAAAATAATCATTTCCATTTTGTTTTTTTAGTTGAACTGTAAGCCCGTTCACTTCCATTTCCTTCTTCATTTATTCAATTTTTACTTGAATATACGAATAAACAATCAAAATAAAGATTAGTAAATAATCATTTTAATGCTTAACTTCAATAAAAAATGAATAAAAATGTCAAAATCGTATTCTAAAATTTGGGTGCATGCCGTTTGGTCTACAAAAAATAGAATGCCACTCATTCAAGCAAAAATAGAACAAAAATTATTCGAATTTTTAAAAGATGAATTGAAAAAAATGGGGTGCATGGTCAGCATTGTTAATGGGATGCCCGACCATGTTCATTGTTTGTTTGGTATGAATCCTCAAAAATCAATTACCGATATTATCAAGCAAATCAAAGGAAGTAGTTCCCATTTTGTCAATAGCAAGAATTTAATTCCCGAAAAATTCACTTGGCAACGGGGATTTGGAGTCTTCGGTGTTTCGCATTCCGCGGTGGATAATGTTTATCGGTACATTCGAAACCAAAAAAACCATCACCAAAAACGAACATTTGAAACCGAGTATATTAAATTCATGGAATTACATGGCTTCAATGATGTAAAATTAGGTGATGAATAAATCGTTGAAACGATTTTAAAATTCCCATTAACACCTCCCAGGTGTCGGATTAATCCGACACCTAGGAGGACAACCACACATCCCCCAACCATTTTAATGGTTTACCCACACCCCAAAAACAAAAAAAAACCCGAATGAGGTGTTATTAAACAATTATAAATTTGAATAATCTATTTTCTCTTAGTATTTCGGAATTTTTTCCATAAATAACTAATTAAGTCTAACAATTCATCGATTATGATCAAGGCTTTTTTTAGTGCTTCTGAAACAAAATCTTTTAGGCTATTCAATGCGACTTTTAATACAATTATTATGTTTCCAATTTCTTGATTGAATTTGGAAAAAATCTTATTGACAAGTGCAATTTCTTTAATTAAGAGATCCTTATTGATAACGATTCCATTTTTTAAAGAAATCTCATTTAAATTTATAAAAGCACTATCTGAAAAATTTTTTAATAGATTTTGAAGTTCATTTTCTCCT
>CANGLG010000008.1 GCA_947454395.1 Flavobacteriales bacterium
ACCCTTCAGAATACGGTCTATCTATGTCACCTGGAAAAGCAAATACGTCACGACTATAATCATTCGCTAGTTCAGCAGTAATTATGGATCCGCCCTTAGCCTTGCTTTCAATCACTATTGTAGCATCAGCCAAACCGGCAACAATTCTATTACGCATTGGGAAATTTTCTCGGTCAGGTTTAGTTCCTATTCCGAACTCAGTTAACAGTCCACCGTGATTCATCATTTCGATTGCTGTGTTTTTGTGTTTTGAGGGATAAATTCGGTCTAATCCATGTCCTAAAACGGCAACTGTTTGAATGTTATTTTCAAGGCATAACCGATGTGCGCTAATATCGACTCCATATGCAAGCCCACTAACAACTAAAATTTCAAGGTCCGATATGCTGTTTATAAATTCTTTTAAAATCCGATGTCCGTATTCTGTTTGATTTCGTGTTCCGACAACTGAAACGATTTTCCTATTATTTAAATTCATGTTTCCCTTGGAATAAAGTACAATTGGTAAATCCGAACACTGTTTCAATCGTCTGGGATAATCGTTATCAAGAAAAAAATGTGTCGTAATCTGATGTTTTTCATTAAATTTCATTTGTTTATCTGCTTCTCCCAATGCTGCCTCTCGATTTAAGTTTTGAAGTATCGATTTTGCAATTCCGGTTTGAATATAAATCTCTTGAAGTTTCAATGAAAAAAAGTCTTCAACTGATCCAATTTTTGATATTACTTGACTTGCTCGTGAAGGTCCAATTCCATGCAATTGACTGAACGCTATTTTGTATATTTCGTTATTTGTTTTCAATTTTTTTTTAGTTTCGTCCTATTAAGTTAGTCAATTTTACCATTCGATTTTACATGTTAAAAATTTTTTTAATCCTTTTTTGGTTGCTTCCGGCATCCTATTTCGCTCAAATAAAAGGAGTTGTCAAAGAAGATAAAAATCAGGAACCAATTATTGGGGCTAAAATTGTTTTGTCAAGCGGACAGAAAACACAAACCAATTCTTTAGGTGAATTCACAATAATCCCGTCAAGTTATCCAGTGGAGTTGAAAATTTCCATGATTGGATTTAATTCGGATTCAATTAATATTTTTAGTGATACAATGTTTGTTTTTAACTTGTCAAATGAATTGATTGAAATTAAAACAGTAGTTGTGACCGCCGGTCGTAGAAATCAAAACATTGAGGACGTACCTATTTCAATGGAGATCATTAAGCCTGAATTAGTTAATAACAAAGGTTATTCGAGTTTGGAGAAAGCAGTTGATCAAAGTCCAGGTGTTTATGCCATGGATGGTCAAGTAAGTATTCGTGGAGGAGGTGGATATGCCTATGGAGCGGGAAGTAGGGTTATGTTACTTTGGAATGGAATCCCAATGCTTTCACCAGATTTAGGTGATGCCAAGTGGAATGCAATACCAATGGAACAAGCGTCTCAAATAGAAATTTTAAAAGGGGCATCTTCTGTTTTATATGGAAGTGGAGCTCTTAATGGAATTATTGCATTAACAGAAAAAGAGCCAAGTCCCGATGGCGAGCTAAAAGCTAAAATCCAATCTGGAATTTATGATAATCCAAAACGTAAATCAATGCAATGGTGGGACAAAAATCCCATGTTTCACTTAGCAGACATTTATTACGGTAAATCATTTAAAAATATAGGTGTGACTTTTGGAGCTAATGCCTATCTTGATTCCGGTTTTAAACAAGGAGCAAATGAGAAGAGATATAGAATCAATGGTTCTCTCTATTTTAAACCTGTTAAATTCCCAAAATTCAAAGCAGGAGTGAGTTACAATGCCCAATATCAAGATGTTGGAATCTTTGTGCTTTGGAAAAACGATTCCATGGGATATCAGGCTTTGGATAATACCTTGTCGCGTCAAAAAGCCATTCGAGTTAGTGCAGATCCTTATGTGAAATTTTTCGATAAGAAGAATAATAAACATTATTTCAGGTCAAGGTATTACCTTGTAACTACTGGAAATGACCAAAATATTTATGATGCTTCCTTTGCTCAAATGTATTATTTCGACTATCAGTTTCAAAAGAAATTCGGTGAATTTACAAACCTCACTGCCGGAGTTACCAACAATACCAGCACGGTTAAAAGTTGGGTGTTTGGAGACCATATTTCTCAAAATGCAGCAGCATATGGTCAGTTTGAAACAAAATGGAATAAATTAGATGTCTCTGGCGGTATGCGTTTGGAATACTATAAACTTGATAGTTTGGAGGTGGATTCAAGATTTAACATTTCAAATAATTCATCTCTGCCAGTTTATCCTGTTTTTAGAGCAGGTCTACATTATGAACTAAATAAAGCGTCTCATTTGAGGGCCTCTATTGGTCAAGGAGTTCGTTTCCCATCAATAGCAGAAAGGTATGTTTCGACATCTGTTGGAGGATTAATAATTTTTAGAAACCCTGATTTACGACCTGAAAAAGGATGGGCTGCTGAGATTGGATATAAGCAAATCGTTAAAATTGGTAATTCTTGGAAAGGCTATTTTGATGTTGCGGGTTTTTTAAATGAGTACAGTAATATGACCGAGTTTACTTTTGGTTTTTATAAGCCAGACACTATGGGTAATCTTCAGTTGACTGATCCAAATGCAACAAATTACTTTTATAAATGGCTTGGTTTTCAGGCGCAAAATGCAGAAAAAGCAAGAATTACCGGTGTCGAATTGTCATTTAATAGTCAAGGAAAGATTAGGGACGTTGAATTAACTTCGTTGATTGGTTATACATATATGAACCCGATTAGTTTGAACAATAACCCAAACTATAGAAAAACATTTTCTGATTCCACTACCAACATGTTGAAATATCGTTTTAATCACATGGCTAAATTTGACATTCAAGCAACGTATAAAAAATTCAGTTTAGGGGTTTCCGGTAGATATAACAGTCACATGAAGAACATTGATAAAGTATTTTTAGTTTCTGTGGAAGAAATTTTGTCAGGAAACCCTCTCCAGCCTGGCTTTGGCACATTTATTTTGCCTGGGTTACAGGGATATCGAGCGATTCACAACAAAGGAGCTTTGGTTTTTGACTTGAGATTTAGCTATCAAATAATGAAAGAAATCAAAGCAAACTTTATAGTTAACAACATACTTAATGCTGAAAATGTATCTCGTCCAGGGGATGTTCAGCCTCCAAGAAACTTTTTATTGCAATTGCAGTTTTCTTTCTGATAATTACAAAGTTTACAGTTAAAGTTTTACTTTTTTTACGGTATCATTCGAAAAATTCTTTTAATATTGAAGTCTAAAAAAATGTTAATGAAAGGAAAATTACTCGTTTTATCATTGTTCTTTTTGCCTCTTTTAATTAATGCACAGATAAATGGGATTGTCTTAGACAAGTCAAATAATCAACCCATAATTGGGGCAAAAGTCATAGCTTCTGATGGGAATAAAGCGCTTTCAGATTACGAAGGGAAATTTAATTTGGATTGCAAAAAGTTTCCTATCACAATCGTAACTACATTGCTCCAATATGTTAATGACACAATTGTCATTCAAAAACCAGGAGATATTACAATAACTATCGGTGAGCCGGAAAAAGATTTGGATATGGTAGTTGTTTCTGCTGGAAGAAGAAAACAAGCGATTGAAGAAGTTCCAGTTTCAATGGAAATCATTAAGCCACAATTGATAGACAACAAGGGAATAACAGATCTAGAACAAGCTGTTGATCAAACTCCGGGTGTGTTTACCATGGATGGACAAGTAAGTATTCGTGGTGGTTCCGGATTTGCATACGGAGCAGGAAGCCGTGTGTTGTTACTTTGGAATGGGATGCCTTTACTTTCAGGATATGCAGGAGATACGCAGTGGAATGCAATTCCAATGGAACAAGCTTCTCAGATTGAAGTAATGAAAGGAGCATCATCAGTGCTTTATGGAAGTGGTGCCTTGAATGGTGTGATTGCCCTAGCAGAAAAAGAACCTGGTTTGAAACCTGAAACAAAAGTAAAATTGATGTCTGGTTTTTACGGAAATCCACCAAGAGAATCGTTGAAGTGGTGGTCTAAAACACCAATGTTTCAGCAAGTTGAAGCTTATCGGGGACAAATGTATAAAAAAGCAGGTTACACAATTTCAACTACCCTATATCATAACGATGGTTACAGACAAGGAGAGACTGAATACAGGGGAAGAGTTAGTGGAACAGTATATCTTTTGCCTCAAAAAATTAATCGATTGAAAGCAGGAATCGGCTATAACTATCAAGTTCAAAAAACAGGTAATTTTTTAATTTGGCAAAGCGATACATTGGGCTATACACCAAGTGGTGGTGCGGATACAAGTAATTCGGCATCAACATTGACCTATAATTTAGGTCAACGTTTATTTATAGATCCATACCTCAAGTACATCGATAAAAATAATAACAAACACAGTTTGAAAACGAGAATGTACTATGCCCATAATGGTAATATCAACAACCCAAGTCAAAGCAATGGAGCAATAGTTTATTATACCAATTATCAATTTCAAAAGCAATTTGGTACAGCAATTACATTGACTTCAGGAATCTCTAACATTTATAATGTTGTTACATCAAATTTATTCGGAAACCACACTTCCAATAACTTAGCTGCTTATTCCCAATACGAGCATCACATCGGTAAAATGGACATTAGTGTAGGATTGAGAATTGAGTACTTTGAAATGGATGGAAAAAGAGGAGATTCAGATTTTACTTTATCAAAAAAATCAGGAGCAACGGTTCCGGTTTATCCTATTTTGAGGACGGGTTTTCATTATGAGGTTGCTAAATATACCCATTTGAGAGCTTCTATAGGCCAAGGAATACGTTATCCTTCGGTGGCAGAAAGGTATACTCAAACTTCTGTGGGGGCATTAAACATATTCCCAAATGCAACGCTGAGGCCAGAAATTGGTTGGGCTGCCGAAATTGGCTTCAAACAAGGAGTGAAAATAGGGAATTGGAAAGGTATGTTTGATGCTGCGGGATTTATTAATCAATATAGTAATATGATTGAATTTTCGTTTGGAATATTTAATCCGGATTCTATAAAAATATCAACCAATCCAACCAATCCAGGTTATTACAAAAAATGGATTGGCTTCCAAGCACAGAATGCCGAATCAGCACGTATAACTGGTATTGATTTATCATTTAATAGCTCAGGAAGTATTGGACAAATTGAAATAATATCTCTAATTGGGTATACATATATGAACCCTATCTGTTTAAATACTAATTCGCAGTATTTCAGTAGTTTTTCCGATCCATCCTCAAGGATGTTAAAATATAGATTTAATCATTTAGCAAAAGCTGATGTCGAAGCGAATTATAAACGATTCAGTTTTGGATTTTCGATGCGTTATAGTAGTTTTATGAAGAACATCGATCGAATTTTTGAAATATCTGCCGACGAGGCTCTTTCAGGGCAACCACTTCCTCCTGGTTATCTTAATCCAACGTATATTCTTCCAGGCTTGAAGCAGTATCGTGAAAAATACAACAAAGGAAATTTGGTTTTCGATGTGCGTTTGGGTTATAAAATAAATGATAAGTTGCGTTTAGGATTAATCGCTAACAATGTATTCAATGCTGAATATTCAAGTCGCCCAGGAGATATACAACCGCCAAGAAATTTTATGGCTCAGTTGCAAATGAAGTTCTGATGAAAGTTCTTGGAGTCATTCCGGCGCGTTTTGCATCTTCTCGTTTTCCTGGAAAACCATTAATTGACCTGAAAGGAAAAACGATGATTCAACGAGTTTATGAAGGAGCAAAAAAGTCTAAATTAATCGATGAGTTAATAGTTGCAACAGACGATAAACGGATATTAAATGAAGTAAAAAGATTTGGAGGTAAGGCAATGATGACCTCTCAAAATCATCCTTCTGGAACCGATCGTTGTGCAGAGGTTTTGAATGATAATCAAAAATTTGATTTAGTAATAAATATCCAAGGAGATGAGCCATTAGTGGATTTCCGACAATTGGATTCTTTGATTCAAGTATTTTCAGATGATTCAGTTGAAATTGCAACATTAGCCACTGAAAACATTTCTGAATCTGAATTAATGAATCCCAATCGAATAAAAGTGGTGGTAAATAATTTTGGTAAAGCCATGTATTTCAGTAGAAGCGCAATTCCAAATTTTAATAATTTCTCAGGTGATCCTTTCAAAACTCATCCATTTTTGAGACACATCGGACTTTATGCCTATCGCGCTGAGGTATTAAAAAGTATTACTGAATTGCCTCCAATAGTTTTAGAGCGTATTGAGTCACTAGAACAATTACGTTGGCTTTATTACGGATACCAAATCAAAATCGTTAAAACGGAGATAGAAACGCCAAATATTGACACTCCCGAGGATGTTGAAAAGGTTTTAGCCTGTTTGTAACTTACCTTGTAGGTTTGCGTATTCTTTTGTAATTTTGAATAAATGATTAAAGTTGAAGAAGTAATTGGAGAATTATTATTGCATCATACGTGTGTAATAATACCAGATTTTGGCGGTTTTGTAGCAAAATCAATTTCTGCCAAGGTTGATAAGGAGCGAGGTTCAATTTTTCCACCATCAAAGCAATTGTTGTTCAACAAGCATTTGATTGCAAATGATGGGCTCTTAATTTCTGAATTTTCAACTCAAAACAAACTTTCTTTCGTTGATTCTGAAAATCATGTTTCCGAATTTGTTAAAGCGATAAAAGAAACGCTTAAAAATTTTCGTCAGTGTACTTTGCCAAAAATCGGAACATTTTATTTAGATGAGGAAGGGAATATAAATTTTGAACAAGACAGGTATTTCAACTTTTTGTTAAGTGCTTATGGATTGTCACAAGTTCAATTTGTTGCTAATCCCATTGCAACTGAAGAAAAAGAGACAATTAAAGTTGAAGAACCAATTACAGAATTAAAAACGGTAAAAAGAAATTTGTGGAAATATGCTGCTGCAGCTTGCTTCTTACCATTGGCTTTCTATTCAATCTGGATTCCTGTAAAATCAGATGTGATTCAGTCAGGACTTATTTCTTACAAAGATTTTAATCCATTCTATAAAAAGGAAGCAGGTTCATATACAAAACAACCTTTGAGAATAAAATCACTTTCTGTTAATGGTTCAGATAATTTTCAAGAAAAAATAACGACTACAGAAAATTCAGATTTGGGAAGTTACATGTTGACCAATGACAAATCTGTTTTTGTTGAACGACAAGAAGAGGTTTTACCAGAAACTCAGTCAACGGAAAATCCAATTAATCCCAAAGCTGTTAAGTTATCTACAGAGAATCAGAATTCAGTTAAACGTTTTGAATATGTTGTTGGATGCTTTGCAAACCAATCAAATGCTGATAATTTCAAAGTTAAACTTCAAAATGAAGGATTTCAGGTACGTTTAAATTCGGCAGGAAGTTTGATTCGTGTTATTGTTGGTGGAGCAAGGAGCATGGATTCGCTTCAAGTTATCATTTCAAAAGCAAACGCTTTGGGTTACCAAGGCTGGATATTAAAAAACTAATTTATGATTTCATTTAAAAGATTTTTTCTTGTACCGGCATTGTTCAGTACATTATTTGTCAATTCCCAAACTTCGAATATCGAGGGAAGTAAATATCAATTCACCAAAATATATAATTTCGACCCAACACCGGTCTTAAGCCAAGGTCGAACATCTACGTGTTGGAGTTTTTCATGTATGAGTTTTTTGGAGTCTGAATTGATGCGAATGGGAAATAAAAGTTCAGTGAATCTCTCCGAAATGTACATAGTTCGAAAAGCCTATGAATTGAAAGCGGAAAAATTCATTCGTATGGACGGAAAAATAAATTTTGGTCAAGGAGGCGCATTTCATGATATTCCATTAGTTGTGAAAAATTTTGGAATTGTACCTTTTGACATTTACAATGGAAAATTGAACAAGGTCTCTGGTTACAATCATGATGCCATGTATACGGAATACGAAACGTTTATGAACGCTATCCTTGCCAAAATAAGTAATCCGGAAGGCATTGATTTATCTTGGAAAAAGGATTTTAATAAACTTTTAGATAAAAATTTAGGGGAAGATATCAAAGAATTTGAATGGGAAGGTAAAAAATACACACCAAAAAGCTACGCTGAATCATTAGGATTGAATATGAACAACTATGTTTCAATAACGTCATTTACGAATCACCCAATGTATGAAAAATGCCAATTAGAGATTCCAGACAACTGGGCTTGGGGTGAAAGCTATAACGTTAGTTTAGAGGATTTAGTGGCTGTTACTGAAAATGCCTTGAAAAATGGTTACACAGTCGCTTGGGGTGCAGATGTATCTGAGAAAGGATTCAGTTTTAAAAACGGACTTGCTATTGTTCCGAAAAATGGTTCATCCATCGCAATGTTAGGGAAAGACAATAAAGGTTTTAACGATGCAGGGGCTGATAGAAGTGGAAATCAATTCTTAATGCCAGGAGAAGAGTTGAAAATTACTCCTGAAGTTCGACAACTAGCTTATGATAACAAAACAACCACAGATGATCACGGAATGCATATTGTAGGCTTGTTCAAAGATCAGAACGGAACAAAGTATTTTCTTGTAAAAAATTCTTGGGGGACAAATAACTATCCTAAAGGATTCTTGTATGTATCGGAAAACTATTTTAAATACAAAACAATTAATGTCTTTTTACACAAAGACGCTATTAATACTGAATTAAAAACGAAACTAAACTTAAACTAAAAAAGCGATGAAAAAAAAGTCCTTTCTTTTTATTGGAGTTCTTATTACCCTTGCCTCTTGTGGAAAAAAATGGGATAATGATCAATCTGCATTGGTGAATTATAAAATTGAAACGTCTTTCGATGAAATGACCAATATTTCTGATCAAGCGATTACAGGTAATATGGTATACTACAAAAGTGGTAAAGTAATTATTACAAATCCAGCAAGTTATACTTCAATGCCCAAAACCGCATGCAGTGTAGTTATAACAATTGATACAACTGCAAATCCTCGAGTTTTAACTGTTGATTATGGAAGTAGTAATTGTGATTGCAATGATGGTAAAACAAGAAGAGGGAAAATTGTAACTACCTATACAGGGCCTTATTTTGCACAAGGAACAGTGATTACTCATACCCCAGTTGATTATTATGTAAATGACATAAAAATCGAAGGGACTAAAACAGTAACGAACATGGGGGCTAATGCAAACGGTCAACCATATTATAATGTTCAAATTGACGGGATGGCTACACTTACATCTGGAACTTCAGTTAATTATACGTCAACACGAGTAAGAACATGGGTATCTGGTTATACAACGTTATTAAATCACTTAGATGATGAGTATGATATCACTGGAAATGCAACTGGTATCTACTCAAATGGAGGTGGTTACACTGCAAATACATCTTCTCCCGTTCGAATAAAAGTAGGTTGTAGTTTTCCAACCAAAGGGACTATTAGCATGACACCAACCGGCAAGGCAGAACGTGTTATTGATTATGGAGACGGTACTTGTGATACTCAGTTTACTGTAACAGTGAATGGACATACCTATACCTTTAATTAATTTGAAAATTCTTCATTATAACGCTTATTGTTTTTCAATAGGCGTTTTTTTTGCAATTATAATTTCAGCAGTTGTTTAAATTTACAGAAAATAATAAAAATGAAGATAGTAGGTGTTAATGGTTTTGGAAGAATCGGGCGCTATTTCACAAGGCTAATACTTGAAGAAAACGAAATTTCAGTTGCTTTAATCAATGATCCCGCAGATACAAAAACACTGCTGCATTTATTGAAATACGACAGTGTTCACGGAACCTTAAAATTGGATTATCAAATTAATGGGGATACGGTGATTTTTAGCAACGGAAAAAAAATTCTTTTTTCGCATGAAAAAGACCCAAAAGAAATTAAATGGTCAAAACATAATGTTGAAATTGTAATTGAATCAAGTGGATTTTTTTTAACTCGAGAAGCTTCTTCCGCACATTTGATTGGCGGTGCCAAAAAAGTTATTATTTCTGCTCCCTCTGCTGATGATGACGTTCCAACAATTGTATTGGGTGTCAACAATGAAATTCTAAAAACGGAACAGTTAATTCTTTCCAACGCTTCTTGTACAACAAACAACGTAGCACCTTTATTGAAAGTTTTGAAACAATTGATGCCAATTGAATATTCTTACATTTCTACTGTACATAGTTACACTTCTGACCAACGATTGCATGATGCTCCTCATAGAGATTTAAGGAGGGCAAGAGCAGCTGCAAATTCGATTGTTCCTACAACGACAGGTGCAGCCAAAGCAATTACAAGAATTTTCCCTGATTTAAATGGAAAAATAACTGGAGGAAGCGTAAGGGTTCCTGTGATTAATGGCTCTATGACGGAGTTAACAATGTACACTAACATTCCGGTTTCTGTAGAACAAATAAATGAAGCATTTAAAAAGGCTTCCGAAACCGATTTAAAAGGCATTTTAGGATTCACAGAAGACCCAATTGTCTCTGTAGACATAATGGATTCTTGCTACAGTTGTTTATTTGATTCGCAACTTACCACAGTTCTCGGTAAATTGGTAAAAGTTGTTGGTTGGTACGATAATGAAGCAGGGTATTCGAATCGATTAAAAGATTTGGTTAAACTAATCTAATATCGCTGCAATTCCTGGAAGTACTTTTCCTTCAAAATATTCCAGCAAAGCGCCACCACCTGTACTAACATAGCTCACTTGGTCCGCAAAACCAAATTTTTGAACCGCAGCAGCGCTGTCTCCGCCTCCGATTAAACTGTAAGCACCATTTTTTGTAGCTTCTGCAACTGCTTCTGCAACCGATTTCGTTCCATTAGAAAACGCTGTCATTTCAAACACGCCCATTGGACCGTTCCAAAGAATAGTTTTACTGTTCAACAATACATTTTTGAAAGATTCAGTTGCTTTTTCTCCAATGTCTAGACCCATCCAGCCGGTTTGAATGGCTTGACTTTCGCAGTTTTTTGTCAACGCGTCATCTGCAAATCGGTCAGCTATAATTGAGTCAACTGGTAGGTGTATTTGCACTCCTTTTTCTTTCGCTTTTTGAAGAATTTCACGACAAGTTTCCAATCGCTCATCTTCGCAGAGTGAATTTCCGATTTCTCCACCATTAGCTTTAAAAAATGTATAAGCCATTCCGCCGCCAATGATAATGTGGTCGGCAACTTTTAATAAATTTTCTACGATAAGAACTTTGTCTGAAACCTTTGCCCCACCTACGATTGCCGTAAATGGTTTTTCAGCATGTTCCATTACTTTTTTAGCACTTTCAATTTCCGCTTGCATTAAAAATCCAACCATTTTATCGTTTGGAAAAAAACTTGCAATTTGTGTCGTACTTGCATGAGCACGATGTGCCGTTCCGAACGCATCATTCACATAGCAATCACCAAATGAAGCTAATTTTTCAGCAAATTGCATGTCACCTTGGGTTTCTTCTTTATAAAACCGAACGTTTTCCAAAAGTAATACTTCGCCTTTTTTTAGGTTTTTACTTTTATCGATTGCTTCTTGACCAATGCAATCATTCGCAAATTGAACTGGACGATTTAAGTTTTTTTCAATTCCAGAAACAATGTGTTTAAGAGAAAATTTATCTTCTGGACCTTCTTTCGGTCGTCCTAAATGCGACATGACAATAACACTACCTCCATTTTCTAAAATATGATTCAAAGTAGGTAAAGCAGCTCTTATCCGCTTATCATCAGATATTTCTAATGTTTCTTTATTTAACGGAACATTAAAATCCACACGAATTAATACTTTTTTTCCGTCGAAAGAATAGGTCTTAAAATCAGGCATAAAATATTTTTTTGCAAAACTACACAATACTTGTCAGTTTTTTCCGATTCTTTTAATTGAAACGATTGTTGTTTCGAATAAATTACGCAGTTTTGTGTTAAATATTTTGTTTATGAAGAAGTACTTTATTTATGTAGCCTTGATTTCTTTGGCTGTAAGTTGTAAAACTGGAAAATCCGATTATTCCGAATTTGAGGAGGGAGATTTTTATTCGGATTCGTTGGCCTTTGATGATTATGAAGGAGAAGAGTACTTTGATGAAGGAATGGGAGAAGGCGATTTTATTTTTGAAGATGAAAATACAGTTCGTGGCATTTATAACCCTTCAAAAACATTATTGACAGACCTTGTTCATACAAAACTTGAAGTTAATTTTAACTGGGAAAAATCTCAATTAAACGGTAAAGCAACCATCACAGCTAAACAGCATTTTTACGTTTCTGATAGTTTGATTTTGGATGCGAAAGGAATGGATATCAAAAAGGTAGAATTAGCTGGAAAGCCTCTTGCATTTACTTATAATGATTCACTAAAATTGAGAATCAAATTGGACAAAAAGTATACTCGTGATGAGAAATTTACTGTTGTAATCGATTATGTCTCAAAACCGGATGAACGCAAAACTTCTGGCAGCGAAGCAATTACTTCCGATAAAGGATTATATTTTATAAATCCAAAAAATGAACCCAAAGGAAATATGCCTCAAATCTGGACCCAAGGGGAGACTGAAGCTAGTTCGGTATGGTTTCCTACGATTGATGCTCCAAATGCAAAATCTTCAGAAGAAATTTTAATTACAGTTCAGGATAAATATGCCACCTTATCTAATGGAAAACTAATTTCTTCTAAGAAAAATACAGATGGAACTCGCACGGATCATTGGAAACAAGATTTGCCGCATGCCCCTTATCTTTTTATGCTAGCCGTTGGAGAATTTAAAATTGTAAAAGATTCTTATACACGTCCTGATGGTTCGAAAATGGAAGTAAATTATTATGTTGAACCAGAATT
This sequence comes from Flavobacteriales bacterium, assembly GCA_947454395.1. Lineage (GTDB taxonomy): Bacteria > Bacteroidota > Bacteroidia > Flavobacteriales_D > Crocinitomicaceae > UBA952. The sequence continues at coordinate 12,847 of CANGLG010000008.1, forward strand.
TGAAAAATCAGCAAAGGCTATTTTTGGAGAAACGCCAAACATGATAAAATTCTTCTCTCAGAAATTAGGTGTTGAATATCAATGGGATAAGTACAGTCAAATTGTTGTAAGAGATTATGTTTCGGGAGCAATGGAAAATACCGGAGCTGTTGTTTTCGGTGATTACGTTTATAAAAATGACCGCGAGTTGTTAGATGCTAATGATCAGTCGACAATTGCTCATGAGTTATTTCACCATTGGTTTGGAGATTTGGTAACATGTGAATCTTGGGCGAATTTGCCATTAAATGAGTCTTTTGCTAATTACTCTCAGTATTTGTGGGACGAATACCGTAATGGATTAGATGAGGCGGATTATCAAGCTGAGCAGGAAGCAAATGGATATTTTGATGCTGGAAGTTACAAAGGTTATCACAATTTGATCTGGTATGCTCATAATGATAAAGAAGAAATGTTTGATGGTCATTCATACAACAAAGGTGGTCGAATTTTACACATGCTAAGAAACTACCTTGGGGATGAAGCATTCTTCAAAGGTTTGAATAACTACCTTGTTACAAACAAATTCAAAACTGCTGAGGTTCATAATTTGAGAATGGCTTTTGAAGAGGTTTCTGGAGAAGATTTGAATTGGTTCTTTGATCAATGGTTTTTAGGAAAAGGCCATCCAATTATTCACACAACGCAAATAATTGACAAGGAGAATAACACCGTTAAAATTTCCGTGAAACAGCGCCAAAACACTACAGATTTCCCAATCTATAAAATTCCAGTTAATATTGCCATTTGGGATGCTAATGGAAAACGTACTGAAAAAATCACGGTTGATTCTCTGGAGCAATCATTTACTTTTTCATTTTCTGGTGAATTGAAAAACGTTTTGTTTGACGAAAATCAGGTGTTATTAGGTAAATATTATGAAGATAAACCGGCATCTCAATTTGTTCATCAGTATTATAATTCAAATCGATATAAAGCTAAAGTTACAGCTTTAAAACGAGCTTCAAGAACTAAAAGTGATGTTGTAGAGAAAATGATATTTGATGCATTAAATGATTCTTTCTGGGATACGCGAATCACTGCAATCAACTTATTTGTTGATGTAAAAAACAAACTGTCTGAACAAGGATTAAATCGAATCAAAGATATGGCAGTAAATGATTCAAAATCACAAGTTCGTGTTGCAGCATTGGAATACTTATCGAAAAATCTTAAAGCTGAGGAAGCTAACACAGTATTGAGAAAAGCAATAGAAACTGATAAATCATTCCTTGTGATTTCATCTGCGTTATCTGCATTAACAGAAATTAATCCGGATGAGGCGTTAACGGTTGCAAGAAAATTAGAAAAGGATAATATCAAATCCATAAATGTTCCACTTGCAGAAATCTATGGTCAAAAAGGAGAAGCACAGGAAAATTCCTTTTTCGAAAAACAAATCATGGAAGGCATTTACAAAGGATATGATGAGTTACGAATAGTTTTAGGGTATGCTGTTTATATCATGCGAATGGAAATAGATCAACAAGAAAAATCCCATGCCATTTATACTTACTTGAATGAACATGGAGGTGGTACGGTAAAATCATACCTTTCGAGAATAGTTCAATATAACATCGGAACTTATCAAGAAAAAGTAAATGAATTGGATATGGAAATCGCGCAATTGGAAGAAGCAAAATCTTTTGGTCAAGCAGATGAGAAAAAAGTCATCAAACAACGCTATGAAGATTTAATCAATAATCTTTCAACGCTTATTAATACGGAGGAATTAGGGTTTTAATAAGTTTAATTTAATAATTCAAGATAACCCCGATGATTCATTTCATTGGGGTTTTTTATTTAAATTCGTTGTTATGAAATTATTCTTCAGTTGCTTTTTTGCTTTATCCATGGTTATTTGTTTCGGACAAAATGTGAAGCTTAAAAATAAGTTTTTGAAAAATTACAAAGGAAGTATTCCTGCTTATGAAGTAAATTATAACAATAAACTGGTGAAGATCGAACCGTCTGAAATCACTGTCCAATTGAAAAGAGACAGTTTATACATTTTTGTTGAAAAATCAAGTTGGGAAGGAATTTATTCTGTTTCAAAAACGAGCAAAAAAGTATTTCAGATTTCCGGTAAAATGCAAGGCACTGGAATTCCAGAAGTATTAGAACTAAATGCGCGAGATAAAACAATTATTAGAAAGGGGTTGTTTCCTCAGCCTGATGCTGAATTAAAATTGAATAAACTCAATTAACTGGCAATGATAGAATAAAAGTTGTCCCTTTATTTAAAGTGCTTTTTACATCAATTTTCCCGTGATGCGCATCAATGATTAGTTTCACATAATACAAACCGAGACCGAATCCTTTCACGTTGTGAATGTTACCTGTTGGTACGCGATAAAATTTGTCAAAAATCATTTTTATATTTTCACGCTTAATTCCAATTCCATTGTCAACGATTTCGATGATGAGGTTGTTTTTATCGTTTTTTGTAGTGATACTTATCTTAGGAACCGAACTACAGTATTTTACAGCGTTATCCAGTAAATTATAGACTACATTGGTTAAATGAACAGGATCTGCCTGAATTTGGTAGGTTTCGGCCTCACTGTGCAATTCAATTGTGCCACCCTGATTCATTTGGTTAAACTCAAAGTTTTCTTTCACCTCCTCAAGTAATTCATGCACATTGAAATTTTCTTTGTTTAAAATTACTTGGTCTTTATCCAATTTGGCCACATTCAATACTCTTTCTACCTGATTTTCTAAACGCTTATTTTCTTTATAAATGATTCCTGCGTATTTTCTTATTTTTTCAGGATCCTCATTTAAATCAATTCGCATCAACATTTCACTAGACAAGCTGATAGTTGAGATGGGAGTTTTTAACTCATGCGTCATGTTATTGATGAAGTCCGTTTTTACCTCTGAAAGCCTTTTTTGGCGAATGATGATAGCCAAACTATAACCGAAAAAAATCAATACCAAAACAATAATTATCGAAATATAAATCCAAGGTGAAATAAAGACAGCCGGTTCGATGGATTTAGCCATTACATTTGGAAAATAAACGGTGAAATAATGTCCGTCTTTTTTTAGATTCAATTTCTCGGGTGAAATACCTGGCAAAGAATCATAGGAAGCGATATAAAGTGAATCTTTTGAGTATCTAATCAATCCACTTAACATGATGGAATCCGTGAAACAATCATAAATTCCATAGATAAAATCCTGATGAATATTCTGGTTATAAAATTCCTTTTTAAGAAGTGTTTCTAAATAATAGGGTTGAAGCTCCTCACTTAAATCTACTGTAAAATGATTGCTTTTAATTTGACGGACAGTTCCGTATGTATCCAAACTGTCTTCTGCTGTTTTCTGAATTTCCACCAAAACACTTTTCAATGCAATGATGGTGTTTTCAGTAAATGATTTGAGGTTTAAACTGTCTTCTTTTTCCTGAATTGCAATGTTTTTTTCTTGCATTTCCAAGGTTTTGCGCACCCATACCAATTGCACAATCAAAATGCTGGCTAGTGACAAAACACCCAATAAAACTACGGCATTAATCGTTCTTCGATTCACAAATCAAAGTTACAACAATTTAATTTTCGTATTCATTCAACCAAGCAAGAATTCCACCTTCTAGATTATAGAGGTTAGTGTAACCAAAGTTCTGCTCGAGAAAATGAATAGCATTGGCGCTTCTTGCTCCAGAACGACATTGAACGATAACTTGTTTGTCTTTATTTATTTCGTTGTAACGATTTGGAATTTCACCAAGTGGGATTAAATGACCATTAATATTGGCGTCTTCAAATTCGTATGGCTCACGCACATCGATAAGCTGAAAATCTGCACCTGAATCTATGATTGATTTGAGTTCTTGTACTGTTATTGATTTCATTACCTTGATTTAAAAACCTTGAACACCATTTACGGTAGTATATTTCAATACATTTTTTTTGTCTGGATGAATGCGCGCAAATGCTGATTGAACAGCCAATGTCCCTTCATGAAAACCACACAAAATCAATTTTAATTTGTTTTCATAGGTATTTACATCACCCACAGCATAGATACCAGGAATGTTCGTTGAATAATCCAATGTATTGACTTTAATTGCACTTTTCTCGATTTCTAGTCCCCAATCGGCAATAGGACCTAAACTTGGTTTTAAACCAAATAACGGAATAAAGTGATCCGATTCAATTTGAATTTCACCTGAAGTCTGATGTGTAACAATCACTTTTTTTAATTTACCTTCTCCATTTAAACCGGTAACTTCTGCTTCTGTAACAAGTCGGATCATACCATTTTCAGCCATGTCTATTACTTTTTGAACAGAATCTAAATGTCCTCGGAACGAACTGCTTCGATGAACCAAAACAACTTCTTTTGCAATTTTATTTTCTGCAAGGTAAATAGACCAATCCAATGCTGAATCACCTCCACCTGCAATCACGCAGCGTTTGTCTTTGTAAAATTCAGGGTCTTTGATGATGTATTCTACTCCTTTGTCTTCGAAGTCAGAAATATTTGAAATAGGGGGCTTTCTTGGTTCAAAAACACCCAATCCACCTGCAATAATTACAATTGGTGCCTCGTGTTTTGTTCCCTTTACCGTAGTAACAATGAATTTTCCTTCTTCTGTTTTATCAATAGACAATGCTGCTTCGCCTAAAGTAAAACCTGGTTTAAAAGGAGCAGCTTGTTCCATTAAATTGTCAATCAATTCTCCGGCAAGAACAGATGGAAATCCAGGAATATCGTAAATTGGTTTCTTAGGATAAATTTCAGAACATTGTCCACCAGGCTGAGGCAACGAGTCAATTAAATGACATTTTAATTTTAATAATCCGGCCTCAAATACCGTAAATAAACCAACGGGGCCTGCACCTATGATAATAATATCTGTTTGAATCATTTTTTTCTTATAAAAAAGCGCTGCAAAGTTAAACAATTACAACATGTAACATAGAAAAAGCGAAATTGTTTCTCGATTCAAAATTATGTTAGAACTATTTAAATAATAAATAGCCAACCAAAAAGAAACTATGCATTCACAAAATGATTCTATTTATAAATATGATTTCCGAATAACTTCACTTCATATATTTGTGAGATGATAAAATCGCTAAACGATAAAAACAAAGATTTCTTTGAACAAGTTTATGATGTAACCCGTCTAATACCATACGGAAGAGTTACCAGTTATGGGGCAATTGCATCGTATTTGGGATCCAAAAAATCTTCGCGAATGGTTGGTTGGGCGATGAATGCAGCACATCGTATTCCGGATGTTCCAGCTCACCGCGTTGTAAACAGAAATGGCTTGTTAACAGGTAAAATGCACTTTGAGTCTCCCGATCAAATGCAACGACTTCTAGAAATGGAAAATATTGAAGTAAAAGGGGATGTTGTTGTTAATTTCAAAATACTTTTCTGGGACCCCTCAAAAGAATTGATTTAGTTTCTCAAAACAATTGAAATTAGAACTTAATTCTATAAACAATTCTATTAATTTTGCTTAAAATATTTAAAATGAAATTCGGAACCAAAGCCATTCACGCTGGTGTACAACCAGATCCAGCCACAGGAGCAATCATGACACCAATATATCAAACTTCGACCTATGTTCAGGAAGGAGTAGGAAATCACAAAGGATATGAATACTCTCGTACTTTGAATCCAACGCGTCATGCACTTGAAAAAAACCTTGCTGCGATTGAGAATGGAAAATTTGGAGCTTGTTTTGGTTCAGGATTAGCTGCAATTGATTGCGTCATAAAAATGTTAAATCCTGGCGATGAAGTCATTTCAACCAATGATTTATATGGTGGCTCTTACCGGATTTTCAAGACAATTTTTGAAAAATATGGCATAGTATTCCACTTTGTAAATATGCAAAATCCAGCTGAAGTGGAAAGTTTGGTGAATGCAAACACGAAGTTAATTTGGGTGGAAACACCAACAAATCCAATGATGAATATCGTAGACATCGAAGCAATGTCTAATATCGCCAAAAAAGCCGGAGCAATGCTTGCTGTAGATAACACTTTCGCTACACCTTATTTGCAAACGCCTTTGGATTTAGGAGCAGACATCGTAATGCATTCAGCCACAAAATATTTGGGAGGACATTCAGATGTTGTTATGGGAGCTTTGGTAACTTCAAACGAAGAAATAGCGAATGAAATTTACCGCATTCAAAACTCTTCTGGAGCAGTTACTGGACCAATGGACTCTTTTTTGGTGTTGAGAGGAATAAAAACATTGCACTTACGTGTCCAAAGACATTGTGAAAATGGAGAAGTAGTTGCTAATTTCTTAAAAAATCATTCGAAAATTGATAAAGTTTATTGGCCTGGTTTTGAATCACACCCAAATCATGATGTTGCTAAAAAGCAAATGAAAGGTTTTGGAGGTATGATTTCATTCACATTGAAAGGAAACAAGTTGGAAGATGCTTTGGAGATTGTGAAAAAGGTTGAATTATTTGCTTTGGCAGAATCTTTAGGTGGGGTTGAATCTTTAATTGGTCATCCTGCTACAATGACTCACGCATCCATTCCTAAAGAAATTAGAGAACAAAGCGGTGTTGTAGATTCTTTAATTCGTTTAAGCGTTGGAATTGAAGATGCAGAAGACTTAATACAAGATTTGGAACAAGCTTTACGTACGTTATAATTTTTCCAATAACTGAAAAAACTGATCTTTTTTGGCTGGCGAAAGAGGAATTGAAGCCCCATCTTTCATAATTACTGACCCACCATCGTGTTTATCATAGCGATCAATAAAATCAATATTAATTAAGTGCGATTGCTGCACTCTGAAAAAATTATATCCTGTCAACATGGTATCGAAATCTTTAAGCGTTTTAGATACGATAATTCGCTTGCCATCAGCCAAGTAAAAAGAAGTATAGTTTTTATCTGCTTCACAACGTATAATCGTTTCTATTTCAACCACATGGATGCTTTCCAAAGTTTTTAATACAAGCTTTCTTTTTTGATGCGGTTGAATATTGTGTTGAAGAGCTGTAAATTGGCTTTCGTTTTTTTTAACATGAATCGCTTCAAGTGCTTGGTTAACAGAAGTTTGAAGTTCATCCATATCAATGGGCTTTAAAATGTAATCAAGCGCACTAAATTTTATAGCTTGAATAGCAAATTCTTGAAAAGCAGTGATGAATATTACCTCAAAATTTTTAAAAGAAGTACTTTTTAAAACATCAAAACCATTTCCGTCAGGCATTTGAATGTCAAGTAAAACAAGATCCGGTTGTAGTTGTTCTATGGCTTCAATACCTGTTTTTACATTTTCACCATCCGCATAAATCTGAACATTCAGTTTGAATGATTCAAGCATGTGGCGAATAAAATCTCTTGTAGGTTTTTCGTCGTCAATAATTAAAATCTTGCGCATAGTACTAATTTTAGATTATTCAAATTTAAGAGGAAGAAGTATTGTTACGATGGTTCCTCTACCTGTTTTTTTATCAAAGTCTTCAATAATAAGATTTCCGGAAGAGCGGTATTTCCGGTTTATTATTTCAATTCTCTCACGGGTAATGTCGATGGCCATACTTTTATGGGTTTTAATCTTTTGAGTAGACCTAGAATTTTTTCTACCTATTCCATTGTCTTGAACAATAATTTTAAGCATTTCATTCTCTTCAACTGCTGAAATACTTATTTTCCCTCCTTTAATTGTATGTAATTGTCCATGTTCGATTGCATTTTCGACAAACGGTTGTGTTATCATTGGAGGTACAAGCGCTTTTTTGAAAAGCAAATCATCTTCAAATTGTATCTCAAATTCAAAGCGATCTTCAAATCTCATTTTTTGCGTATTTAAATACTTTTCTAAAATTTCGGCTTCAAGTTCTAGAGGAATAAATTCTTTAGGTGAATTCTCAAGAATTAAACGCATTAATTTGGAGAAATTGACCAAGAATTTAGAAGATCTTTCAGGATTGTGAGTGAAAATATAACTTTGAATTACGGACATTGCATTAAAGACGAAATGCGGATTCATTTGCGTGCGAAGAAGAGTTTGAGACATTTCTGCTTCTCGTTGTTCTTGCTTCGAACGAATTTGTTTCATTCGAAGGAAAAGGATTATTATCCCGAGTACCAATATTATTGCAACGACTAAAGTAATTAGTAGATTCTTTGTGCGCTGAATCTCCAAAACTTCTTTTTCTTTTCGTTCTTTGTCAATTGATTCTTTTTGTTTTTCTATCAGTCGTTCTCTTTCTTCTCTAAGGTTGCTTTCAGTTAATTGTGCAATTTGTACAGCATCTTTGTTTATCGTTTGATCTGAGACGTAATCGAGATAAATGTTTTGATATTGAAATGCTTGATTAATTCTATTTGTTGCCTCATAAACTTCAGACATGGAACGGTAATTCTGAGCAAAATAGGGCATATTTTTTTTATTCAATAAGAATGTATTTATTGAAGACATTAAGTATTTTTCTGCTTGTTTGTAGTTTTTTTGTTGTAAGAAAAGCAATCCGATATGGTGCTGAATTTCTGAAATTTTAGTAGCGTTTTTTACTTTTTCAAATTCTTGAAGTGCTATTTCATAATCGGCTAAGGCATTCTTATATTTTCTTAGAGTTGAATTAATTTGTCCGGAAATAAATGCTGAAATGCCTATGTTTTCATAACTTTTGAGTTTCCGAAAGGTATTTCTTGCTCGATAAAGGTAATTTTTAGTTTGAATAAAGTTTTCTTGATAATAAGAATTCTGAGCAAGCCCTAAATAAATTCTTGCTTTCCCGAATTCATCAAACTTGTTTTCTGCCAATTGTACTGCGCGCTTAAAATAGATATTTGCGTCGTTGTAATTCCCTGCCTCCATAGACAAGAATCCAATTTCAACGAAAGCGGTTGCTTTGAAGAATTCATTTCCTATTTCTTCTGAAAGTTGCAGAAATTCAAGCTCTTTAATTACACCATCTTGAAATCGATTAAAGTAGGAGTAAATCAAAGCCTGTTTGTGTAAAGAAATGGCCAAGGTGACTTTACTATTTGAACGACTTGCAAATTCAGTTGCCAATGATGAATAATAAAGTGATGAATCTATATTCATTTGCCAAACAAATCCTTGCGCCAGATTTTGACAAGCTTCAGAAATGAGTTTATTTTTTCTTAACCTTTTCGTTTGTTTTAGGTCATTTCTTAGCCCTGAAAGATAATCAGTATTTCCTCGATAAAAATCATATTGATACCGCAAGCTTTTTAACCTTTGGTTTAGCTCTTCATCAGTAAATTTATTTTTTTCGAATTTCTTTTTGTAGAAAGACAAAAACCCCGTTATATTTCCTTCTCTAAGTAATTCCTCAACAAGATTAAGATTAATAATGTCAATTGATTTTTTATTGATGCTAACTAAAAGTTCTTTTTTCAGCTGAAAAATAGTTTGCTCTCTTTTATTTAGATTAACATTTTTATAATAATTTGCAAGCCTATCAAGTGAACTTACTTTTTCATCTGAGTTTTTTGAGTGAGCAATATTTTTTCTTAACTCTTTTTCAGTTTCATTTTGGGAATAAACAGCTGTTACTGATAAGAAAATCAGTAATTGAAAAAGAAATAGGAAATAGAAACGATTCATTTACTCTAAGTTAAGCATTTGAATCATTCTACCCAAAAAAGATTGTTCCTTCATGTATTAAAGTTTTCAAACAATTTAAGAGTTTTAAATAATTTTTTTCTTCATTAAAAACCTGATATGAAAACCTTAAATAATAGTTGCCATTTTGAAAAGTGACCGGAATTTCAATTTGAAATCTTTGAAAAAGTTGTTCCTTTAGTTCTAAGGGATTATTTGTGAACACTGGAAAACTGAACATTTGACCAAGAAATTCCTCTTTGATTGGAGAAATGGACTCAAACCCTAATTCATTTTGAAAATAAGTTGCCATTTCAATTGTGTTTTTTCTACATGTTTCCGCTACTGAATGCCAATTGTGTTCCTCCATGAAATCAATACAAAAAGGCACTGTAAGACATGCAGAGAAATCTCTTGTTCCGGAAGTTTGATGATAGTCGATAAATTGCGATTGAGAGGGGAATTCACTTTTATATCCCCAACTGATTATCAACGGATCTACCCAATTTTGATTTTCTTTGTTTACAAATAAGAAAGAAGCTCCTTTGGGGGACATCATCCATTTGTGACATGCACCTGTGTAAATATCAACTTCAATGTCAGATATTTGAAAAGGAATATGTCCTGGAACATGTGCTCCATCAACAATGGTTAATAAACCTCTTTTTTTTGCTTCGGCACATATTTCTGCTACAGGAAGAATTAATGCTGTTGCACTGGTAATATGGCTAATAAAAATAGCTTTTGTTTTTTCTGTATACCCTTTCCAAAAGTCACTTATTAATTGTTCTTTGCTTTGAATAGGCAGATTAATTTTTTGACGTATGAATTTCGCACTTGCTTTTTCACAGTAGTAGTCCCAAGTTCGTTCTAAAGCACCATATTCCAAATTTGTACTTAGAATTTCATCTCCGGGCGAAAGTTTGATTGATTTTGCAACTGTATTTATAGCATAGGATGGGTTAGTCATGAAAACTACTTCCTCCTCACGACACCCGATATAAGTACCTAATTTTTCCCTCGCCGATGCAAGTTTTTCGATTCCCGTTTTGACGATAAACTGAACAGGTTCTCTTTCGAGTTGTAATTGGATTTTTTGATATTCCTCAAAAATTGGCTTTGGACAAGCGCCAAATGACCCAAAATTAAGAAATGTGATTGTTGGGTCGAGTAAAAACAATTCCTTCATCAATTGGTTTTCTTTTGAAGAAACCTTTAAGTTGTTAAGACCTTAAGCGATTAATTTCCTCTTCTAAATATTTGATTTTGTCTTTTAATAGCGCAATATTCTCTTCAAATAACTTTCGCATTTCTTCAGGCATGTCATAACGTCCGATTTGTTGCTCAATTTTACTATTGAAATTATTGAATGCAACATTTTCATCAAATCCGATTATCGTTTCGATGCCCACACCTAATACTTCTGAAATTCTGGTCAAACGATCAATGTTGATACTTACTTCGTCACGTTCTATTTTACCATAACCGGTAATGGACATCCCAAGGGTTTGAGCAATATTCTCCTGACTGTACCCTTTTATTTCTCTAACTTTTCGAATTCTGTTGCCTAATTTCATGAGATAAAGATAATTAAAAAGCAAATTTAGGTCTTTATAAATAAAATATATTGCAAGAATATTGTCTAAAAATCAATTAGGTGAAATTATACATCTTTAATGTGTAAAAAAAATAATTAATAATTGCTGTTTTAGCATAAATATTCAGCTTAATAATTTACATATATTGTATATTTGAAAGTAATTTATAAAATTTTAACTATGAAAAAACTAAGTTTATTTTTGTCTGCAACCTTATTGGGCGCTTTGTTGTTTAATTCTTGTTCAGTTGAAAGAAGGTATCATAGAACAGGTTTAAATATTAATTGGAATCATGCTTCAGTTAATATTAAAAAGAGTAAAACACATTCGGATGTTGCTACTGAAGAGTTACAAGAGGAGGAAGTGGCAGTTATCAGAAAAGTTGAAAACAATGTTGCAACTAAGTCAACAGTTGTTTCAACCTCAAATGAAATAATTGCTCCTGAAACTAAAACAGCATACACAGAAGTTCAAACAAATTCTGATTTAGCTTCAAACAATGACGAATTGGTATTGAATCACAAATCAAATACAGCCGTTGAAGAAGTTGCAATTGTGAATTCTAAAAATCATACAACGAAAGCAATTTCCAAAAAAGATGTTGTTAAACACACAAAATCAATTAAAAAAGCTGCAGGAGGAGATACTCCACTTGGATTGTTGTACGTTTTATGTATTTTAATTCCATTTGTAGCCGTTGGTCTTGCAACAGATTGGGACGTTAAAACAGTATTAATTAATGTTTTGTGGTGTTTACTTTGTGGACTACCTGGAATCATCCATGCTTTTATCGTTGTTTCTAGAAACAAATAATTTTGCTTAAATATTTTTATTTCGGTGGGTTAATAACGATTCCAATTGTGCTATTGTTATTACCCACCGATTTTTTTGATTATGGGGAATCACTTTGTCTCTCTCAATTACTTTTGAAAAAGGAATGCATTGGTTGCGGAATTACTCGAGCAATTCAACATTTTATTCATTTCGATTTCTTAAAAGCATGGAATTACAATAAATTAGTTGTAATTGTCATTCCAATCTTGGCTTTCCTTTGGTTTAAACAACTAATGAAGGTTTGGAAAACTATAAAATCAACGAGTAAATAAAATCTTTATTTTTGATTCAAAACCCACTCATTTCGGAGTTGTCCAAGGTTCTCAATTAATGGATTGAAAAAGGTTTTTTCTGAATTAACTGCTTCAAAATAACTTTGGATTTTGGTTAACTCATTTTCGATCTCTAAAACATTCATTCGGTTGAAGAAATCAATGTCTAATTCTTGTCCGAGAGCTTTTACGAAACGAACCGAACTGTCAATAGAACATCCAGATGCATGTTCTATGTCTTCATTGACACTTAAAACAAGGTACTGAGAAAATAAAATCGCACCATTACAATGCAGTTTCTTGTTATGCGCAACCCATCCCGAAAGGAAAATATTCAATTTCTCATTTGCGAAATTCAATTCAGTATGATCAAGTTTCCTGCTTGCTAAATAAAGCCAAATCCGACTTTGATCTGGTAACTCAGGGAATAATTCTCTAAAGTTCGGCAGCATTTGCAATGAGTTCAGCAACATCTAAAACTTTTATCTCACCTTCTTTCTCAAAATTCTTTACTCCATCAGTCATCATGGTGTTGCAGAAAGGACAACCTGTTGCGATAATTGAAGGATTCAAAGAAAGTGCGTCTTCTGTTCTTTCCACGTTTATTTCTTTATTCCCTTTTTCTGCTTCTTTGAACATTTGAGCGCCTCCTGCACCACAGCAAAGCCCATTGGTCTTACAACGTTTCATTTCAACGAGTTCCGCGTCTAATTTTTCAATGAGACTTCTAGGTGCTTCGTAAACATCATTCGCTCTACCCAAGTAACAAGGGTCATGGAAAGTTATTTTTTTGCCTTTATAAGTTTGATTTCCCTCTAATGCAAGTTTGCCCGTGTTGATTAAGTCTTGAATTAATTGTGTATGATGAATTACATCATAATTACCTCCAAGTTCCGGGTATTCGTTTTTTAGTGTATTGAAGCAATGCGGACAAGCAGTAACAATACGCTTTACTTCATATCCGTTTAAAACTTGAATGTTCATCATTGCTTGCATTTGAAAGGTAAATTCGTTTCCCGCTCTTTTTGCAGGGTCACCTGAACAACTTTCTTCGGTTCCTAAAACAGCAAATTTGACATTGCAATGATTTAGGATTTTAACCACAGCTTTCGTGATTTTTTTTGCTCTATCATCAAAACTTCCTGAGCATCCTACCCAAAATAAAACATCAGGTGTTTCGCCGTTGGCCATCATCTCGGCCATTGTTGGTACATTCAAACTCATAATTTAGTCTTCAAAAACTTGAACATTAGCACTTTTTTCAATCATATTGGTAAACTTACCAGTGTATCTAGTTGCTCTGACAATGTGATTGTCAATCCAATGATAATTTCCTCCTCGAGGTTTCCCCATCAATATTCCATGATATTTGAACCCATTTTCTTTCAACCAACTTTCTGTAATTTCTCTGTGGCTTTCTAATCGAGATGTGAAAAATGTAATAATGTGTCCTTCATCATACCACCGATTAACAGTTTCCAGTGCATCAGCATACAAAGCTGCCGTTTTCATTCTTTCCGGTTCTTCGTTTGGAATGTCATCGCAAATAGTTCCATCAATATCGATGAGGTAATTTTTGATATTTTCAGGTAGAATAGGAGACAGGTGTTGCCCGTTTTCTACAAGTGATATTAAATTTAGTTCTGATGCATTAGTCTTCATTGGCCCAGTTTAAACGATCGCTTGAAGAGAATTGCCATGGAGCACCATTGTTTTCGATGTTCGTAAGCATTCCGGTTAATTCAGTTGGCATTTTTGATTCTTCCATAACCAAAAATCTTCTTAAATCGACAATGATTGAAAGTGGATCAATATTTACTGGACATTCCTGAACACAAGCATTACAACTTGTGCAAGCCCATACTTCTTCTTCCGTAATGTAGTCTCCCAGCAAACTTTTTCCATCTGTATAATCTTTCCCATGTTTACGTAGGTGTTCACCAACTTCTGTTAAACGATCTCTCGTATCCATCATGATTTTTCTTGGTGAAAGTTTTTTTCCTGTAAGATTGGCCGGGCAAGAAGAGGTGCAACGTCCACATTCCGTACAGGTGTATGCGTCCAATAAGTTTTTCCAAGTTAAATCAGTAACGTCTTTCGCCCCGAATCGTTTTGGTGTTTCATTTGGATCTGCCGGAGCAGCAAATGGGTCAGCCGTCGGATCAAGCATTAATTTCACCTCATTTGTAACCGATTCCATGTTTGTGAATTTCCCTTTTTTCTCCAAATTGGAATAGTACGTATTTGGAAAAGCCAAGAAAATATGAAAATGCTTGGAATAGGGTAGGTAGTTCATGAAAGTAAATACCATAATTACATGTCCCCACCAACCAATTTGCTCTAGCAAATGAAGCGTAGACTCCGAATTTATTCTTCCAAAAAACAATGGTCCAACAAATTGACTTATTGCAAAGCCATAACTTTCATTTGATTGAAGATTTTTAGCAGCCTCATCAGCTCCATTCATTGTGAAAATGAAACAAATAAGAACAATTTCCATGATCAAGATGAGGTTTGCATCTTTCATTGGCCAACCCTTTAATTCTTGCATGTTCAATCGTGGTAATTTCAATAAATTTCTTCTCGCTAAAAAAGCT
>CANGLG010000009.1 GCA_947454395.1 Flavobacteriales bacterium
CTAATTGACCGAGTATGTTCAGGTCTAGGAGTTCAGGATGAAGCATATGGAAATGTTTTAATAGCTGTCACTGAGGCTGTAAACAATGCCATTCAACACGGTAATGAATTAAAAAAAGAATTATATGTTGATGTTTTAGTTGGAGATAAAACCGAAGAATTTTGTTTTAGTATCAAGGATGAAGGAAAAGGATTTGATTATAATCAACTTCCTGATCCTACAGCACCTGAAAATATTTTAAAGGAAAATGGAAGAGGAATTTTCTTAATGAGAAATTTGGCGGATGATGTTATTTACGAAGGCGATGGAAATAGTGTAAATATTTATTTTATCAAATGATTGAATTTGAATTTATAGATATAGAAATTCCGGGTTTCAACTCGGAATTTTTTGTTTTATCCATTGATGATTTAATAAAATCAGAAAATAAAGAGCAAGGAGATTTAACTGTAATTTTTTGTTCGGATGAGTATTTATTAGATGTAAATAAAAAATATTTGAATCATGATTATTATACGGATATAATAACCTTTGATTATACTGAAGGTACAATCATATCAGGCGATTTGTTTATTTCTTGTGACCGTGTTATAGAAAATGCAAATTCTTTTCATGTTGATTTAGTAAACGAATTATCCCGTGTTGTTTTTCATGGGGTTTTACATTTGTGTGGATACAAGGATAAGTCAGAGGAAGATGAATTACTAATGAGACAAAAAGAGAGTTTTTATTTAAATAAATTTGTTTCACGTGAAACAAATGGTTATGAACAGTAAGAAGATATAATTTTGTTTCACGTGAAACACTAAGAAATGTTAGATAGATATGATATAATAGTTGTTGGTGCAGGACATGCAGGTTGTGAAGCTGCAAATGCAGCGGCAAAGATGGGAAGTAAGGTTTTGTTGGTGACAATGAACATGAATACGATTGCCCAAATGAGCTGTAATCCAGCTATGGGTGGTGTTGCAAAAGGACAAATTGTAAGAGAAATAGATGCGCTTGGTGGTGGTTCGGGAATAGTAAGTGATAAGAGCGCCATACAATTCAGAATGTTAAATATGTCGAAAGGTCCAGCTATGTGGTCGCCAAGAACGCAAAACGATCGTATGTTGTTTGCTGCAGAATGGCGTTTGCTGTTGGAACAAAACCCAAATGTGGATTTTTGGCAAGACTCATGCAATGGGTTAATTGTTGAGGGTGAAAAAGTAGTTGGAATAAAAACAAGTTTAGGAATTTCTATTTATTCTAAAGCTGTTGTTTTAACAAATGGTACGTTTTTAAATGGTCTAATTCACCTTGGAGAAAAACAATTTGGAGGAGGCCGTGCAGCAGAAAAAGCAGCTACGGGAATTACAGAAGAATTAGTTGAATTGGGTTTTGAAGCAGGAAGAATGAAAACGGGTACACCACCTCGAGTTGATGGACGATCGCTTGATTATTCAAAAATGGAAGAACAACCAGGTGATGAAAACCCTACGAAGTTTAGTTTTGGAAATACAAAATCACTCACTGTTCAAAGACCTTGCTATATTACTTACACCAATACTGAAACACACGAATTACTACGCACTGGATTTGATAAATCTCCAATGTTTAATGGTTCAATAAAAAGTACCGGCCCTCGTTATTGTCCAAGTATTGAAGACAAGATAAATCGTTTTGCTGAAAGAGATCGGCACCAGATATTTGTTGAACCGGAAGGATGGGATACAGTTGAAATTTATGTGAATGGATTCAGTACTTCATTACCCGAAGAAGTTCAATTAGCTGCATTGAGATCGATACCTGGGTTCGAAAGTGCAAAAATGTTTAGACCTGGATATGCTATTGAGTACGATTATTTTCCACCAACACAATTGAAGCATACTTTAGAAACAAAGAGAATAGAAAACCTTTATTTCGCTGGCCAAATAAACGGAACGACTGGATATGAAGAAGCTGCTTGTCAAGGTTTAATGTCGGGTATAAATGCTCATCTGAAATTAAACGATAAAGATCCTTTTATCCTTTCAAGAAGTGAAGCATATATTGGTGTTCTCATTGATGATTTGATAACAAAAGGCACGAAAGAACCTTATAGAATGTTTACAAGTCGCGCTGAATATCGTATTCTACTTCGACAAGATAATGCAGACATGCGGTTGACTCCATTAGGACATCAGATTGGTTTAGCTGATGATGAAAGTCTTGAAAAAGTAAATCGCAAAATTGCAGGAACAATAGAGTTTAAAAAATATTTAAGAACAGTAGGAATAACTCCTGAGGTTGTAAATCCATTATTGGAAAATGCTGGTTCATCTCCTGTAAATCAACAAGTTAAACTAACCAGTATTATAACGCGGCCACAAATATATTTAAAAGATGTGTTAAATGTTTCACCTGAGGCAAAAACTAAAGCATTAGAAATGAATGTTTTACATGAGGAAATAGTTTCTCAATCAGAAATTCAATTGAAATATGAGGGTTATATAGATCGTGAAGAAGAAATGGCCTCGAAAATGAATCGACTTGAGAGCGTTAAAATTCCTGAAGATATTGATTTTCGTCGATTAAAAAGTTTAAGCACCGAAGCGGTAGAAAAACTTACAGCGATTACGCCTAGAACAATTGGTCAAGCCTCACGTATTTCTGGTGTATCACCAAGTGATATTTCAGTTTTACTCATTTATTTGGGAAGATAGTTTAAATAAAGGGTTTTAACGCGTTTTTAAAGCTTTTTCCAATAAAACCAAAGGTTATGAATTAAAAGTGAATGAGGCTTGATTTATTTGAGGTGTTTTTTATAGAGAAAACTTATGGTTGTTTAAAAAATATAGTTTTAAATTGTGGCAACTTTTATTTTGTATAATATTAGCTAAATAATTTTTCCTGCCAGTTTTCAGCTTCCTCTTTAGTCACCAACTTCAATTTCAATAAATAGTCGATAACAGGTATATAATCTTTTAAATCAGATTTGTTGTCATAGTTCCAGTTTGTTTCAATCAACCAATTTTGTACCTGGCTTAACCTTAAATTATAACGCCAAGAAATAATTTCGGGTGCATGACTATCGTTTTTTAATTCTAAAGCTCTTTTATTCACAATTTTAGAAACCTTTTGTAATAATTCTTTTTCAGAATAAAACAGATCTTTTCTAACCGCAATAACAAAACAAGGCCAAGGAGTAACAACCTCATCAATGTACCGGCATTTTTTCTGTTCTGTAAAAGGAAACGTTGTGTACTTCTCCCACAAAAAAGCTTGTGCTTGGTCATTTTGAAGTGCCCATAGACCACCATAAACATCTCCTACAACATTAAACTTCAATTTTTCGGTTTCCCAACCTTCTTGATATGCTTTCACATAGGCCATTAAATGAGAACCAGAACCTTCTCTTGAAATAGCAAAAGTTTTATCTTTCAGTTGATCAACACGTGTTATTTCCGAATGATAAGGTACGTGAATGCCCCAATGCAAAGGTGTCGTAACAAAAACAGTTAGAATTTTTGCATCTAATCCTTCTAGGATTGATTTAGTAATTCCTTCAGTTAGTAGAACAGCAATATCAATAGTTCCTGTTTGTAAACCCTTGATCATTTGTCCTGTTCCACCAGTCATATCAGACCAATGTAATTCCACATCAAGTTCTTTCATTTTACCTTCTTCAATTGCTAATCTCCAAGGTAAATTGAAATGCTCCGGCACTCCACCTATTTTAAATCTTTTCATTTTCTTCGTCACTAAAAAACTGTTTTTCGTGCAATTTTTTATAGAATCCATCTTTTTGCAACAATTCTTGATGAGAGCCCATTTCTACAATTTCTCCTTTTTCGAGAAGGATAATTTGGTCGGCATTTTGAATCGTAGACAATCTATGTGCTATAACAATTGACGTGCGTCCCGTTGTAAGTTTAGCTGTAGCTTCTTGGATCAACTCTTCGGATTCATTGTCAATGCTCGAAGTGGCTTCATCTAAAATTAAAATGTGTGGATTATATACATAAGCACGAATAAAAGCTAATAATTGTCTTTGTCCTACGGAAAGAATACCGCCACGTTCTCCGATTTGATAATTATAGTTATCAGGAAGCTGCATAATAAAATCATGTGCGCCGACAGCCTTTGCAGCTTTAATTACTTCGTCTAAAGAAATGTTTTCGTTTCCAAGGGTAATGTTTTTATAAACAGAATCTGAAAACAAAAAAACATCTTGAAGAACAATTGCAATATTTTCTCTCAGGTAATTCAATTCAATGTCATTGATGTTGGTTTTACCAATAGTGATTTCTCCTTTTTGATATTCATAAAAACGCCCTAAAAGATTTACAATGGTTGATTTTCCTGCCCCTGTTGCCCCAACAAATGCAATTGTTTTTCCTTTTGGAATTGCTATATTAATATTCTTTAGTATTTCATTTTCATTATCGTAAGAAAAGTAAACGTTTTTAAAAATAATATCTTGATTAAAATCAATCTGTTCTATTTCCCCTGTTACTTGTACATTCTCTTGCTGGTCCAATATTTCAAAGATGCGTTCTGCGCGAACAGTTCCACGTTGAAGAATATTGAACTTATCTGCAAGTTGTCGAATAGGTCGATATAGCTGGTAAATCCAAAGGGTAAAAGCGATTATTTCACCATACATTAATTTAATTTCTTCAGAATTTTTCCCCTGGACATTTAAAGCGCCCCAAACAAGTAGAAAAGCCACAGATAAAGAGCTAAGTAATTCTACAACAGGAAAAAAGATAGATGTAGCCCAAACGGCATTGATGTGAGCCTGACGATGTACTTTATTTATTTCTTCAAAATTTTCAAATTCTTTTTGTTGTCTGTTAAATAATTGAACAACGGACATTCCTGTTAATCTTTCTTGAACAAAAGAATTCAGTTGGTTTACTGCCGCTCGTTCTTGTTGAAATGAATCCCTCATTGCTTTTGCAAAGAGTCTTGTAGCAAAAATTAATAAAGGAACCGGAATTAAAGTCATCAAGGAAAGTTGCCAATTGACAGAAAACATCATTGCCAAAATCACAATTAATGAAATTAAATCTCCAGAGATATCCATGATTCCTGCAGAAAAAACCTCAGTAATTGCTTCTAGATCTGAAACGACCCTGGTGACCATTGATCCTACTGGATTTTTATCAAAATACCGCATTCGAAACGAAAGTAAATGATCAAATATTTTAATCCTGATGTCACGAATAACGGATTGTGCAAGCAAGTTAGAGAAGTAGGAAGATGTTAATTGTAATAAACCCTCTACCATTAACAACCCCACGATGAGTAGAGACCAATTCAATAAAGCGCCTCTATTTTGATCGTTTACAATGTATTTATCAACCATTTGGCCAATTAAATATGGTCTTAAAGGGCCAAGGAAGGAAAGAGAAATAATGCAAAAAACAGAAATAACAAAATACTTCCTGTAGGGTAATGAAAATTTTACAAGCCGACCGAATAATGAATACTTCCTTATTTTAATCATAGAACACAAAATTAGTTCAAATTGATCTTAAAAGCCTTATTTTTATCGCTTTTAAGCTTATCGTTTATTTTGTTTTGTATTTATGGAAAAAACCTTAATTTTGCACTCTCTTAAAAACTAACGTGGGAATAAAAATTTTTGCCGGAAGAGCTTCTACTGATTTAGCAACTCAAATAGCTAAAGGATATGGCGTCCCTCTTGGTGATGTTAAGGTTTCGGTTTTTAGTGATGGTGAATTTCAGCCTTCTTTTGAAGAAACGGTTCGAGGTCAAGATGTTTTCATTGTACAATCAACGATGCCACCAACTGAAAATTTATTTGAACTTTTATTACTCATAGATGCAGCAAAGAGAGCTTCTGCAAGAAAAATAATAGCTGTTGTCCCTTATTTTGGATTTGCTAGGCAAGATAGAAAAGATAAGCCAAGAGTTGCAATTGGCGCCAAGTTGGTTGCAAACATGTTAATGGCAGCAGGAGTAGATAGATTAATGACGATGGATCTACATGCAGATCAGATTCAAGGATTCTTTGAGGTTCCGGTTGATCATTTGTATGCATCAACATTATTTCTGAATGAAATCAAAAAGCTTGACATAAACAATATCATTATGGCTGCACCAGACGTTGGTGGGGCTAAAAGAGCGAATTCATATGCTAAAAATTTAAATTGCGGTTTAGCTCTTTGCCACAAACAAAGAAAAAAAGCAAATGAAATTGCTGACATGACTGTTATAGGTGACGTTGCTGGAAAAGATGTTATCATTGTTGATGACATGTGCGATACAGCAGGAACCCTAACAACTGCTGCTGATTTATTGATTGAAAAAGGTGCTAAAAGTGTTCGTGCTTTCTGTACGCATGCTGTATTAAGCGGACCTGCTTTTGAAAGAATCAGCCAATCTAAAATCACAGAGTTAGTGGTAACAGACACAATTCCGTTAAAACAAACGCATGAAAAAATTCGCGTTGTAAGTGTTTCGACGCTTTTCGCGGATGTTATTAAACGATTGATTCACAACGAGTCAATAAGTTCCCATTTTGTAATCTCTTAAATTATATAATATGAAAACAGCACAATTGAGCGGTTCGCTCCGAGCGAACGTAGGGAAAAAGGACGCTGCAGCTACCCGCAACGCAGAAAGAGTTCCTTGTGTGCTTTACGGTCAAGGTGAACAAACTCACTTCTCAGTAAAGCAAATAGATATTGAGAAAATTGTTTTTTCACCGGAAGTTTATCAAGTTGAACTTGATATTGATGGCAAGAAAGCAAAAGGTATTATCCAAGAATTGCAACAACATCCAACAAAAGGAAGCGTTCAACATGTTGATTTCCTTGAATTGAATGACAGTAAACCGGTAAGGGTTAAATTACCAGTTCGTATTACTGGTTCTTCTCGTGGAGTAATGGCCGGTGGTAAATTAATGACCGCTTTCCGTAATTTACAGTGTGTTGGTCTTCCAAAAGACTTGCCAGATGCAATCACGCTTGATATTACAAAATTACGTATAGGTCAATCTATTCGTGTAAGCAGCGTTGATATTCCTGGGGTTACTTTTTTAGATCCAGCTAATGCTGTTGTCGTTGCTGTTAAAATGGCTCGTGGTGCTGTTAAAGGTGCAGATGCCGGTGATGATGAGGACGAAGAAGCTTAATCTTTACAACTAATACAATTAAAACCGTTAGTAAATCACTAACGGTTTTTTTATTCTTTCTTAATTATTATTAAAATTGTTAGGAATTTGCTTTGTAGTAGTCATTAATGTGTAATTTCGTTCTGTCCGTATGTCAATAAACTCAATCGTCATTATTCCGACTTACAACGAAATTGAAAACGTTGAAAAAATGACTCGCGCCCTTTTGGCTCTTCAAAAACCGTTTAATATTCTTTTCGTTGACGACAATTCTCCAGATGGAACAGCAGATAAAATTGACGTTTTGATGCGTGAATTTCCGAATCGTGTTTTTTTAGAGAAAAGAATAGGAAAGTTAGGTTTAGGTACGGCGTACATTCATGGTTTTAAATGGGCCATAGAACATAATTATACTTTTATTTTCGAAATGGATTGTGATTTTTCTCATGATCCAAACGATCTTGTAAGACTTTTGGAGGCATGTGAAAATGGCGCCGACTTATCCATTGGATCAAGGTATTGTAAAGGAGGAAAAGTAAAAAATTGGCCATTGGATCGTATTTTAATGTCTTATTTCGCAAGCATTTATGTAAGATTGATTCTTTGTGTCGGAATAAAGGATACAACCGCAGGGTTCAAATGCTATCGTTCCTCTGTATTACAAGCAATTAATTTGGATAACATTCCATTTAAAGGTTATGCTTTTCAAATTTGCATGAAATACGCCACGATTAAACATGGATTTAAAGTAAAAGAAATTCCAATTACGTTTATTGACCGTTTGCATGGTGAATCTAAAATGAGTACGGGTATTTTTAAGGAGGCTTTTTTTGGCGTTTGGAAAATGAAACGAATGAAGTTATGAAAACGTATTTAATAAAAAACGGAAAAATCATTAATGAAGGCAGATCCTTTTATGGTGATTTGTTGATTCGAAATGGTATCATTGAACGAATTGATAGTCAAATAGATAATAAGCACAACGCTGAAGAGATAAATGCAGAAGGATTACTTATTATGCCGGGTTGTATCGATGATCAGGTCCATTTTCGTGAGCCAGGCTTGACACATAAAGGAAATATTGCTACGGAATCAAGAGCTGCTGTTGCTGGAGGAATCACTTCATTCATGGAAATGCCGAATACGGTTCCGAACGCACTAACTCAAGAATTACTGCAAGAAAAATACAATATTGCCGCAAGAAGTTCATTAGCTAATTATTCTTTCTTTATGGGGGCTTCTAATGATAATTTAGAGGAAGTACTAAAAACAAATCCTGAGAATGTTTGCGGAATAAAGGTTTTCATGGGGTCCTCTACTGGAAACATGCTTGTTGACAACGAAACAACATTGGAAGGTTTGTTTTCAAGATCTGAGATGCTTATTGCAACTCATTGTGAGGACGAAGAAACGATAAAAGCAAACTTCGCTAAATACCAAGAACAATACGGAGAAAATATTCCGATTACGGCTCACCCTTTAATCAGAAGTGCGGAAGCTTGTTACTTGTCTTCTTCCATGGCGGTTCGTCTTGCAAAAAAACACAGTACGCGTTTGCATATATTACATATTTCAACGGAAAAAGAAACACATTTGTTTGACAACTCAATTCCGTTGGAACAGAAAAAAATAACCGCAGAGGCGTGTATCCACCACCTTTGGTTTACAGATGCAGATTATTCTAAAAAAGGAAACTTTATCAAATGGAATCCTGCTGTGAAAACAGATGTGGATAGAGATGGTATTTGGAAAGCATTGTTAGATAATCGGATCGATGTTATTGCTACAGATCATGCGCCACACACCTTGGAAGAAAAAAAACAAGGGTACATGAAAGCTCCTTCAGGTGGACCTTTGGTTCAACATGCGCTTTTAGCTATGCTAGAAAAAAGTAAAGAAGGTTTGATTCCTTTAGAAAGGGTTGTTGAAAAAATGGCACATGCGCCGGCGGTATTATTCAGAATTAAAAATCGTGGGTTTTTACGTGAAGGTTACCATGCAGATATTGTTTTAGTCAATCCAAATAAAACATCAACCGTTTCAAAAGACAACTTACTTTACAAATGTGGCTGGTCTCCGTTTGAAGGGACAACCTTTTCGAATTCCATTGACCGTACCTTCGTGAATGGTAACCTTGTTTTTGAGAACAACTGCATTCTTGAAAATTCAACAGGTAGTAGGATGTTATTTAACGTTTAACCATGAAGTACATTTTCTTTTTCGTTGTTTTCACATTGGTGGCTTGTAATGAAAAAGGTTCATTATTTAAAACAGAAAAAGCGGTACTGGACGAAGAGCAATTTATCGCGGTTTACGAAGATGTACTCGTTCTTGAAAACTACTACCAAAAGAAATATGGTTTACCAAATAATTACAAAGAGAAATTAGAAAAAGCATGTTCAATTTCTTTTCGTAAGCACAATGTGACTAAAAAAGCCTTTGAACAAAGCTATGATTTCTATACAC
Organism: Flavobacteriales bacterium; assembly: GCA_947454395.1. Taxonomy (GTDB): domain Bacteria; phylum Bacteroidota; class Bacteroidia; order Flavobacteriales_D; family Crocinitomicaceae; genus UBA952. The sequence goes on from CANGLG010000009.1 coordinate 9,572, forward strand.
GAAACCCAGAAGAATTAAAGGAAATACAAGAGAAAATAATCAATCGTTTGAATAAGAAAAAGATATAATAATTCAAGTAAATAGCTTTTTTAAAAGGTTAAGATAAATTTAAATTTATCTCTATTTTATTTCAGGGATTACACAAATCACAATAAGTTGGATCTTCAGTTTTTCGATTGTTTGGATTCTGAATTCGTTCTTCGAAATCACATTTAATACAGGTTTTAATATGGTTCTTTGGGGATTTTGTAGGAGCATTACACCATTCGCATGGTAGCCCCGCTTCGCTTTTTCGAACTGAAAAACCGGGTGTTTTACACGAAGGACAATTTGACTTCATGCTTTCTATTAATTGACCCACACCTCTTTCTATGGATTTCATGCGAGTTGGGTTGTACATAGCTCGCATGTCTGTTTCCGCGTAAACGCTACCGTATTTTTTTAAAAGGTCGTTAAATCTGTTTTTTAATTCTTCAGGGTCACCTATTCCTTTGTGTATTTCTTCAAAATCATCTATTGATTTTCTCAGTATCAAGCGATGCTTTGGGAAACCTACAACTGAAGAAAATTCTAAAAGTTCCTGGTAAGTTCGAACATTTCTCGCATTGAAATTAGTTTCTGTAGTAAGTTCTCGAGCGAGAATTTCAAAGTTGTTTTTTAGGTCCAATAGTAGAATTAATTCATCTCCTGCTGTTATAAAATAATTAGCTGGATGAGGTCCAAAAGAACCTTCACTAGCTATTACTAAATCGAAACTTGTTCCCCTTAAGGCATTCACGCATTTATTTCGAAGTGTTGTTAGCGGATCTTCTTTTCGCTCAACCTCACCAGTGAATGCCCCAAGTGAATCTGTATCAAAATGATATGCGACATAGCATTCCATTCCAAAATGTTGTTTTAGTAAAGGAGCAAAGACTTCCTCTTTTTGGTGCTTTGTAGCAATAAGAATCTTACGGTTTTGAAACATGAGTTTTAATTACCCGGCTATTTCAACATGTTCTGAAGCAATCTGCTCACCTAAAAACTGACTTGCTTTTTGATCAAACACATGACTATTTTCGGTAGTATAATAATGAACAGATCCTGTTTTGCTTAAAAGATTTTCTATTTCATGGTGCCTCGAGAGATAATCTGCAAGTTTTTCAGCAACAATTGGGCCCTGCGCAATAACACTAACTTTTGAACCTAAAATCTCTTCAATCTGTTGTTTAATTACAGGATAATGGGTGCAAGCCAATATAACAGTATCTATTTCAGGATCTTTTCTCATTAATATCTGAATATCTTCTTCAATGAACATTTTTCCAGCTAATGAATTGTGGCGATCGTTTTCTATTAAGGGAACCCACATCGGACAAGCATGTTGAGTTACTTGAATATCCGGAGCGAATTTCTGTAATTCAATCATATAGGATTGTGATTGTATGGTTCCTGTTGTTCCTAAAACCCCAACGTGTTTTGATTTAGTTAAAGTACCGATTTCTTCCGTACTTGGTCTGATGACTCCTAATACGCGTTTGTTGACGGAAATAGTTGGTAAATCATTTTGTTGAATGCTTCTAAGTGCTTTTGCAGAGGCTGTGTTGCACGCAATAATCACAAGCGGGCATCCTTTTTCAAAAAGAAAATTAACAGCCTCTAACGTGAAATTATAAACAACATCAAAAGACCTGTTTCCGTATGGAGCACGTGCGTTATCTCCAAGATACAAATAATCGAATTGAGGAAGACGTTTCTTTATTTCTGAAAGAACGGTTAATCCTCCATAACCTGAATCAAAAACCCCAATTGGTGCATTGTTGAACATGGGATAAAACTAAAAAAAAAAGGCAATCATTTGATTGCCTTCTCTATTTTTAAATGAAATTTTTTATTTTTTCAAAGCTTCAGCATCCAATCTTAGTAATTCAACCATAACTTCAGAAGTGCAATCCACCCCACCTTTAAAATAAAGCGTTACAGATTCATCAATAATATAATTTAATTTTTTACGTTCTGCAACTATTTCAATTGCTTTTTGAATGCGCTCTAAAATAGGCTTGTTAAGTTCTTCATTGTATGCTTGTAATTCCTGCTCAAGAGATTGTTGTCTCATTTCGATTGCTTGCTGCTTTTTCATTAGATTCGCTTCATCAATCTCAATAAGCATTGGAGTTTTATTAACTCTTGTTTCTTGGTGTTTTCTATATGCTGTTTCAAAAGATTTTTGCATTTCTTCCAATTCTGCCATTCCTTCTTTCTGACGGTCTTCCAATTTTTTCAAAGCAATGTCTCTTGAAGGCAATGTATCCAATAATTTTTGAGAGTTAACGTGACCAATTTTCGTTTGCGAAAAACCAAATGAACTGATTATCAACGCAAAAGCAACTAAGATTTGTTTCATTTTATTTTGTGTTTTAATTTATTTACTAATTCCCATTTCCTCGAGTACTGCATCACTGATATCGTACTCTTTTTCAGCATAAACAAGATTACTTTGGTTTGCTTTATCAAAAACAAAGGAGTAACCCTCTTTCTTAGCTAGTTTTTTCATAGCCGTAAAAACGCGATCCTGAATTGGTTTAATCAATTCTTGACGCTTTTGAAAATAATCTCCATTCGAACCAAAATGCAATGTTTGAAGTTCAACAGCTTCTTTTTCTAATTTTTCAATTTCTTGTTTTCTTTTTTCCTTTTCCTCTTTTGGAAGAAGGACTTCCTCTCGTTGGAAGTTATCTTTTTTTGTTTTTATAACCGTATAACGTTCTTCTATTTCTTTTGTCCAGCGTTCTGACATTTTATCAAGCTTTTCTTTTGCTTCAGCATACTCAGGAACATTCTTTAATATGTAATCTGAATCAATGAATGCATACGTTTGCGCTTTAGCAAAGCCTGTGCCAAAAAACAATAATAAGACAAATAAATACTTTAACATAATTATGAGATTATCCCTAAAGAACGGCGAATATAAACAATTATTGCTAATTCACACATTACAATTCTCCAAGATTCATACCAATTGTAAAGCTTAGTTTCGGATAAAAACCTTTCGTATCTATCGATTTATCTGATCCTGATCCATATCCAGTTGACCAGTTATCAAGTTTATCGAAACCAAGTCCATAATCAAGACCTAACATTCCAAACATTGGAAGGAAAACACGAATACCTACACCTGCGGATCGTTTAACATTAAATGGATTAAAACGATCAAATGACGGATAAGTATTTCCTGCTTCTAAAAACGTCAAGGCATAAAACGTAGCCGAAGGATTTAATGAAATCGGATACCTCAGTTCTAGGGTATATTTTGCAACAATTGGATCCCCGCCGTTGGAGGAAACTTGCTGGTCTTCATATCCACGAAGCGCAATAATTTCTCTTCCTCCGAATTGACTTGCACCCGTTAAGCCACTACCTCCCATCACATATCGATCAAAAGGTGTTATTCCTCGTCCTTTGGAATAAGAACCAATATACCCAAATCCGAATCGAGGCATTAAAATCAGTTTTTTATCTGTAGATAGAGGAACGAACCACTCTCCTGTAAATTTAAAACGATAATACTCTAGAAAATGGTATCTTTCTTTATCTGTTTGCGAAGCATAATCAATACCATCATTAAAATAAGAATATGGTAGTGTTGCCTTTGCGGTAAATGTAAAATTCGAACCGCTTTGCGGATAAATTGGAGCACTTACAGAGCTTCTTTGTAGGACATATTTCAAAGCAATGTCGTTTGCAAAACCTTTAGGGAATAATGGGAAATAAGGATAATTAACGACATCATAATACTGATAACTTAAATCATAATAAGCTGTAAAATAGTCATCCGGCCATTTTTTTCTTCTTCCCAGACCAACCCCAACACCTGTTATTGAAACACCATTGTAACTTGGATTTGTTCGTAAATATCCATTGGTGGAAACAGAAGAATTGGTTAACCAAAAAGAAAGCGAATTTGGTTTTTTTCCTCCCAACCATGGTTCTGTAAATGAGAAATTGTATCCTTGATAATATCTACCATTAGATTGCGCGCGAATGGATAATCGCTGTCCATCACCCCCAGGCAATGGTGACCAAGCTTCTTTTTTAAAGAAATTTTTGGTGGAGAAATTATTAAATGTTAAACCAACAGTTCCTATGATTCTTGCAGAGGATGTCGGACCTGCACCACCATACCCTCCGGATAACTCAACTTGGTCCGAAGATTTTTCTTCAACAACATATTCAATATCAACTGTACCATTCGCCGGGTTTGGCAAAGGATTTACTTGAAAGGCCTGTTCATTAAAAAAACCGAGCTGCGCCAACTCTCTTTGAGTTCGCATAATGGCTTCTTTACTAAACAAATCTCCCGGTTTCGTTCTGATTTCTCTTAAAATAACACGATCATTTGTTTTTGTGTTTCCTTTGATTGTTACAGTGCCTATTCGGGCCTCCTTACCTTCAATAATTCGTATTTGGTGATTAATGTGGTTATCAGTAACGTTGGTTTCAACGGGGATAACTTGAAAAAACAAAAATCCTTTGTCCATGTACAAAGCGCTGATATCTCTCCCGTCCCCTGTTCCATGTAACCGGCCTTCAAAAAGCGTTTTATTATAGATGTCTCCCTTTTTTATTCCCATTACAGTGTCTAGGTAACTTGAACGATATTTTGTGTTTCCGATCCACTCTATATCACCAAAAAAGTATTTATTTCCTTCTTCTATTTTAATGTCTATTTTTAGGTTTTTTTCATCTAGGGTGTATACTGTGTCAAAAATTATTGCAGCATCTCTTAAACCGACGGCATTGAATTTTCCAAGAAGCGCAAGTTTGTCTTTTTCGTAGCTGGACTCAGTATATTTTGACCTTTTAAAAATTCGTAAAATCGATTTTTGTTTGGTGTCCTTCATAGCCAATTTCAATTTCCAGGTAGGAACTTCAGTATTTCCAGTTATGACAATTTCTTTTATTCCAATTTTAGGCCCTCTTTTTATGTCTATTAAAAATATTTCGGAGTCATTTATTAAAGTATCTTTTTGTTGTGTAATGTTAACATTAACTTTATAAAATCCTTTATCTCTGAAATAACCTTTTATTTTGCTTTTCGTTTGAAAAACCAAATTTTCAGATATGGTTTTACCAGCAAACAATGAAATTTCCTCTCTGATTTTATCTGCATCACGTTTAGTAACTCCTTTAAATTTAAACTTTGAAAGCTTTGGTCTTGTTTTTAATTCAATAACGAGATAAACAACTCCTGCAACTTCTCTTTCAGCATATATTGCAATATTTGAAAAAAGACCTTCGGCCCATAAACTTTTAATTGCTTTGTTAATTTGTTCTCCAGGAATAGTGATTTTTTGACCTTGTCTTAATCCAGCAATTAATTTTATTGCTTGGTGGTCAAAGTTTTCTGCGCCTTCAATTCTTATCGGTCCAATTTCATATTCCTTTGGCTCTTTGTAAGAAAAATCTATCCCTCCTAATACTGTTGGTTCGTTCTGAGATATAGAAAAGAACGGTATAATAAACAGAATTAATAATAAAACGTTCTTCATTCCCCTTGTATTATTTGTTCTGATACTTTCCCAAACCTTCTTTCTCTTTGTTGGTAATCTAGGACGGCTTGAATAAAATGCTCTCTTCTGAAGTCGGGCCAATGAACATCAGTAAAATAAAACTCTGTATACGCAATTTGCCAAAGAAGAAAATTACTTACTCTATGTTCGCCACTTGTTCTAATTAATAATTCTGGATCTGGAAATTCTTTAGTTGTGAGGTACGAACTCACCAATGTATCAGTAATTTGAGAAGAAGAAATTTTGTCTTCTTGAACATCAGAAGCTATTTGTTTAATCGCTTCTGTCAGCTCCCACTTGGCACTGTAATTCAAAGCTAAAATTAAAGTAATTTCCTTGTTTGATGATGTTTCAACAATAGCTTTTTTTAAGCTTTCAGCACATTTTTCTGGCAAACCATCAATGTCTCCAATCGCAGCAAGTTTGACTCCGTTTTCGTTCAATTCATCCATTTCGTTCGCAATCGACTGAACTAAAAGATCCATTAATCCATCAACTTCCTCTTTTGGTCGACTCCAATTTTCGGTAGAAAAAGCGTATAAAGTCAAAAATGAAACACCAATTTCCCTTGCCGCCTTCAATGTGGTACGAACCGAATCAACACCCATCGCATGACCTTCTAGTCTGTTTTGTCCGCGTTGTTTTGCCCAGCGACCATTACCGTCCATTATGACAGCAACATGCTGAGGTATCTTATTGATATTTAATTCTTCTGGTAAGTCTGACATTTAACTACAATAGAACGAAGTTAATGAAACTATCTTGTGTGGACAATTTAAATTTTTCTTTACTTAACATGTCTTAACATAAAAAAAGGGATGTGGAGAACCAGATCCCTTTTAAAATAAGCTATTGGGTGTTATTCAGCAAGAACAATCAACTTATTGTTAACTAATTCAGCAACACCGCCCTTAATCGAAATTTTTATAGTCTTTTGTCCTTCTAAAACAACAGAAGGCGCTAAATTTTCTTTAACAGCGTTTTCTGCTAATTCAACTTTCATTTCACCCTCTTTCAGTGTTGAAATAATCGGTGCATGGTTGTTTAATATCTGAAAAAACCCATCGATTCCAGGAAGCGAAACAGAAATCGCATCCCCTGAAAACACACTCGATTCCGGTGTAATAACCTCTAGTTTCATTTCCTAATTATTAAGCTTCTGCTAACATTTTATCTCCAGCAACTATAACATCTTGAATCCCTCCTTTAAGGTTGAATGCAGCTTCTGGGTATTTATCATATTTTCCGTCAAGAATATCGTTGAATGCTTTGATTGTTTCTTGAATATCTACCAAAACTCCCGGTATTCCTGTAAATTGCTCTGCAACGTGGAATGGTTGAGACAAGAAACGTTGAACACGACGAGCTCTGTGAACAACCAATTTATCTTCTTCAGACAACTCATCCATACCTAAGATTGCAATAATATCTTGAAGTTCTTTATATCGTTGTAGGGTGATTTTAACACGTTGAGCACAATTGTAATGTTCTTCACCAACAATTTCCGGAGTAAGAATACGAGAAGTTGAATCCAAAGGATCTACCGCTGGATAAATTCCTAACTCTGCAATTTTACGAGAAAGTACCGTTGTTGCATCTAAGTGAGCAAATGTATTTGCCGGAGCAGGATCCGTTAAGTCATCTGCAGGAACATATACTGCTTGAACAGATGTAATTGAACCGTTTTTAGTTGAAGTAATACGCTCTTGCATTTGACCCATTTCTGTAGCCAATGTTGGCTGATAACCTACCGCTGAAGGCATACGTCCAAGAAGTGCTGATACCTCAGATCCAGCTTGCGTGAATCGGAAGATGTTATCAACGAAGAAAAGGATATCTTTTCCTTGACCTTCACCATCACCATCACGGAAATACTCAGCAATAGTTAATCCTGAAAGCGCAACACGTGCACGTGCTCCAGGAGGCTCATTCATTTGTCCGAAAACGAAAGTAGCTTTAGATTCTTTCATTTCTTCAAGGTCAATTTTAGTTAAATCCCATCCACCTTCTTCCATTGAGTGCATGAAATCTTTACCATATTTTATAATTCCAGACTCGAGCATCTCACGAAGTAAGTCGTTTCCTTCACGCGTTCTTTCACCAACACCTGCGAATACAGATAAACCTCCGTGTCCTTTAGCGATGTTATTAATTAATTCCTGAATCAATACAGTTTTACCAACACCGGCACCACCGAAAAGACCAATTTTACCTCCTTTTGCATAAGGCTCAATCAAATCGATTACTTTAATACCTGTAAACAATATTTCTGTTGCTGTAGATAACTGATCGAATTTCGGAGCTTCTCTGTGGATTGGCAAACCGTTCGTATTATCCATTGTGTTAATTCCATCGATTGCTTCACCAACAACGTTAAATAATCTTCCTTTGATTCTATCTCCCGTTGGCATTTTGATTGAAGTTCCAGTAGAAACAACTTCCATTCCCCTGGTAAAACCATCCGTAGAGTCCATAGAAATAGCACGGATAGCATTTTCACCAACGTGCGACTGAACCTCAAGAACCACGCGAGTTCCATCTGTTTTGTACACTTCTAATGCATCATAAATGTTTGGAAGAGCAACACCTCTTTCAAAACGAACGTCCACAACTGGACCGATAACTTGTGAGATTTTTCCTTTAACTGTTGACATTTTAAGCCTGTTTAATTTGGGCGCAAATATACGACTTTTTATTTTTACATTTAAAAAACAAGAAATTTATTGTTTATTCAATGTGCTACGTTCGTTTCTGATTAGAATTTTTACTGGAAAGTAGCTAAAAACAAAGCTCAGCGAAGCTACTGAGAAAAAAATTAAAAGAAAATCTCCGAAGGAAAAAGAAATTGGAAATGGAACACCCGCACCAGGAATTATTAATAGAGGAAAATAAACTTGAATTAAACAAACACAATAACCTAAAACAAGGCCAATAAGGATCCCCGTTCCTGAAATTAATAGGCCTTCAAGCATAAAAATTCGAAATAATTCCTTTTGAGTCATTCCTATGCTTCGTAAAGTCTGAATGTTTTCCTTTTTTTCAACAAAAAGCATTGTTAAAGAAGCAATTAAATTGAACGAAGCCAAAATGAAAATAAATATCATTATTACAATAACGACTACCCTTTCAGATTTACTCGTTTTATAAATGATTTCGTTTTTTTCAAAATTTGTTTTCACTTTGAATGACTTGCCTAAAACCGTGATTAGTTTTTCTTTTACTTCCTCATTACTGAAACCAGAAGTTGAATCGACATCAACAAATAGGTGTGTTAATTCATTATCGTAATGAAGTAATTCTTGGACATTTTTCAAGGGCCAAAGTACTTTCTCTTCGTTGATTTCTCGGTTATAATTCATAGCTCCCGACAAGAACATTCGCTCCATATAAAACGGTGATTTTCCAGGTCGAATTTTAACATTTCTCTTAGGTGCATACACAATAATTGATTCGTATTCAGAAGTGTTCCCAATTCTTGTATCCAATTTTTGCATCAAGCCTCCCCCAATTACTCCGTATGCTTGTTTTGATTGTTGATTGTAAATTATCGGTTCACCAATTACTGTGTGGTTTTTTAAAGCGATTGTTTCAATAAAATTATTTTCTACGCCCACTAATGTGGCATTTACCCATTTTTTTTCATGGCGTAAAACAACAATTTCTTCAACTGCCTTTGAATAGGATTTCAATCCCGACACCTTTGACAATCCCTTCCAGTTTATTTCTGATTCGTAAAATGTTTTACTTTTTGCGGCAGAAATCGTTATGTCTGAATCGTATTCGCTGTAAAGAGTTTCAATCATTTTTTCGATTCCATTAAAAGCGGAAAGTAAAATGACCAACGCAGCAGTAATTACACAAACACCAACGATAGAAATGCGCGTAATAAGGGTGATAATGCTCCTTTTTCTAGTTGAGCGTAAATACCTCAGCGCTATGTAAAAGGGAACGTTAATGATTATTTTTTAAGAAGTTCATCTATTTTCATTGCATAATCCAATGAATCATCGATGTGAAATGTGAGTTCTGGAATCTTATGCATGTTTTTTAGCCGCTTTCCTATCTCTCCCCTTATTTTTCCATAGTTTGCCTTAATGTTTTCCAAAACAGTTTGCTTATCTGGCCCGAGGAAAAAACTCAAATAGCATCTTGCTAGGGATAAATCAGGTGTCACACGAACTACGGTAACAGTGACCATTGAGCCCATGCAAATATCAACTGGGTTTCGCTGAAAAAAAGTAGAAAGCTCTGACTGAATCACTGATTCAATTTTATTCTGTCTTATTGATGCCATGACACAAAGGTAAGAATTGTTGAGAAGTATGCAGATTAACAAACACAAAATGTATCTTTGCATCTGAAGTGAAGTATTACAGCGAAATTTATAAGTACACGTTTAAATACAAAGGAATAGCCTTTTTAGTTGTGCTTTGTAATTTATTGTTTGTGGTTTTTAACTTACTGTCCCTTGTATTATTCATTCCTGTTCTGCAATTAATTTTTAGAAAACCGGAAGATTTAGTTCCAGTTGAAAAACCGATACTGACGAATGCTCTACATGTTTTTGAATACATCAAGGATTACTACAATTACATCATGTATCATTTGGTACAAACCGACCCAAAACAAGCCTTGTTCTTTGTTTGTATCTCTGTGTTTATTGCCTTTTTCTTAAAAAATCTATTTCGATACGGCGCTGTTTGGTATCAATCGGAACTAAGAATGGCTGTTGTTAGGGATGTAAGAGATGCCTTATTTTATAAATCGTTGACGTTGCCATTGTCCTATTACTCCAACGAGCGAAAAGGAGATTTAATGGCTAGAATGAATAGTGATGTCGGTGAAATCGAAGTAGCGGTTGTAAGTTTACTTGAATTAATTTTTAGAGAACCAATTGCAATTGTAATAAATGTTGCTTCACTAATTTACTTAAGTCCACAACTAACGGTTGTTTCCTTTTTTCTACTTCCTGTTTCGGCATTTGTGATTTCTAGAATTGGAAAAAGTTTAAAGAGAACTGCAAAAAAAGGACAGGAGCAACTTGGATTTCTTTTCTCAGCAATGGAAGAAGGATTGGGCGGCATTAGAATCATAAAAGCATTTAACGCGATTCCTTCCTTTTTTGAAAGCTTTCAGGCATTAAACCTAAAACATCAAAAGCTTGTAACAAAAACTTTCCGAAAAAAAGATCTTTCTCCTTTATTAAATGAGGTTTTAGGAGCAGGGGTCATGCTTTGTTTAGTTTGGTTTGGTGGTAAAATGATTCTGGAATCGAACAGTGATGCACTTTCAGGGGAAGTATTTTTGACTTTTGTGATTGTTTTCTCGCAACTACTTCGCCCTATTCAAAGTGTTTCCAATAACATGGCGAACATGACAAAGGCTTTTGCCTCCCAAGACCGGATAAATGAAGTTTTAGATGCAGACGAAAAAATTATAGAAAAAGAAAATGCGGTATCTGTTGATTCTTTTGAAAATGAGATTCTATATAAAAACGTTTCTTTTAAATATGGCGAAGAGCCGGTGTTGAAAAACATTAATTTGTCTGTTAAAAAAGGCGCAACGATTGCCATTGTTGGTGAATCAGGAAGTGGTAAATCAACCATGATGGATTTATTACCACGTTTTTATGATGTGACGGAAGGAATTATTACCATTGATGGAAAAGATGTACGCGATTTAAAAATCATGGATTTACGAGGTTTAATAGGGATAGTATCTCAGGAATCCATTCTTTTTAACATGTCGGTAAAAGAAAATATTGCTTTTGGGGATCCGAATCCAGACATGGATCGCGTGGAAGAAGCAGCGAAAATTGCAAACGCAAAAATGTTCATTGACGCACTTGAAAATGGCTTCGATACAATCATAGGAGAAAGGGGAAATAAACTTTCCGGTGGTCAAAAACAACGATTGAGTATTGCAAGAGCAATTTATAAAGATCCAAAAATTTTAATTTTAGATGAAGCTACATCCGCTTTAGATACAGAATCTGAAAAATTAGTTCAAGAGGCACTTGAAAAAATTATGAAAAACAGAACATCTTTGGTAATAGCTCATAGATTAAGTACTGTTCGCAATGCGGATGAAATCATTGTTCTCTCAAAGGGAGAGATTATTGAAAAGGGAAATCATGATGATTTACTTCAACAAAAAGGTGCTTATTATAAGTTCTGTATGCTTCAAGGTATAGTCTGATATTCATAAAAAAACTTGTTAAAAAACAAATTAATTTATTAAACCAATTTTATTGGGTAATTTTGTCACTTAAAAATATTCATGTCGTATTCAAAAATTACCTTCTCAAAGGAACACAACACGGAGTTTTATAAAGTGCTCCGTCAACGGGTTAACGAATACTTTAAATCCAAAAATATTTCTCGCCATGCGAATGCAAAAATGGTTATTAAAACTATTTGTATGCTTGCGATTTATCTCGTTCCTTTTGGCTTCTTGTTCCTACCTGGCCTAAGTAATTGGGTTTACTTTATTTGTTGGACAATAATGGGTGTTGGAATGGCTGGCATAGGTCTTTCAGTAATGCATGACGCAAATCATGGTGCCTACTCTAAAAATGAAAGGGTTAACAATATTATTGGTAAAGTAGTAATGTTGGTTGGTGGAAATGATGTTAATTGGAGGATTCAACACAACGTTCTTCACCATACGTATACAAACATTACAAATTTAGACGAGGATATTGATCCACCAGCGGTTTTCCTGCGGTTTTCGCCTCATAAAAAGAGATTGAAAATACATCGTTTTCAGCATTTGTATGCTTGGTTCTTTTATAGTCTTATGACACTTGTTTGGTTTGTTAGTAAAGACTACAAACAAGCTGTTCGATATAAAAAAATGGGCTTAGTTGAAACTCAAGGTCTTTCCTACGGTAAACACTTAACAATAATAATTGTCAGTAAAGTTTTTTATGCATTAATGTTTTTATTATTACCTTTTTTATTAAGTCCGGCATATTGGTATGTAACACTAATCGGTTATTTCGTAATGCAATTTATTTCAGGTTTGATCTTAGCAGCTATTTTTCAGCCTGCGCATGTAGTTCCAACTTCAAGTTACCCTGTACCAGATGATTCAGGCAATATAGATGCTGATTGGGCAGTTAATCAATTATATAACACAGCTAATTTTGCTCCGAAATCACGTTTGTTTTCGTGGTATGTTGGTGGACTTAATTATCAAGTAGAACACCACCTTTTCCCAAATATCTGTCATATCCACTATAGTAAAATCGCTGATATTGTTAAACAAACAGCGACGGAGTATAATTTGCCATACCATTCATATAAGACTTTTTATAAAGCTTTGAGCGAGCATACTAAAATGCTTTATGCGCTTGGTCACGAAGATCTTGCTCCTGCCATTCACTAATAATGAATATTGAGGAGTTCTATACTTTCTGTTTATCGAAAAAGGGAGTTGTAGAAATCTTCCCTTTTGATCGAAAAACACTTGTTTTTAAAGTTGGTGGAAAAATGTTTTCGCTTGCGGATGTTGATGGCTTCTATTCGATTAATTTGAAATGTAGTCCTGAACAAGCCATTGAATACAGAGAGCGTTTTTCTGCGGTAGAACCAGGATATCATATGAACAAAAAACACTGGAATACGGTTTACTTAAATAACGATGTGGATGACGTTCTTTTGAAAAAGATGATTGATGAATCATATGACTTAGTTTTTAATTCTTTATCGAAAAAATTGCAACATGAAATTGCGATGGGATAAATTTCTTTGGTGCATTCGCCTCGCAAAAACCCGTTCTCAAGCAGCTGAATTACTTTCCAAAGGAAAAGTAAAAATCAACGGAGAACAAGTCAAACCAGCGCGTGAAGTTAAAATGAACGATGAAATAAACATTCACCGAAATACAGCTGTTTTTACCTATAAAGTGGTTGGATTTACAGATAAAAGGGTCGGTGCCGCACTTGTGGTTAGTTTTATAACTGACTTAACTTCTGAGGAAGAAATCGAAAAATTTAAAGCATATCAAGCGGCACAGCGAGTCTATCGTCAAACGGATGGGAAACCAACAAAAAAAGACCGAAGAGAACTAGATGATTTTTTAGAAAATTGGAATTAATGACAATGCATAAAACAGCTGGTTCATAGTGATTCTATAGCTGATCTCTCAATTATCATCCTTATCCCAATCTAAAATTTTATCCGCCAAAACATTACTTAATTTAAAATAACTTTCTGTTGTCCAACCTCCTACATGTGGAGAAAGAACTACGGTTTCAGATTTAATTAAATAATCAAACTCGTCCGGCAAATGCTGTTCAAAAAATGATTCAAAACTCTTTGTTTCAAATTCAAGTACATCTAGGCAAGCGCCTTTGACTTTCCCAGCTTTTAAAGCATCCACAAGATCTTTCGTGTTTACAATTTTTCCCCTTGCTAAATTTAGAAGACGAATCGGTTTTTGAAAGGAATTAAAAAATTGTTCGTTAGCGAAATACTTAGTTTCTTTATTTAGAGGGATATGAAAACTCACAACGTCTGCCTGCTGAAAAATGGCTTCTAGCGTACATTCCTGAACAAAATGATCCCCGAATCCAGTTTTATATTTGTCATAAGCCATTAATTTTACATCAAAACCAGCTAGTTTTTTAGCAAAACAAGAACCATTGTTTCCATAACCAATTATTCCAATCGTTTTTCCATCTACTTCCTCACCTCTATTTCCTTCACGATTCCAAACGCCATTTCGTACTTGCGCATCAGCGAGGTTCAATTTATTCAACAAAACCAATAACATACCCAAAGCATGCTCAGCAACGGCATTTCTGTTGCCTTCTGGAGAATTGAATAAAACAATACCCCTCTCCTTGCAATAACTTTGATCAATATTTTCAAGTCCAGATCCTGAACGAGCAATGAAGCGAAGATTTTCTGATCGATTTAAAAAGTCATCATTCATGGTAAAACGAGCTCGAATTACGATTCCATAAGCGTCCGGAATGAGTTTTTCTATTTCTTCTCTAGAAAGTTTTGTAGCGTCAATACACTCAAAATTATTTTTAGACAAACGCTCCTTCAAAATAGGATGAACGGTATCAATAAAATATACTTTTCTCATAGTCATGAAAGAGATTAAAGGTAAAAAATTAAGTGAAGATTAAAGTGTGATTTTAAATGTTTTTGATTTCCTCGATATTTATTCACAGATTATTTGGGTCTTTACCCTTAAGGCTGTTACATAATTTACGCTTAGGGAAAATTAACAAACCTTTTCCTCTAATGATTGTTTTAACTTCATGAAGCAATTACTTTTCTTCCTTTGTTTGACCTTTAATTATTTGGCATTATCCCAAAAAACAAGTACAGCTTATTTTGGTAGTGGTTGTTTTTGGTGTGTTGAATCAATTTTTGAATCTGTTAAAGGAGTAAAATACGCTGAATCCGGGTATTCTGGTGGCTCCATTAAAAATCCAACTTACGATCAAGTTTGTTCCGGGAGAACGGGTCACGCTGAAACGGTCAAAGTTGTTTATTACTCAAGTGAAATTGGATATGAGGATTTGCTTCGTGTATTTTTCAACTCACACGATCCAACGACTTTAAATCAGCAAGGTCCGGACAAAGGAACCCAATATCGTTCTGTTATTTTTTATTCAGATGAAAATGAAAAAAAAATTGCTCAGAAACACATTGAATCTTTACTTGAAAAAAAAACGTTTAAACAAATAACAACAACTTTAGAACCTTTTCAAGCCTTTTATCGCGCTGAAGAGTACCATCAGGATTTTGAAAAGAACAATCCCCTCAACCCATATGTTATACAAGTAAGCAAACCTCGAATTAAGTCTTTCAAAAGCAAATCAAAACAATTTTTAAAGA